>CAYJNV010000176.1:0-9187 GCA_964370975.1 uncultured Caldilineaceae bacterium | reverse complement strand
GCAGTCTTCTTTGTCAATGGCGGCAACGTCATGGGCAAACGCGGCCACGATCTACAGACCGTCTGCCCACCCTTTACGCAAACCTTCGAGTTGCGCGTGGTCACGCTCTACGACCAGACCCAATCCTTCTTCATCACCATCAATGTAGCGAGCGCGCCGCCGCCCCCGCCCTTCACGATCAACTTCTGGGCCGACCGCACGGAGATTCGACGCGGCGAATGCACCACCCTGCGCTGGGACGTGCAGGGGGTGCGCGCGGTTTACTACCAGGATCAGGGAGTGGCGGGCGTCAGTTCCAACCAGGAGTGTCCGGGCAGTGACCGCACCTACCGCCTGCGCGTCGTGCGCGTGGACGGCGTTGAGGAGCGGCGCGAAGTATTCGTTCGTGTCATCCAGGATGGGGGCGGCGGTGGCGGCGGCCAGTGGACGCCGGACGAATAGTCGCCGGACCCTGCCGCACGCAGCATGAACAGCTGGATTACAAAAAGAACGGCGCGCCGGTGCGGGCGCGCCGTTCATGCTCTTCCTGCACCGCCCGTTACTTACCTTTCTCCTCGCCAGGCGCAGTCTTGCTGTCGGCATTCGGCTCCGGTTCATCGCCCGACCACGCAACTGCGCACGTGGCGCCCGACCGCACGCGCACATCGTCGAAGCGTATGCCGCTCACCAGTGATTCATCGGTGGTTGCGCTGAAGGTGATGTCAATGGTCTTGCCGGCAAGGTCGCTCAAGTCAATCGAGTCGTTGTGCCAATCGCCATCGTAGGTGGTTGTGCACAGCGGATAGAAGCCGTCGCGCACCACCTTGCCGCCTGACTTCACCTGCACCCTCCCGTAGTCGATGTCGCAGGCGCCCTCGCGCGACTGAATGTAGTACCAGTATGACAGCATTGCGCCGGCGTTCTTTGGTACAGTCAACCGCTGCGTGATTGCGGCCTTTTCATCGTCGGCGCCGCCCAGCCACGCCACATACGCGCCTGTGCGCGGATAGGCCCATGCGACACAACTATAGTCGTGGCACACGAGGTCAAAGCCGTTTGACGATTGCTCTTTCCAGACTGTCGCGCCCGACTCAAAGCCGCCGTTGAGCACCACGTCGGTGCAAACAAAAGGTGGCGACGTGGTGGTGAACTGGTTGAAGAGCAGCCGATTGGGTGAGCCGACGTCGATTGCCGAGAGGCGCCCCGTGGTGGAGGCGTTAACCAGCGCAGCAGTCACCTGGGCCGGCGTGGCTTTGGGCGCGCCGCCGAGATAGGTTGCTGCCACGCCGGCGACATGTGGCGACGCCATCGAAGTGCCCGACAGGTATTTATAGGCGTTGTTGCCATCATTGGAGGCCGAGATGATCCTTGATCCCGGTGCAAAAATGTCAACACATGTGCCATAATTCGAGTAGGGGCTGCGCCAGTCTCCCGGGTCAATTGCGCCCACGGTGATTGCAGCGGCCACGTCCGCAGGCGTGTAGAAGCAGGCATTGT
Organism: uncultured Caldilineaceae bacterium; assembly: GCA_964370975.1. Classification (GTDB taxonomy): domain Bacteria; phylum Chloroflexota; class Anaerolineae; order Caldilineales; family Caldilineaceae; genus UBA5069. The sequence goes on along the minus strand of CAYJNV010000176.1, from coordinate 7,711 downwards.
CATTCTCATTGCCCGCCGCCACGACATAGGTGATCCCCGCCAGAATCGACTTACGCACCGCACTTGCGAGCGCAAACGAACTCTCGCCGCCCAGACTCATGTTGGCCACGGCCGGTTTGATGGCGTTCTTTGTCACCCAATCCACGCCGGCAATGACCATGGCATCGCTGCCGCTGCCGCACGCATCGAGCACGCGCACGGGGTGGATGGTGGCCGCGCGCGCGACACCAACCGTGCTCCCGGCGATTGTGCCAGCCACGTGCGTGCCATGGCCATAACAGTCGTTCACACCGTTGCCGTCAAGGACACTCGTGAAGCCCAGGCCAATACGGTTCCCGAATTCAGTGTGCGTTCTGAGCACACCTGTATCAATCACGTAGACGTGCGCGCCTGCGCCGTTGGCCGTGAAACGGAAGCGACCGTCGAGGGTGAGGTCGCGCTGATCGATGCGATCGAGGCCCCACGCGTAGTAAGCCGCCACGCCGTCCGCGAATTGTGGTGCGACCTCTGCGGTGGGGACAGTGGCCCCGGGCGCGACGCTGATGACGCGATTAGGCTCAACCGCCGCAACACCTGGGTTGGCTTCGAGCGCGGCCACCGCCTCAGGCGTGAGGATGGCTGCAAAGCCCTCCAGCGCGCTGTCATAGGTGAAGAGGAGTTCGCCGCCGTACCGCTGCACCGTAGCGGCTGCAAAGTCGGCGGCCGTCATGGCGTCACCGGCGGCGGCGCGTACGTCATTCTCCTCGAGCGTCACGATATACTGGTCGGGAATCACGCTGCCCGCGGCAGGTAGGGCGGCGGCATCCGCGGTGCAGACGCAAACGGGGACTGATTGTCTGCGCACCGCAGGCATGAACGCCTTGTTTGCTCCTGGGACTGGTGCATCCTGCGCCTGGGCAGGCAGGAAGGTCGCCACCACCAGTCCCAGGGTAAGGCAGAGTGAGAGCGCGAGCAACGCTCGTGTGCGCATTATGTCCGTCCTTTCGCAAGCTGAATCAAACGCGCGAGGTTTCGCGTGGCACATGGAGCCGCGACAGGACGGTGCACTGCCTCAGTGGCAAATAGCGGGGGAGTGCCGTTTGCGTGGCACTTCCCATTCTACCCCCAATTTGCTGCAGCGCAATGTTCGATTCCTGAGCACCCCTCCATGCGACGCACAGAACCACGCCGCGCACTCCTCAGGCGTTGGCCAACAGCGCCTTGGCCACGCGCGCGGCGCTACCGGCGTCGGCGGCATAGCCGTCTGCACCGATCTGTTTGGCATAAGCCTCGCTCACGGGCGCACCGCCCACCACAACCTTGAGACCATCGCGCAGTCCTGCCACTTCGAGCGCGCGAATGGTTGTGCCAATTGCAGGCATTGTCGTTGACAGCAGTGCGGAGAGGCCCAACAGTGCAGGTCTGTGCTCCTGCACGGCCTCGACAAAGCGCATGGCGTCTACATCCACGCCCAGGTCAATCACCTCGAAGCCGGCTCCCTCCATCATCATCCCCACAAGGTTCTTGCCAATGTCGTGAACATCACCGGCCACGGTGCCAATCACAAGGGTTCCCGCACTTGTGCTTTGGTCGGTGACCAAATGGGGGCGCAGCACCTGTACAACGCTCTGCATCGTCTTGGCCGAGATGAGCATCTCGGGTACGAACTTCTCACCCTGCTCAAACTGAAGACCAACTTCATCCATGGCCGGAATGCACGCATCCTGCAGAATCGCGTCTGCGCTGATGCCCGCATCGAGCCCAGCCTGGGCGTGGCCAGCCGCCTCGCGGATCTTGCCGTCGAGTACAGCCTCAAATATGGTGTCGAGAATATCGTCGTTTTCAGTCACTTCATCTTCTCCTCAACGTTGTACGCAGGCAGTGGCCGTGCGCTTGGAATCGCGAGTCTTATTGACCACAGGTCCGTATGGTCACGCCTGCACGGCATCCACCATTGCCCAGAAGTTCTCGAGAGGTGTGTCGGCCTGCACGTGGTGCGTGGGGGCGCAGATCCAACCACCGCCCGCACCGATGGTGGCGCGGCGCGCTGCCACCTCGCTGCGCACGTCTGCGGGCGTGCCAAAGGGGAGCGTATTCTGCACATCAATTGCCCCAAAGAAGCGCAGGCGGTCGCCGTATTCACTCTTGAGGCGGGCCGGGTCCATGCTGTCCGGCTGAATCGGATTGAGGACGTCCACGCCGATCTCGATCAAATCGGGAATAATCGGATAGATTGAGCCGTCCGAGTGGTATGCAATTGTGATGTCGGGGCGAATCGCGCGCACTTCAGCAATCAGCGTGGCCATGCGCTGCTTGAAGAAGGTGCGCCAGGTTCCAGGCGAAATCAGCATATTCCTCTGGCTGCCTACGTCGTCGCCGAGCCAGATCATGTCTACGCCGCGCGCCGCCATCTGGCACGCCACCGCCTTGTGGTAAAGGTAGGGAATCTCCAGAATCTCCTGTGTCAGTTCCGGCTCCATGAGGAAATCCAGCAACATCTGTTGGAATCCGCGCAGCGCCCAGCCTGTCTCGAAAATGGTGCAGTGGAGGCGTCCGATCATGTAGTAGTCGGCCCCATATTCGGCCAACATCCGCTCCAGATTCACATAAAGCTCCGGGCGGTCAGGATCGGGCGGCTGGTAGGTCGCGAGCGCACCCGCGTCGGCCAGGGGATGGCCCTTCATCTCTGTGAAGAAGCCGGGGCCCCAGGGCGTTGCATAGTTCTTGGTGGCCCACACCACGCCCCATTCGTCGGTGTAGGGCTTTGTGTCTAGATAGTAGTTTGTCACCCAGCCCACAGAGCATTGCAGCGCGTCCTGCCCTGTGGCCATTTCCAGATCGTAACCGTTCCATCGCCCATTGTGGGGATCATGCAAGTCGATGGGCGCAAGACCCAGGTCGGCGCGCAGACGGGCGGCAAACTCCGGCACGAAGGTAGCCTGAAAGGGCGGCCTGTCGGGGGCTTCATGTGCAAGCGCCATTTCGACGCGTTCACGGGGCTTCATGCTGAATCTCCTGGCGTGGGTGGCGGGGCGCGCCCGCAGTTGCGCGGTGATGCAGCCGGCGCAGGCGCTCGGCTAGCAGAACTGTACACAATTGTACACTTCTATGCAGCGGGGCTTCGCCTGTCATCCAGGGCGATTGCATCCAGATTCGGCATTGAGTTCATCGGGGCCCGGTCCGCTGGAGAGGCAGGTATACCCGGAAGCATGGAGATGCCGCCCCTGGATTCAGTACCTCCGAAGAGCAGGGAAGCGGGACTGGCGTGCGTGTGGGAGGAGCTGGTGTGGTTGGCGCCGAAGAGCTGTGACTGAAGACCAACAGTTCTCCGCCATTGCCCTCAACCACAATTTTACCTTCGGCTACATAGGTGTAGCGGGGGAGAAATCCGGCGCTGTATGCAGTACCCGCGGCATTGTTGCTGCCGACGCGCCATCCGGGTGGATCGGCAACGTCCCAATAACCCCACCAGCCGGGGCCGTCGAAGTACCTTCCCCCGTCCGTGACATAGCTGAGTCCGCCGCAGCCTACGGCAGTCCAATGCGTCGTTGAGTCCCGGGCGCCGCATGCTTTCGTGGCGCGCACAATCGGAGGGAGCCTGGTTGTGATGATCGGAGACGCCTTGGTCCGACCGAGCCCAGCCGATCGATTCGTAATGACTTGCCCAACAACTGCCGCCCAATGTGAATGAAAGAGGGTGTTCCCGGCGACCGAAATCGGATTCTGCTCATCGATGATCTCCTCAGGGCCGTAGGTTTCGACAAACCGGAGATCTCCCGCTGTCAACCCGGACACCGTCGCATCATCAAGAACCATTTCACCCATGTGTCCAGACCAACGAAAGTCGCCGTCGTGCTGCCCGTTGCGGAAAAATGTGTAGGCGACTTCCTTTCCGTCGGGCAGAGTCTTTACGACTGGTTGAGCGCCCATCACGCCTTGAGCCTCGCCGTTGGCGTAGTCTTCTGTTGATCCGTACCCAACGACGGGGATGAATGCCTTGTCGCCGCTATCGAGGTCCAATGCGAAAAGGTTCTGCCACTTTGGGTTCTGCTCCAGCCAGGCTTTGTTTTCTTCATTGTTTGTGCTCCATTTGCCCTCATCAGGTCCTTCAAAGAGAGCCTGGTGAGGCAGTTGCATGCGGAGGAGCACAATGCCGGCCGCGTCGGCTACCACTGGCCAGGCCAGATCGAATTGACTGCCCAGATAGGTGCCGGCGACTGTCTCCTGCGAGGCGCCGCCAGGCGCGTTGGGCGAGGGTTTGACCCGCCATTCTCGCGTTCCGTCGGCGTTGTTTACGGCGTGGACAAACAGATCATCGGTGGCATATATAATCGTATCGCGCGTGGCCGAGTATGAAGGTGGCGTGGCTATGGTCGAGGCGGACGCATAGACCCAGACCGCGGTCATGTCGCTGCTGTCCACTTTGTGAAGTCTGCCATCGTCTGACACGGCGTATACATAGGTATCGACGACAAGGATGGCTTTGTTGATTGGGCTTCCGGCACGGTAGCTGCCGGCAATTTCGCCGTCGTTGGCATTGATCTTGTAAAGAGTGCCGTCGGTCCCGCCTGCATAGACATGACCGCCGGCATAGGCGGGGGCCGCAGTGAAAGCCGCCGCGTCCACATGCCACTTCTGATCTCCAGTGGTCAGGTCGAGTGCATACATTCCGTGAGAGCCTGCAGGCACGAAGACCTTGTTGTCAGCGGCAATGGTCCTGGCTTCTTTGGGCGCGTCGTAGAAGTGATTGTCGGCCCCGCCCCTTGCGTCAGGTCCATTCCAGGACCACAGGTACGTCCACGGGGTCAGGGGTTCCTCGGACGTGTAGCCGGTGCGCTGCGCGTTGCCGGCATCCTGTGGCCATTCGGTGGCTGCTGCAGGCGAGTTGAGAGGCAGTAATGCGGTTAAAAGGAAGGGAGAGAGGATGATGAGAAGGGGAAGCGGGCTGCTGTTCAGCTTCATGTTTAGGTTCCGAGACAAGGCACTTCCATCCATACGTCTCTGTAGGGTAGCACGGCGCCCAAGGGCTGGCAAAAACACCACGCCCGCGGCCCCAGGGCAATTGCATCCAAATCCAGGTTCTCAAGCAGCCCCGTAGCGATGTGCCATGGATCTGCGTGCGCAAAGTGACGGCTCTCTCGGGCGCCGAATTCACATGCAATCGCCCTTGCCTTACAACCTTCACCGGAACGGGGCAATCTGGCCCGTTGAGCCTGCCCTTTGGATGCACCGGCGCGCGGTCCAGCGCCCCTGGATGACGGCTGGGTCGCCTTCCGCGACGGACAACCCGAATGCCACGCGCATCAACTGTTCGCGTTGCATGGTGCTCTGCTGTTACAATCGACCCATGCACAAACCATCCATGCGGTCGACCGCGCAGGCCGTAATGCTGCTGGCGCTGGCGCTCGTTGCCTTGCGAGCCCACAATGCCGCTGCAACCGCACCCGCACGCCAACCTCAGGCCGGTGAGACACCCACATCCGTACCGCCGCCCGCTGCCGCTGCACACACGCCCGTGCGCAAAATCGGCAGCGACGAGCCCCTTGTTGTGAGCGACGGCCTGCGTATCTACGGCATGATATTGGGGCCCAGCAACGCCTACCTCATCGAGACCAAGCAAGGCGTTACGCTGGTCGACGCAGGCATGCCCAACTCGGCGCGCAAGGTGGAGCGCAAGCTTGAGGCCATCGCTCGGCCCGGCGAACTTTGCCAAATCTTCATCACCCATGCCCACGTCGATCACTATGGCGCAGCGGCGGCCCTGCGCAAGAGCACCGGCGCACCCATCATCGTTCATGAGGACGACGCCGAGCCAATGGCCCTGGGGCGCACGGTTCTGGGCAGCGTGCGCAACTGGGAATGGACCCGCCTGCCTCTGCCCGTGGTCGAGCGCATGATCAAGATTCAGCCCACGCCGGCGGACCGCACCGTGACCAACGGTGAAGCGATCTCCAACTGCGGCCTCGATGCAACAGTCCTGTCCACGCCCGGCCATACGCCGGGCTCTGCCTCCTTGCTCGTGCGCGATCCTTCCACCGGCTACACCTACGCGTTCGTGGGCGATCTTCTTTCCACAACAGGCGGGCTCAAAGCGCAGAGTTCGTATGCGCAGGACTGGTCGCAAATCAGTTTGAGCGTCGACGAACTGCGCGCTGTGCTGCCGCAGCTCGTCTTTCCCGGCCACGGCTCGAATGTGATTACACAGAGTGAATTGGTCAACATAATCGTGACCGGACCCGCGGCGCACTGAGTGCACGCGCCCGTCCAGCGCCCACCATTTCGGAGGAAATCGCCCATGAAGAGAATCATATGGATGGCCTTTGCTCTCATCGCGCTGTTGCCGGCTGCAGCGTGCAGCGGCCCGGCCCGCGACGCGCCCCCGGCCACCGCCGGTAGCACCACTCCACAGGTCGTTGTCTATCGTTCGCCCACCTGAGGTTGCTGTGGCGACTGGGTTTCGTACATGGAGGAAAACGGCTTTGACGTGGAGGTGAAGGATACGGATGACTTCGCCGCCGTCAAGCGCCAGTACCAGGTTCCTCCCGATCTCCAGGCATGCCACACAGCCATCGTTGATGGCTACATTGTAGAAGGCCACGTGCCCGCCGCCGACGTGACGCGCCTGCTGCAGGAGCGGCCCGACATCGTTGGCATTGCGGTGCCCGGTATGCCCCTTGGCTCACCGGGCATGGAAGCCGACGCTCTCTCTGCCGAAGCGTATGATGTGCTCACCTTCAATGCGCGCGGCGAAACAACACTCTGGGCGCACCACGAGCCCGGCGACTGAACCATCGTAGCGCGAGGTGACTGCCTCCCCTTTGCGACCGGTCCACGCCATGTCTGGGCAACGACTTCGCCCTGCTGGAAATGGTCTACGCCATGGCGATGGCGGTGCGTCGCTTCGAGGTCAAGTCGGCGGACGGAGCCGACTTCATGGGCTGGGGCGGCCGGCAGGTGAACGATGCCGAGCGCGCCATGCTTGCGCAGATTGCCGATATTCTGCAGGTGAATCTCTGATGTGATGGCGCCGTACGCCCTGGGCATGCCCTGCAATTTTTGTCGCGCGACGTAATGATTTTGCACGGCTGGGAGGCTTTGACGCGCGCAACTGCAGCAATTGCGCGCAATGCCTGCGACGTCGACGCTACAGGTGGTGTTGCCGTTGCAATTTGCGCAACAAAACGTTGACAAACGCCATTCCGGGGAGTATATTTTCTTTGCAAGATTTTGTGAGTTCTGACTGAAGTGCTGATGAGCGCTGCCCAGACCTCCGCGCCTGTGCAGCGTTTTCTGATGCTGACTAACAGTACGGGGACCTCCACGATCTTGTCGTGTATTCCACCGGCCGCGCTGCACGCCTTCCGGGCAGGCGCGACCTACCATGCAGGGTGAGGAACGAGGGTTTCCCAGATGAGTCAGCAGAATGTGACCGGCACAGTCAAGTGGTTCAACGATCAGAAGGGCTTTGGCTTCATTTCCGTCGAAGGCGGCAAGGACGTCTTCGTCCACCAGTCCGCGATTCAGAGCCAGGGTTTCCGCACGTTGGCCGAAGGCGAGCAGGTGGAGTTCCAAATCGTGGCTGGCCCCAAGGGCCCGGCCGCCGCGAACGTGCGCAAGATCGACCGCTAATCAGTCCACATTGCCAAATGCAGAAGTGGGGGGGGGGGGGGGGGGGGGGGGGGGGCGCGCCGCGCGGCGGGGGGGGCCGGGGGGGGGGGGGGGGGAGGCGGCG
>CAYJNV010000175.1:0-9205 GCA_964370975.1 uncultured Caldilineaceae bacterium | reverse complement strand
ATGTTCATCACTGACAATATGGGCTGCACATTCCTTGACAATCTCAACCCAAACATTCCAAAGCAGTGTCAGGTCATCTTCGAGGTTGCACCCGGCGCCACCGGTCTGAAGGTCAAAGTAGGTGACTTGAGCATGTTTGGCGACGCTGAACAGGCCATTAACCTCGGACTATGAATCCGCGACGTGCCGGACAATGGTACGTTGCGTTTTCGCCAACGAAGCGCCCCCGGCGTTGCAGGGGGCGCTGTCGCGTGAGCGAATCAGAAACCGCACAACCAATGACCCTTTGCACCCTCGATCTCGCACTTGGCTTCGACAGCTTACCCTTCCCAGCAATAGGTGCACTCTTAGCATAAGTTGTGGCAGGCACGGATGCCCGAGTCTAGAGGTATGCCGCAAGCAGGGCCGCGTCGGCCACCACAAGGTCAGCGTCGCGCACGTTGTCGGGCAGCGCCAGGCCGGTGTGCACGCCCGCGGTGGCCATTTCGGCGGCGCGTGCGGCGCGCAGGCCCACGTCGCTGTCACTGACAACCAGCACCTGGTCGGGCCGCACGCCCAGCAGCGCCACACCCTTGAGCAGCGGGTCAACCTGAGGCAGGATATTCTTCACATCCTCGCGTGCCACCACAGCATCAAAGATGCCGCTGTCCAGGCGGGCGCGTTGCAGAAAAGCCATCACCTCAGCGCGCGGCCGTGCGGAGATCAGCCCCAGTTTGTAAACGGTGGAGAAGCGCGCAATCGCGTCGCGCACATCGGGCAGCAACTGCATAGCGTCGGCGGGCGGGTAGCCGCGCAGCCTGTCCAGCGTGGGGCCCCAGCGCGCGATGGTCTCGTTCCAGTGCCAGCGGTAAAGCTGGTTGAGCAGCAGATTGATGGGGGCCTCAAAGCTGGTGAGCAGCCGGCGCGCCATGTCGCGGCGCAGCGTGGGCGGGATCGCTCTGTCCATCCAGCGGAAGCGCTCGGCTGCCCAGTCAATTGCGCGCGTGTCGGGAGCGGCCACCGTGCCGTCCAACTCCAGCAACACGGCCTCAATCTTGCGCCCGGCCACAACGCCGGGAATGCGCAAGATTGACTGTGCGCCCCGGTCGGTGGCAAAGGGTTCGCGATCCGCCATTTTGGCGGCAATGTACATCAGGAGCACGCGCGCGCTGCCGATCACCGGCGCCGCCAGCAGGATGCCCAGCACGCCAAAGGTGAGCGCGCCCGTGATGATGCCCACAAAGGTGACGGCAGGGTGCAGTTTGACGCGCCCGCCCACCAGCCGCGGAATAAAATAGACGCCCTCCAGCTGGCCGATGATGCCGTAGACTATGCCCACAATCACTGCGAAGAAGAGGTTGCCCACCGGCATCCAGTTGGAGCCCTGGAAGTAGGCCAGCACTGTGCCCACGGTGCCGCTGATGGCAGGGCCAATCGAAGGCAGGAATTCCATGAGGCCGGCGAGCAGCGCCAGGCCGCCGGCGTTGGGCATGCCCAACATGAGCAGGATAACCCACGTCAGCAAGCCAATTACCACGCCCACGGTCAACTGGCCGCGCAGGAAGGCCTGCCAAACTGCCCCCAGTTCCACACCCAGCCGCCGCATTTCCTCCTGATAGTCGCTGGGCACAAGGTCGAGCAGGAAACGCTGAAGCTTGTTCAAATCCTTAAGGAGCCAGAAGTTGAGCACAAAGATATAGACGGCGCTGACGATGGTTGAGGTGAGGCCGCGCGCAATCGTCATGGGGTTGGCGGAAACTGCGCCCAGCACCCCCTGCAGCGCCGTACCCGCCTGGCCGAAGATATCCGAGGCGGTGAATTTGAGTGGTCCGACGGTCAGCACGTCGCCCGTCATGCGCGCCTGCAGCCCGCTGCCCAGGTCCGCCATGGTGCGCTCCAGCGCGATCATGATGGCATCAAAGCGGGGCACAATCAGCAGCACGCCCAGCGTCAGCGAGAGAAGCATAATGAAATAGACTGCCACCACCGAGGTGGTGCGCCCCCAACCTGTGCGTTGCTGCACCCAGTTGACGGGGTAGCTGAGCACGAAGGTCAGCAGGAAGGCAACGATGGTGGGCGCGATCATCTCGCGCACTGTCACCAGCAGCAGAATCGCCACCAGCGCCAACGCGCTTACGACAATGATTTTGGTGATGTTGCTCCAGCGTGGAGATGCCATGAAAGGGCGCTCGACCTCGTTTCTCGGTGGCAGGCTCAATGTGGGGCTTGGCGCATGCGTCTACTTTGTATAGACGGACAATACGCAGAAGAGGCGCGCCAGTTTCTCCAAGCGCACTGCGCAACCGTGCAAAACGGACCATGAAACGCCAAGAACGGCGACCGCAGGAAAGCAGACAAGGGCGGAGGCAACAAGGATAAGTGCGGCGAGACTGCGCTTATCCTTGTTGCCTCCGCTCTAATCTGAGTTCCTGCTGTTGCCGTTCTTTGCGCCCGTCTGCGCTGCTTCAGAAGAGGCGGAATTCGTTGAGCGGCCAGTAGCGCAGCCAGACGCGGCCCACGATGTACTCGCGGCGCACCGGGCCAAAGGCGCGGCTGTCGTTGCTGTTATCACGGTTGTCGCCCATGACAAAATACTGGAGCGGGCCAAGCGTCACGGGGGCCATGGAAGTGTGGCCCAGATCGTGGTCAAAGGGCTCAGCCAGAGGGGCGCCGTCGACAAGCACAGCGCCGTCGCGCACCTCTACCACTTCGCCGGGGAGGCCGACCACGCGCTTTACCAGCATGTCGTCCATGGCGGGCAGGTCAATTACCACAATATCGCTGCGTTCGGGCGCACGAAAGCGCAGGCTGAGCTTGTCCACAATCAGCCGCTGCTGCGACGAGAGGTTCGGCTCCATGCTTTGGCCATAGACGACCGTGGCCTGCGCCAGGAAGAGGTGAACGACAATGGCCAGCACAATCGCGGGCAGCGTGATTTGCAGCACCTCGCGCAGGAGCAGCCCCACGCGGTCCACGCGATCCAGGTGGGGCGCGTCGGCGCTGGGGCCATAGACATAGCTGCCTCGCGGACGATAGCCCTGGGCGTCGCGCGCAGGTGGCGCATACGCGTCTGCAGGATAGGCGATGGGCGATTCAGCCGGCGATGGCGTGGTCGGTGTGCGCGCGGGCTGGTTATCGAGTCGTTGTGTCATGGCCACGATGCTCAATGAAGTCGGATTGGAGTCAAGTATAGCGCAGCCGTCGTGAATGTCCAGTTGGGTTCGCGGCGAGGTGAGGGGTGTTCAGGTGGAGGGGTCATTGGAAACTGGTCATTGGTAACTGGTAATTGGTAATTGGTAATTGGTAATTGGTGATTGGCGTTGCGCCAATTACCAATTACCAGTTACCAATTACCAATGACTCCTCCCTGCAATCACCCCTTCATCAGGGCCAGCTCCAGCGCTTCATGCAGCGTGCGCGCACCGAGCACTTCGATGCCGGAGGGGAGCACGTCGCCAGTGCGCCGGCCCAGCGCGCTGCGCGGCACAATGGCGCGCGTGAAGCCGAGCTTGGCGGCCTCACCCAGGCGGCGCGGCAGATGGCCCACGCTGCGCAGTTCCCCGCTCAAGCCCACTTCGCCCATGATCGCCAGGTCCACCGCCACGGGGCGGTTGCGGTAGCTGCTGGCGATGGCCACCGCCACGGGCAGGTCCGCCGCCGGCTCGTCAATCTGCATCCCACCGATGACATTGATGAAGATGTCCTGGTCGCTCAGGTCCATACCCACACGTTTGGTGAGCACCGCGGCAAGCAGCAGCAACCGGTTCATGTCGATGCCATTTGTGGTGCGGCGGGGCATGCTGAAAGAGGTGCCGCTGCAGAGCGCCTGCACCTCCACAAGCAGCGGGCGCGTTCCCTCCATGGAGACTGCAATCGCACTGCCCGAGGCGTTGGGCAGCCGCTCGGCAAGGAAGAGTTCCGAAGGGTTGGGCACCTCGATCATCCCGGCTTCGCCCATCTCGAAGACGCCCACTTCATTTGTGCTGCCGAAGCGGTTCTTAATGGAACGAAGCAGGCGGTAGGCGTGGAAACGCTCGCCCTCCAGTTGCAGCACCACATCCACCATGTGCTCGAGCACGCGCGGCCCGGCGATTGAGCCTTCCTTGGTCACGTGGCCCACGAGGAAAACCGGCACATTGGTGATCTTGGCCAGCCGCAGCAGCGCCGCGGCGCAATCGCGCACCTGGCTGACTGTGCCCGCTGCCGAACTGCTGTTGGCCGAGTAGATGGCCTGGATCGAGTCTACAATCACAAGCGCGGGGCGCAGGCTGTCAATTTGCTCCAGAATCGGCTCCACCATCACCTCGGCGAGGACGTGCATGCGCTCGCTCTGGATACCGAGCCGTTGTGCGCGCCGCCCAATCTGGTGGGCGCTCTCCTCGGCGCTTACATACATCACCGGCCCTTCGCTTGCGGCCACTTCCGCCGCCATTTGCAGGAGCAGCGTGCTCTTGCCGATGCCGGGGTCACCCCCGACGAGGACGCATGAGCCGGGGACAATGCCGCCGCCCAGCACGCGGTCGAGTTCATGGTTGGCCAGGTTAATACGAGGAAGACCGTCCACAGCGATCTCGGCCAGCGTAACGGGCCGCGCCGTCATGCCACCGGCCACGGGCATCATCGTGGGGCGCGCGGCGCTGGGCGGCGCCACCGTCTCTTCCTGGAGCGAGTTCCATTCGCCGCAGTCGGGGCATTTGCCCACCCACTTCATCTGCACACTGCCGCAGGCCGAACAAACAAACTGCGAGCGCATCTTGGCCATGGTCACCATCCCTGTATGGGGCAAAAGAACAAATGTGCGAATATTATATCACAAGTGCAGACGCTGCCGCACACCGAATGTGACGCCGTTTCGGCACAACGCCGCGCGCGAGCAAGAGCGATTTTTGCCGGCTGGGCCGGCCTCCGTTACGATCACCTGCTATGCTTACAAAATCTCCCGATGCGCGCACGCGCCGCGCAGACGCAACCACAGCACACGGCAACGGGCTCACAACCTGGCTATGGCGCGGGGCGGCGCTGGCGGCCGCGTCCGCCGCCGCGGGTGCGGCTGCACTCACCTACGCCTACGCTGTGGAGCCGCTGCGCATCGAGCTTGAGCAGCGCACCATTCGCGTGGCCAATGCCCAGGGGCGCATCCCCGCCGCCGGGCTGCGCATCCTGCATCTCTCCGATTCGCACTTCAAGGGCGGGCAGGCGCGCGAGCGTGAGAAGATCGAGCGCATCCGCCGCCTCACGGCAGGCATCGAATATGATCTGCTCATCCACACCGGCGACTTCATCCACATGGATGGAGGCCTGCAGAATGCGCTGGACCTGCTGGCGGTTGTGCCGGCGCCGCGCCTGGGCGCCTACGGCGTATTGGGCAACCACGATTACGCCCACTATGCCATGCAGGCGGCGCTGCCGCGCATGTGGAAATCCTTTGTGATCGGCGAGATGGCCCATGGCCGCCCCGCCTGGACTCGCCTGCTGCGCCTGCCCTGGTTTATCAAATATGTGCGCAATACACCTCTCGACGGCCGTCGCACGGGCCACAACGACAGTTGCGGCCTCTTGCAAACTCTTGAGTCCACCGGCATGACGATTCTCCACAACCGCGGCGTTCACCTCTTTGACCCACAGAATGACCTGGACCTCTATCTGGCGGGCGTAGAGGACGTGTGCGAGGCGTCGCCCCACCTGGATAGCGCACTCGACCGTGCGGCCGCGGCCTCGGCGCACAGCCCCGTGCTGCTGCTGAGCCACAACCCCGACATTCTGGTGGACCCGCGCATGGCGGATGTGGATGTGATGCTGGCAGGCCATACGCACGGCGGCCAATTGGTGCTGCCGCTGTGGGGTCCGGCGCACACGCAATCGCAGTTTTTGCCGCGCCACGAGGTGGCAGGCTACTTCAGGCGCGGGCGCACCCACGTCTACATTTCGCGCGGGCTGGGTGAGGGCATCCCCCTGCGCTGGCACGCGCGCCCGCAGATTGCGCTGCTTACTCTGCTGCCCGCCCCGGCGGCAGGAGTCAAGCGCGCGGCAGCGCCAGTGCCTCTGGTAGCCGAGGGTTACAGTGGCTGACATGCACACCACGACGCCACAGGACCAGCATGTCGAGCCTGCATCCGGCTGGCGCGAACGGTTGGTACGCGATCTCGAGGGTGACGTGCTCGAGGTTGGCGTGGGCAGCGGCACCAACCTGCCCTTGTATCGGCGTGCCCGTCACGTCTGGGCAATCGAGCCGAATCGCGAAGCGGTCGAACGCGCCCGCAGCAAGATCGGCGCTGCGCGCGTTCCGGTGACAATCGACACTGCACCGGCCGAAGCGCTGCCTTATGACGACGGCTCTTTCGACAACGTCGTCTCGAGCCTTGTCTTCTGCTCGGTTGATTCGCCTGAGGCCGCCCTGGCCGAAATCGCACGCGTCCTGCGCCCCGGCGGCGCACTGCACATGGTCGAGCATGTGCGGCCCGAAAGTCCTCTGGTTGGCGGCTTCTTCCACCTCATCACGCCCGTGTGGAGCAGGCTTGCGTCGAATTGCCACCTCGACCGCCCCACGGTGCATACGCTGCGCAATGCGGGTTGGGAGGTGACGATTGTGGATCGCCGCCTGGTATTTATACAACTGACTGCGCGCCCACCCGCGCCGGCGGAACATGCGCTCGCTGCATAACGTTTGGCGTGCGACCGCCAATTTGTATACTTCGCCACTGCGCCGCGCCGTGTACCCCTGTACACTTAAGGATGTGGAAGCGTGACTCCAGTGTGCAAGGCAATGGCGTCTCCACCTGCGCTGTGTGCTGCAGCGCGTGCACGAACCGAAGAACACTTATCGACGAAGATATTCACCTGGCATCCAGCCAACAGAGCGAATGGAGGAGATGATGGCCTTTACACTGCCCAACCTGCCTTATCCCGAGGACGCCCTCGAGCCGAACATTGACGCGCAGACGATGCAGATTCACCACGACAAGCACCACCAGGCCTACGTGACCAACGTCAACAACGCGATTGCGGGCACCGAGTGGGAAAATGTGAGCGTTGAAGATCTCTGCCGCCGCATCAACGAAGTGCCGGAAAACATCCGCACCGCCGTGCGCAACAACGGCGGCGGCCACGCCAACCACTCTCTCTTCTGGACGATCATGGGCCCCAACGCGGGCGGCGCACCCAGCGGTGCGCTGGCCGACGCAATCAACCAGAAATTTGGCTCGTTTGACGAGTTCAAGGCGAAGCTCAAGCAGGCCGGCGTCACACGCTTCGGCAGCGGCTGGGCGTGGCTTGTGGTGAAGGCCGACGGTTCGCTCGACCTCTACAGCCTGCCCAATCAGGACAGCCCGCTGATGCAGGGCGACACGCCGATTTTGGGCGTTGATGTCTGGGAGCATGCCTACTACCTCAAGTACCAGAACCGCCGCCCCGACTACCTGGATGCATGGTGGAATGTGGTGGATTGGTCCAAGGTGGGCGCGAACTACGCAGCGGCCATGCGCTAGGCTGCCACACGCAAGGCATTAAGGGCTCGGCTGCACAGCCGGCCCCTTCGTTATCATAAACAAGGCGAGGCTTCCTACTCTGGAAGCCTCGCTTCGCGCCCAACCCCGGCGCGGCTATAATTGGCACATACCCCTGTCATGTGCCCTTGTATGCACTTCACCCGATTCGCAATGTCGCACGTGGAGGCCTCATGGATCGCCAGGAAATCCTCGACAAGCAGCGCGCCTACCTATGGCCCAACCATATCCTCTACTACACCGATCCCCTGCCGCTTGACCACGGCGAAGGGCTCTACGTGTGGGATGTGGAGGGCAACCGCTATCTCGATTTCTTCGGCGGCATCCTCACCACCAGCGTCGGTCACAACAATGCGCACGTGGTCGAGGCGGTGCGCGCACAGGTGGGCAAACTCATTCACTCGTCCACGCTCTACCCCAATGCCAACCATGTGGCGCTGGCCGAGAAGATGGCGCAGATTACGCCTGGCGCGCTGCAAATGTCCTTCTTCACCAACTCGGGCAGCGAGGCCAACGAGACGGCGATTGTGGCCGCACAAACCTACACCGACAACCGCGAGATTGTCGCGCTGCGCCATGCCTACAGCGGACGCACCTCGCTCGCCATGAGCGTGACGGCGCACGCCGCCTGGAAGATGGGCAAGTCCTTCACCGCCGACATCAAGCATGCCATCAACCCCTACTGCTACCGTTGCCCACTCAAGCTCACCTTCCCCTCATGCGGTATTGCCTGCGCGCAGGACGTGGAGGATGTCATCCGCACGACCACCTCCGGGCGGATCGCCGCCTTCATGGCCGAGCCGATTCAAGGCGTGGGCGGCTTCATCACGCCGCCGGACGGCTACTTCCAGATTGTGACCGAGATCGCGCGTCACTACGGCGGCCTATTCATTTGTGACGAAGTGCAAACCGGCTTTGGTCGCACCGGTACACACTGGTTCGGCATCTCGCACTGGGATGTTGTGCCCGACATTATGACGATGGCCAAGGGGATTGCCAACGGGCTACCCCTTGGCAACACAATCACCACCAGCGAGATTGCGCAGTCGCTTGTGGGCAAGGGGCTGACACTGAGCACCTTTGGCGGCAACCCGGTCTCCACGGCGGCTTCGCTGGCTACAATCGAGGCGCTGGAGGAAGAGGCGCCCCCGGCGCAGGTGGCTGTGATTGGCGCGCGCCTGCGCGAGGGGCTGGAAGCGCTCTGGAACAGGTATCCGCTGATTGGCGACGTGCGTGGCAAGGGGCTGATGCAGGGAATGGAGTTTGTGGGCGACCGGGCGAGCAAGGAGCCGGCCCCGCAGGCGGTAAACCAGCTCTTTGAGGAGACGCGTGCGCGTGGGCTGCTCATCGGCAAGGGTGGCCTCTACGGCAACGTCATCCGCATTGCGCCGCCACTCACCGCCTCGGCCGAGCAGGTGGATCAAGCGCTGGAGATCCTCGACCACGCCCTGGCCGCCGTGCACGAGACGTTGGGGATCAATTAGCCCCCACTGCAGGGAGCGATACATGCGGGTCTTGATTCTTGGCGCTGGCGGGCACGGGCAGGTGGTGGCGAATGTGCTGCTTGCCATGCAGGCAGCCGGCAGCCCCGTTGCGCCGATTGGCTATGTGGACGATGACGCGAGCGCGCAGGGCAGCGTACGTCTGGGGCTGCCTGTGCTTGGCCACCGCGCTGATCTGCCTCGGATCGAGCACGATGGCGTGATTGTGGGCGTGGGTGACAA
>CAYJNV010000174.1:6348-9240 GCA_964370975.1 uncultured Caldilineaceae bacterium | reverse complement strand
GTTCGCCGCCACTGCCGCTATCGGAACGCGGCGTGTAGGGGCGGCTCGAGCCGGAGCGTTCGCCGCCACTGCCGCTATCGGAACGCGGCGTGTACGGACGGCTTGAGCCGGAGCGCTCGCTGCCACTACTGCTTCCGCTGCGCGGTGTGTAAGGGCGACTCGAGCCGGATCGCTCGCTGCCACTACTACTTCCGCTGCGTGGTGTATAGGGCCTGCTCGAACCAGAACGTTCGCCCCCGCTACTGCTGTCTGAACGCGGCGTGTACGGCCTGCTCGAACCTGAGCGTTCGCTGCCACTACTACTGGCGCTGCGCGGCGTGTAGGGGCGACTCGAGCCGGATCGCTCGCTTCCGCTGCTGCTGCCGGGACGCGGTGTGTACGGCCTGCTCGAGCCGGAGCGCTCGCTTCCTCTTCTGCTTCCGCTGCGCGGCGTGTAGGGGCGGGTTGAGCCGGAGCGTTCGCCGCCGCTGCTGCTGCCGGAACGCGGCGTGTAGGGGCGGCTCGAGCCGGAGCGTTCGCCAGCGCTGCTGCTGCCGGAACGTGGCGTGTAGGGGCGGCTGGAGCCGGAACGTTCTCCACCGCTGCTGCCGGGACGTGGTGTGTAAGGGCGACCACTGCGCGTTGTACCACGGGCTGCCCCGGCCCCCGCCGGACGCGCGCCGGTGCGGTCGCGGCGGTCGCGTTGCGGTTCGGCCTCCTGCTCATCGTCAACTTCCAGGTTGGGCGCGAGCCCCGCAAACGCGCGCAGTTGCGCTGCTTCGCGGCCACCCAGCTTCGTCCACTCACCTGGCTTGACGCGCCCCAAGGTCAGCGGGCCAATGCCAAAGCGCACCAGCCGCAAAACAGGATGGTTCACCGCCGCCAGCATGTGGCGAATCTGCCGTTTTTTGCCTTCGCGCAGGGTAATCTCAAGCCAGACACCCTTGGTGGGCCCCTTGGCAAGCGTCAATTCGACCGGCAGCCCTTCCACCGTACGCACGCGTGCGGGTGCGCTGCGTCCCTCGGGCAATGGCACGCCCGTGCGCAGCGACTCCAACTCGCTCACCGAAGGCTGCTCATCAACCAGCACATAGTATGTCTTGGGGTGTTCAAACGACGGATGCGTCAAGTGATGCGCGAGTTCACCGTCGTCGGTGAGCAGAATCAACCCTTCGCTGTTCAAGTCGAGCCGACCCACAGGAAAGACGCGGCGCATCTCCTCAGGCAGCAATGACGCTACGGAGCGGTGCGAGCCGGTGTCACCGCCAATGTCGCTGATGACGCCACGCGGCTTGTTGAGTTTGATGTAGATGTGGCGCGTCGGCACTGTAAGCATCTTGCCGTCAACGAGAATTGAGCAGAGCGCCGGGTCCACCTTGACGCCCACTTCGCTTACCGTGCGGCCGTCCACCTGGACACGGCCCTCGATGATCATCTGTTCGCAGGCGCGGCGGCTGCCAAAGCCCGCGGCCGCCATTACTTTGTGCAGGCGTTCTTCCGCCATAGGGTCTCCTGTGCGCGCGTCAATCACGACGGGCGCCATGCATATGAATAAGGTCGCTAGCAGCACTCGTCGCGCGCTGCGCGTTGCGCTATCGTACCACGAGTTGCTCGGTTGACAGCACTTGCGCACCCATGCGCCACTCAATACGGCCAACGACCGCACCGTGTGACCAGGTGGACACCTCGTGATTGTCGACCAGCCGTACAGGCTGGACATAGCCAATTTGCCAGTTGTCAAGGAGGACGGGCGTCGCACCGGCGCCTGCGAGGTAGAAGGTAGTTCCATCCGGGCCCGGCACACGGTTGAGCGCGGCAAAATCGGCAGCCCTGGGCGCGAACCAAGTGTAGCGCCCCGCCACTGCGTTATACAGCGCCCGCGCGTCGCCATATCGATCGGAACTTCCCATGACCACCACAAATGTAACGCGTTTACCTTGCGCGAATGCCGCAATGAGGCACTGCCCGGCCAGATCGGTGGTGCCCGTCTTGACGCCAATCACCTCGACTTCCAAATCGCCGACCAGCGGCCCAAGCAGTTCGTTGGTGTTGACCAGAGCATGGCCGGCTACCGTAGCTGCAGCGGTGCCGACGATTAGGCGAAACAGCGGCTCGCGCCAGTTGAGCATGGCAATGCGCAGGAGGTCGCGTGCGCTCGAGCTCTGCCCGTCGCGGTCGAGTCCATGCGGCGACATGAAGTGGGTGGCGGTGAGACCAAGCGAGGCCGCGCGTTCATTCATCATCGTGACGAAGCCTGCCGGGTCACCGCCAAGCGCGCGCGCTGCCGTCATCGCTGCATCAT
Organism: uncultured Caldilineaceae bacterium; assembly: GCA_964370975.1. GTDB lineage: Bacteria > Chloroflexota > Anaerolineae > Caldilineales > Caldilineaceae > UBA5069. Next base: position 6,959 of record CAYJNV010000174.1, on the reverse strand, counting down.
TGCCGCTGGGCAAGAGCAGCCCCCAAAGCAATTCCTCGCGTGTCACAACTTCGCCCGCCTGCAGGCCCATGGAGGCATCGCCGATAAGGTCGACTCCCTGCACGGTCACGGGCTGATCAAAGCCGCCACCTTCCAGAAGCAGCAAGGCAGTCATGAGTTTGGTGAGGCTGGCAGGTGCGCGCGGCGCATCGGCGGCGCGCGCAAAGAGCGTGCGTGCCGCATCCATGTCGTAGACGAGCGCGGCGGGCGCACTGACGGCAGAGACGGCGGTTGTGAATAAGGTTGGGTCAGCCTCTGCCGGATGGATGCGCAACGTGGGACTGTGGTCGCTGTCAATCAATGATGGCGGCGCAAACGCACAGAGGAGAAGAGCGAGCGCAATGATAGGCGCGAGGAGCAGCGCGCGCGGCATGTGAGCAGGTGTGGGCGACATTGTTGGCTACAAAGTGGCAGGCGCCGGCGCAGGCAGAGGCGCGTGTGCATGTGATTCGGGTGCGAGTGGCGAATCGCTCTCTTTCGTAGCCTACCCGCGACGTGTGGCGTGGTGCAAATCGGCGTGGGATTGGCAAAGAGAACTCGCTCGGGGGGATTGGAGCGAGTTGCATGGCTGC
>CAYJNV010000174.1:0-6248 GCA_964370975.1 uncultured Caldilineaceae bacterium | reverse complement strand
TTGCGCCCCAGCGCGCCGCTGCGCACGTCGGGATCTTCGGCGCGCGCTTCGCCGCCCTTGCGGCCAATTTCACTGTAGAAATTGGGGCCGTGCGCTTCGGAGGTGGCGACGCCGCCCTTGCGGCCAATCTCACGATAGAAATCGGAGCCACGCCGCTTCGCCGTGGTGAGCCCACCTTTGCGACCTGCCTCGGCAACGCTCATGGCGGGCGGCGGAGCGGCTTCGCTGCCGTTTTGCGCTGTCTCGTTTTCGGTGGTAGTTCGCGTTTGATTAGCTGCCATTTCGGGCTCCTCACTGCTTTATTATGTAGTAGCGGCGCAAGTCGTCACTGCCGGGTGCATAGGGTTGGTTCGGTCTGATTGTCCCGCTGCGCCGCGTCTACGTAACATGTCGACTGAATAAAAACGCCCGGAAGCAAGCCGGGCGTTCCCTATGAAGGCCATGCGGAGTTGTGTCAGAGCTCTTCACTCGTGACCAGCGCGCGTTCCACTTCGATATCGGGAAAACGGCGAAGTCCTTCGCGGGTGCTCAGGCTCTGTGCACCCGTGTGCCTGGCGATTTCAGCGCCGAAGTCCGTCTCCTGGCGCCAGCGTGCCTCCGCGCCCTTGCGACCCAGGTCGCCGTTAAGCACGTCTTCGTCGGTTGCGCGCACCGCGCCGCCCTTGCGCCCAATCGCCTGGTAAAACTCGCGCCCATATCGCTTTGCGGTTGCTTTGCCACCGCGCCGGCCGGCCTCCGCCACGCTCATGCCGACAGCCGGCTCGCCATTGCTCTCCTGTATACTTTTGGCTTCGGAATAGTCTTGATTCTTTTGGGTTGTTGCCATGGCTTCCTCCTAAACAAAACCACGGTGAGGCGGCGGATATTGGGGGGTATTTCGGTGCATCGGTTGGCGCCGTCTACCACACGAATGAACCAGGGTACGTTCCGTTTTGTACGCTCTGACTACAAAACGACCAAGATGGAACTTACGTTCCCCTTACAGGAATTTTGTGCTGATTGGGGCAACGGCGCGCCAATAGCAGCGCAGCGTGCCCGCCCGGTTTGAACCGGACGAACACGCTGCGCCTTTAGACGACCAACGCCCATCGGCCCCCATCTCAGGGCATTGGCCGCCTATAGTATACGACATGATTGGCAGGTTGCGGGATGCGCCCAATTTGGCGCGCGCCGGGGAGCCGGCGGGCAATCGGCGTGCGCGCACAGAACGCAGAGTGCGGGTTCGGATATGAGTCCGAACCCGCACCGTGGTTGCTATGGATGTGGGCATCGGCCCCCGTCGTTGACCACATCCTCTTCACAAGAAGACGGTTGCGGGCGCTCTGTGGTTATGGCTTGATTGGCCTGGCCACCTTAAAGAATCGCGGCTTTGGACACCTGCCACACATCTGGCCGAGCATTTTATGCAAAGAATCGCGCCTGATGGTTGCATTGCGCAGCCTGGTACAGTATCCTCGCGACCAGGTGGGCCAAGCAATCAACTCCAACAGAAATGGAAGCACAATGATTGAAGCGCAGGGTGGGGAGGCATTGCTGCCGCCACGATCGGCCGACGAAAGCGCGCTGACGATGACGCAGTTCATGCAGCCCGAGCACGCCAACAGCCTGGGCAACGTTCACGGCGGCGTCGTGCTCAAATTGTGCGACGAATGTGGCGGCATCATCGCCGCACGCCATGCGCGCCGTCCTGCCGTCACCGTGACAATTGACAGCGTCCATTTCCTGCAGCCTGTGATGCTGGGAACGCTGCTGCTGGTCAATGGTTCGATCACCTGGGTGGGGCGGACGAGCGTCGAGGTCGCGCTGCAGGTGGAAGCGGAAGATCTGCTCACTGGTGAGCGACTGCACACCAACAGTGCGTGGTTTGTTTACGTGGCATTGGGCGATGACCGGCGACCGACCCCCGTGCCGCCACTCTTGCTCGAGACCGAAGCCGCGCGGCTTGCCTTTGCCGCCGGGGCCGAGCGCCGCCGTATGCGGCTTGCGCGCATGGGCGGTTAAGACTAAAGCCATACCGGCATGAGAACAACATCTCAACGCAAAGGCGGCAAGGACGCAAAGTAACGCAAAGAACAGTAACAAGTCAGCTCATTTTGAGCCGATGTCTTTACTCTGCGTTTCGTTGTGCTCTTCGCGTCTTGGCGTTGAGATGTGTTTGTCTGCGGGATTCACCCCGGTAGCACTTTGGCAAACCGAACGCTGATGACGTAGGTGCAATCAGATCACTCCGGTTTCTTCAATGCCCGGCAGGCGCTGTCATCTGTCTCTGTTACTGCAGGTATGTCGCCAGCCACGCCAGCGTGCGTTGCCAGGCGTCCGCCGATGCCTCGGCGTTGTACGACTCGGCGCGCATGTCATTGAAGAAGGCATGCTGCGCGCCGGGGTATACCACAATCTCTACGGGCGTGCCCGCTTCGGTGAGCGCCGCCTCCATGGCGCGCACGTCGGCCACGGCGATTCCGCCATCGGCCTCACCATAGAGCCCCAGGATAGGCGTTGTCACCTGTGCCGCTTCGGCGGGCGTCAGGGGCGAGCCATAGAAGGGAATGGCCGCCGCCAGGTTGTCAAGTGCCAGCGTCGCCATCAACGCAAGGCGGCCCCCCATGCAAAAGCCCACAATCCCCACGCCATCGCCTGCCACGAATGACTGCTCGAGAAGATAATCGGCCGCCGAGCCGATCTCTTCCACTGCTGCAGCCATGTCCAATTCCATCACCAATTTTCGGGCCTCGTTCGGTTCTGAGGTCGAGACGCCGTTGTAGAGGTCGGGCGCGAGCGCCACGTAGCCTTCGGCGGCAAAGCGGTTGGCAATGTCGCGGATGTTGTCATTGAGCCCCCACCACTCCTGAATGACCAACAGAGCCGGATAGACGCCATCACCCTGCGGACGCGCCAGGTAGCCTGAAAGTGACTCGCCGTCCGGGCCGGGGTATGAGACGGCGCTGGCTTCGAGGCCGGATGGTGCGGGCGGCGGCGCTGCTGCAGAGGCGGTTGGGCTCGCGACGACGGGCGGCGGCGCGGGCGTTATCGGCGCGCACGCGGCCAGGAGCACATTTGCCAGCGAGATGCTGCCGACGGCAATGCCCACCCGGCGCGCAAACTCGCGGCGGCTCATGCCCCCTGCCTGATAGGACTGAACAAGTTGCATCACGTAAACGCGGTCCATGGAATCTCCACCTTTTGAGAACGGTACGGGCAGCGCAACCGGGATAGCTTCGGGCCCATCAAAGCGGATCGAGGGCCTTTTGGCAGTAAGCCAGATTCCCGCACGCCGAGAGAACGCGCATGGGCGGCCATCGCGGTGCGCGCACCGCGAGGCGTGGGTTCGTCGTGAAAATTGGACTAAGAAGGTTGGGGGGGGGGGTGTTGGGGCGGGGAGGGAGGGGTGAAAAATCAGCGCGAACGCGGAGATGGCGAGCAGTACGAGAGCCGCCGGCAATAGCCAGAAGCCCCAGCCGTGGCGGATCTCCTGATTGTAGAGCGTCTCAATCGCAGGCAGGACGCGGTTGAATTGCGTAACACAAAGTGCAAGCGTGAGGGCGGAGAGCGACGGTATAAGCACTGCGGGCAGCCAGCGGGGCAACAAGGCGAGGAGCGGGCTCACGAGTAGCGCGGCAAGCAACAGCACGATGGCCGCACTCTGCAGGCGGAATTCAGTGGTGCGCAGCAACCCCGGCGTCCACGCCGGCGGCAACATGTTCAGCGCCGCCACCGCCGCCAGTGCAAGCAGCAGCGCGCGCACCGCAACGGGATAGGCGAACTCGCGCCGGAATGCGCACAGACTCAGCGCCAGGCTCACAGTGACAAGGGGAAGGTAGAAGCCCTCGCGCCATACGGAGATTTCGCCGCTGCGTACGGGGACAAGGAACTTGACATACTCACCAAGATCCAGACCGGTGACGACGAGACCGGCCGCAGGGTGGGGAACCCAGGGGCCAAAATAGGCAGCCAGTACAAGCAGCGCCGCGCAGGGCAGGGTCCAGCGGGTCAGGCGGAGAATACGGGGGGCAGACATGGCGCGAGTATACCACATGCGCCATGCTGCCCCGTGAATGATCATCGAAATTGCGCGCCGGATTCCAGCTGCTATGTGAGCGCGCACTGTGAAAGCCGGTGCGCGCATTAATGCGCTTGTGCGCGTGCTGTCGAGGGCGCGTTTGGCAAAGGCTGGGCGACCGCAAAAAAGCGCCGCATGTGCGGTTCTGCCATCAGTACGACTATGACGAGCCCCAGAATGAAGATGAGCGGCTGCATCCAGAAGTACATGCGCAGCGTCAGCACCTGCACCGCAATCCACACCATGCATGCGAAACCCAGCCCCGCGGCCAAGGTCCACTCCCAGTGCTGGCCGGGCAGGGGGTTGAGCCGCTGCGCCCAATTCCAGCCGGGCCGAGCAAGCAGGCCCACAATTGCGCACAGGCTGCCCAGTCCGATGAGCGTAAAGAGGAAGATGCCGGGGATCAGCCAAGAGCGGAAAGGTGTGCGCGCAATCCAGTCTACGGGCATGCCGAGAACGTCGTTGTGAGGCGAGCGCAACATCATCCAGCCGACGGGCAGAGCCATGAGGGCAAGAAACGCGAAAATTGCAGTGACAATCCAAATGGTCCAGGGACGCGAGGCATTGGGCACGGTGTCAGGTTCCTTTGTTGCACAGGGCTGTGCGTGGGCGAGAATTGTTCGTCGGCAGGCGGGCCTGCCGCACCATCATTGTCGCGTACGGAGGCGCCGCACAATGCTATCTTTGGATATGTTCGCGGCCGCGCACTTTGGCGTAGGCTGAGTCCAACGCAACAAAGCAACGCCTTGCGCCGTCATCATGATTGGAAGTTCCAAATCGGCGCTCGCGTCACTGAACACAGGGGCGCACAGCGGCGCTTCCGCCCGGTTGAGCAACGTCGTTTCGAGTCTGTCATGCGGTCTGTCATGCGATAGGTGTGATGCGGTATTCCTGTACATGTGCATTGAGGAGGGGGTATGCGTAAGTGGATGCATGTTGCATTGCTGTGTACGCTGCTGGTGGGCGCGTTCGCGCGGCCTGTTGCGGCGCAGGATCAGGGAGGCGAGCCTGACAAGCCGGCCGTCTTCCTGCCGTTTGTCACCGGTCCCGGTGCGTCGGAGCCGGCAGAGGAGGTGATGCGCACGGGCGTCGTCTATGTGGACGAGGAGCCTGTCTTTGACGCACCGCCCAAACCGGCCGGTCCCGCAGAGGCCCCACCCGAAGGGCCGCTTCCGCCGCCCGACCCTGCCTTCAAGGAGGCACAGGCGGAGGCCGCGGCTGTGGATGGCTGGACGACAATCCTCAACGATGGCTTTGAGGCGGTGCCGTGGCCCTTTGCCGGGTGGCGCACCTACGATGCCGATGGTGCGCTCAACGGCACCTACTATTGGGACGATGACGACTTTCGGCCCTACCGCGGCGGCTGGAGTGCGTGGCCGGCCAACAATGTGCTTGATCCTGCCTTCAGCAACTACGCACCCATGCAGCGCACCTGGATGATCTACGGCCCCTTTAGCCTGGCGGATGCAGCCAAAGCCACTTTTACGTTCCAGTACTGGAGCCAGACCGAGTTGAACTATGACTGGCTGGGCTGGTTCGCGTCGCCCAATGGCTCAGCGTTTTACGGCAACTGGGTCAGCGGTGACAGCGCTGGCTGGCGACCCGGCGTAGTCGACTTTCAGAATGTGCCTGGCTACGGCTCCATGCTGGGCGATGGCAGTGTGTGGATTGGCTTCTACTTCTACAGTGATGGCAGCAAACAGCTTAAAGGCCCTTTCATTGACGATGTCTTCCTGCAGCGCTTCAGTTGCCCCGGGCAATCGACTGCCTTCTGGTACAACTCGCTCTCGCGCAACAGCTTCACGCAGCGCGCCGTGACCTGCGAAAACTCGCAGTTCTCACGCAACTGGAGCACAGGCTCCCAGCCGTGGACCGGCCCCGATAACTGGAGCCTGGAGATGACAGGCAGGCCGTACTTTGCCAGCAGCAAGACCTATACCTTCCAGGCTACCAGCGATGACGGTGTGCGCGTCTATGTCGATAACGTACTCATTATCGACTCGTGGGTGGACCAGGGGGCACAGGTCACGCACAGCACCACGCGCTACCTGGCGGCAGGCTACCATACCGTGCGCGTTGAGTATTACGAACACACGGGTGCTGCTCAACTCAAGGTGAATTGGTTCTGAGGACGGGCAGTGAACAGTGGGCAGTGAACACTGGGCAGTAGGTTGTGGGCAGTAGGCAGTGG
>CAYJNV010000173.1:0-9249 GCA_964370975.1 uncultured Caldilineaceae bacterium | reverse complement strand
GTGGGCAGCATTGTCAACTCCCCGCTGCCCACTGCCCACTCCCCACTTCCTACTCCCCATTTCCTACTCCCCACTTCCTACTCCCCACTCCCCACTGCCCGCTTTTCATTACTGTCAACCTGCTCGCAACCGTCACAAAACACCCTGCGGGTTCAATAGGGACAGCGGCGCACCCCTGCGCGCCGCACCGTGCACGCCTTGGGCGAGCCTTGGGACTGGAAGCTGGAGCCGCGATGTATGCATTTGATCTGACCTCCGAACAGAAAATGCTGGTGGACACCGTCCACCGCTTTGCCGAACAAAAGCTGCGCAAGGTCTATCGCGAAGCCGAAGAGACGCGCATCGTGCCCGCCGCGGTCATCAAGCAGGGGTGGGAATTGGGGCTGCTGCCGGGCAGCATCGAGGCCGACTATGGTGGCTTTGGTGAATATTCGGCGCTCACCAGCGCACTCTACCTCGAGGAACTGGGCTGGGGTGACGTGGGCATCTCGCTCAAGCTGCTCACCCCCAACCTCTTTGCCATCCCCGTGGCGCTCTTCGGCTCCAAGCAGCAGAAGGAAGCCTATCTCGCGCGCTTCTGTGACGAGGCCTTTGTCTCCGCCACTGCCGCCATCGTCGAGCCAGTCTACCAGTTTGACCCCGCCGAACTCAAGACCAGCGCTGCGAAGACAGCCGATGGTTTCGTCATCAACGGCGACAAGACCTATGTGCCCCTCGCCGATCAAGCCTCGATCTTCCTTGTCTACGCCAGCGAGGGCGGTGTGACGCAAGCCTACATCGTGCCCGCCGACAGCCCCGGCGTCACCGTGGGCGAGCAAGTGCGCCTCATGGGTGCGCACGCCTTCCCGGTTTTCAACGTGCACTTCGCCGATGTGGCCGTGCCCAAGGCCAACCGGCTGGGCGGCCTCAAGGGCATCCGCATTCAGCAACTGCTCACCGTCAGCCGGATTGCGCTGGCGGCGCTCGCTGTGGGGCAGGCGCGCGCCGCCTACGAATACGCGCTGGCCTACGCCAAGGAGCGTGAAGCGTTCGGCGAGCCAATTGCCCACCGCCAGAGCATTGCCTTCATGCTTGCCAACATGCGTATCGAGATCGACTCGACCCGCCTCATGGTGTGGGAGGCCGCCTGGAAGTATGACAACCAGGAGGACGCCACCCGCGCGGCGGTGCTCGCGGCGCAATACGCCGACAAGATGGTGCTCGAAGTGACCGACGCGGCCGTGCAGGTGCTGGGCGGCCATGGCTACGTGCGCGACCACCCCGTAGAGCTATGGCTGCGCAACGGCCGAGGTTTTGCGGTTTGGGAAGGGCTCGTCATGGCGTAGCAGCGGGTTCAAGGTTGAGGGGTTCAAGTGTTCAAGGTTGCGTCATGCGGCCGCCGAGCCGATTTTGAACCTTGAACCTTGAACTTTGAACTCTTGAACACTTGAACCTTGTTCTTGGGGGAACCGAGATGCCCATTTCCTTTCAAGCGCCCGCCGTCATCGAGAAGCAATTGGCGCAGGTGCGTATGGTGGCCGAGGCGGTCATGCGCCCCGAGAGCCGCTATCTGGACGACAACGAGCATGCGCGCCCAACCAAATTCGTCAGCATGATTTGGCCGCAAATGAAGCAGCTCGAGAAGGCCAACCTCGAGGCTGCACTGGCGGGCGCACGCAAGAAGCAAGCCGCCAGTGAGGCCAACAGCTTTGGCAGCAACGGTCACAACGCTTCCAGCGGTGCAAATGGCGCAAACGGCCACGGCGGCGTGGCGGTGATGGAGGCCGTGGCGGAGCAGGTCGTCGAAAAGAAGAGTTCGCCCCCTGTCGAAAAGGGGCCCAGCATTGCCAACATGCTCCTCATTCACATGATCGAGCAGTTGAGTTGGGGCGATGCCGGCGTCTACCTCTGCATTCCGGCCAGCGCGCTGGCGGGCGCGGCCATCAACGCCGTGGCCACACCCGAACAGCTTGAGCGCTTCCTGCGTCGCTTCACCGAGGGCGAGCCCAAGTGGGGGGCCATGGCCATGACGGAGCCGCAGGCGGGCTCCGACACCTCCAACATCCAAACCACAGCCACCTATGATGCCGCCACTGCCGAATGGGTGCTCAACGGGCAGAAGATTTTCTGCACCAGCGGCAAGCTGGCGCTCGTTGAGTCCGACGGGCTGGTGGTGGTGTGGGCCACGGTGGACAAGACGATTGGCCGCGCGGGCATGAAGCCCTTTGTGGTGGAGGCCGGTACGCACGGCGTCACCATTGCCAAGGTAGAGGAAAAGCTGGGCATCCGCGCCAGCGACACCGCCACCATCATCTTTGACAACGCACGCATCCCCGCGGCCAACATTCTGGGCGATGTGGATGTGACCACGGGCAAGGGCGACAAGGGCTTCAAAGGGGCCATGAAAACCTTTGACGCCACCCGCCCGATTGTGGCCGCGAGCGCGCTGGGCGTTGCCCGCGCTGCCTTCGAGTTCACACGTGACGCGCTGGCCAAGGAAGGGGTGCGCATGGAGTATGGCAAGCCCCGCCACAAGCTCAGCGCCGTCCAGGCCGACCTGCTGGAGATGGAGGCGCAGCTGCGCGCCGCCTGGCTGCTTACCATTCGCGCCACAGCCCTGCTGGACGCGCAGGAGTCGAACAAGCTCGAATCCTCCATGGCCAAGGCCAAGGCGGGCAAGGTTGTCACGTGGGTAACGCAGAAGGCAGTGGAATTGCTGGGGCCGCGCGGCTACAGTACGGAATTGCTGGTTGAAAAGTGGATGCGCGACGCGAAGATCAACGACATCTTCGAGGGTACGGGGCAGATAAACACCCTGATTGTTGCGCGCGAGATTCTGGGGTACACGCGGCTGGAGTTGAAGTAGAAAGATAATTGATCACTGATCACTGATAATTGGCAGAGAGCGAGGCTTCCACCACGGGAAGCCTCGCTCTTTACCACTTACCACTTACCATTTACTTTGCTACTCCATCAACATCTGCTCCATCTGGTCCGCAATTTGCGGATAGATGGGCGATTCGCTGCGGTTGAGGCGAATCTGGTTGGCCACGCGCCGCAGCAAGCCGGGGTTCACCTCGGCCAGGCTGTTTGTCATCATGAACCAGAGAGCGCAGAGCTCCTGATTCTCGTGCGTGGCTGCGCGCACGGCAATCTCCGCAGGCGTGGTGGCATTAAGGCTGGGGTTGCCCGCGTTCAGCCCCAACTCGCGCCAGGCATTTACCCAGTAGTAGGAGAGCATGGGGTTAATCAGGCCGCGCATGCGGCTCCACAGCGGGTCGTCTTCCTGCACAAGGTAGAAGAAGGCCAGATAGTAGGGGCGTGAGCGCGCATAATCGCGGTGAATCTGCGAGAGTTCGCCCGCCCGCACCGACGCATAGGAGGCCATGTACCAGCGCAGGTCCTCGAGTGTTGCCCCCGGTTCGTCTTCCTCGAGCGCCTCCCATTGCACGCGGCACGCCATGAGATAGCTGCGCGCCGACGCCGCAAAGTCTTGCGAGCGCTGCAGCATGGCGGTCTTGGCCAGCGCGTGCGCCTTGTCGGAGGTGCGCACCATCGCTTCAGGCACGACCGTGTTCTCGATGTCCATGCAAATGGCTTCGAGGGCTGGTTCGTTGGCGAAGGGGATTGTGCTCTGGCCGGGCAGCGCGTAGCGGTTCTCCTGCTGCACAATCATTGTGCGCCGTTCAAGGTCATCCAGCAGCGTGGTGATGTACTCCTGCTGCTCGGCGTCGTTAAGCAGAATGGAGGCCATCTCCGCCTTGTCGATCTCCAGGCCGGCGTTGAGCACAGCGAAGACAAAGCCCGACTCGGCGCGGCTGACAAAGGCCGCCTCGCTGTCGATCTCCTCATCCAGCCGTACGGGCACGTGCACCGAGGCCACCTGCTCGCCATAGTCAAAGGCGCGTTGGCGGAAGCCCATCTGCCAGATCTGACGCAGCATGGTCTTGCTGCGCACCAGCCCCAGCCCCTCATAACGGTTGCAGAGCTCGTCGAGCAAGTCATCGGTGGTGCGTTCGCCGGGATGTTCGGTCAACTCGCGGTAGATGTCGCGCAGCACATCGCGGCGCGTGGCAAAATCGACCGAAGTCATCTTGAGGCGGTTGAAGATCTGCATATACTGTTGGCGCAGCGACGGCTTCACCGGCGGCGGCAGATCAACGCCGCGGTGCGAAGAGGAAGCGTGCTGCAATTGAATCGTCGTGGCGGGATGGCCATTGCGCGGGGCGTGGGGCGCCGCGGGCGCGCTCGCGCCCCACTCGGCGCCGACGGCATGGCCTATGGGTGCAACGTAGAGCTGCGTTTCCTTGTAGTAGAGATTCAGCACATCGCGGTTGTTTTCAAGCCAGTTCTTGAATTGCGAATGGCCGAAGTTGGCTTCGTTGAAGGCAGGGTCCATCTGCAGCATCGTCTGCTTCAGCCTGGCCGACGCAACGGGAAGCTCGTCGCGCTGGGCATGCACCTTGAGCGCCTTCTCCATAAGGCCGCGCGCCAATTCATTGTCGCTGCGCACCGTCTCGTGCAGTTCATGCTCTGCGGTCAGGTCGCCCAACACCGCCTCAAGATAGAGGAATTCGTCGCACGCCTTGATGAGCAAGGGGTGCGTAACATCGCGCGGCCCAATGCCCAGCGTGTAGCGGCCATACTCGCGCAGCTTGGCCACCAGCGGCCCAAAGTCGCTGTCACCCGAGACAATCACAAAGGTCTGGATTTGGGGACGGTTGATGGCCGTCTCCATGGCGTCGAGTGCGAGGCGGATGTCGGCGCGGTTCTTCCCTGCGCGCACGCTGTAGATCTGGATGAGATCCATGGCGTGATTCATCAAATCATCGCGATAGCGAAAGAAGCGACTCCAGTCGCCATAGACGCGCTTGATGACGACGGGTCCCCGGCTCTGGAGGTGCTCCATCAGCGGGGTCAGTTCAAAATCCAGGAATTCCTGCTCGGCCCAAAGGGCAACATTCTCAAAATCGATGAAGACTGCGATTTGGTTACTCATGAGAGTCTCCTGCATGGTTCTGCCCATCACTTTCCAATTGGTTTTGCGCCAGACAATGCTCGGCCGGACGATTCTTGTCAATCAATCTGGGGTGTTTGCGGCCAGGCGGCGCGCTCGGCTGCGTATGCGGCTGCACGGGAATTGAACATCAGTTGGTAAAGTGCGTTTGCTTGCGGCGAGGCTTCAAGCGCCGCCGCATTGCGGTTCTGATTCGATGGGTAATTTCAGTTGGGGTGGCCTGCGTTTGATGCGCAAACATCATACCACTTGCGGGCGCGCTTGGCACAGCATGTTGCGTTGCGAACAGTCACCTCCAAACCTCTCCATTCAGTCTACTGTCAAGCGAACGGAAGGGCGGCCGCCGTTGTTCCTGCCCAACGTCGCAAATTCATACACTTTGCTAACGCAGAAGCAATGCCAATCTTGCACAGCAGGGTTATAGTGGCAGAAGTGGTTGAGCGCACTGGGGCGATGCACCGGCCACGCTCAACGGACTACTCTGCGACTAAACGAGTTGCAACTCGATTGCATTCGAATTGGAGGATTTGACTTCATGGGAAAGATTATTGGTATTGACCTGGGCACCACCAATAGCGTGGTGGCTGTGATGGAAGGTGGCACTGCCACTGTTATCCCAAACGCCGAGGGCAATCGCACCACGCCGTCGGTTGTTGCCTTTGCCAAGAATGGCGAGCGCCTTGTGGGCGTCACAGCCAAGCGCCAGGCTGTTGTCAACCCCGAGAACACCGTTTACTCGGTCAAGCGCCTCATGGGTCGCCGTTTTGACGACGCCGAAACGAAGAAGACCATGGGCATGGTCTCCTATCAGATTGCGGAAGGGCCGAACCACGACGCACGCGTCTCGATTCCGAACAAGAACAAAGTCTATACGCCGCAGGAAATCAGCGCAATGATCCTGGGCAAGCTCAAGCGCGACGCCGAGTCCTATCTGGGCGAGGAAGTGCGCCAGGCGGTCATCACTGTGCCGGCTTACTTTAACGACAGCCAGCGCCAGGCCACCAAGGATGCCGGGCAGATTGCCGGCCTTGAGGTGCTGCGCATCATCAACGAGCCCACGGCCGCGGCCGTGGCCTATGGCCTCGACAAGAAGAACAACGAGACAATTCTCGTCTTTGACCTGGGCGGCGGCACCTTCGACGTCTCCGTGCTCGAAGTGGGTGATGGCGTCATCGAAGTCAAGTCCACCAATGGCGATACGCACCTGGGTGGTGACGACTGGGACGAGCGCGTTGTGCGCTGGCTGGCCGATGAGTTCCGCAAGGAGCAGGGCATTGACCTGGGCCAGGATCGCCAGGCACTGCAGCGTTTGCGCGAGGCGGCCGAGAAGGCCAAGATCGAGCTTTCGCAGTTGCCGCAGACCGAGATCAATCTGCCCTTCATTACGGCCGACAGCAGCGGCCCCAAGCATCTGGCTGTCACACTCTCCCGCTCGAAGTTCGAGCAACTGACCGCCGACCTGCTCGAGCGCACCAAGGCGCCTTTCATCAATGCGCTCAAGGATGCCAAGATCAAGGCCGAGGATCTGGACGAAGTGGTGCTCGTGGGCGGCTCTACGCGCATGCCCATGGTGCAGGATCTCGTGCGCAGCCTAACAGGCAAGGACCCGCACAAGGGTGTGAACCCTGACGAAGTGGTAGCCGTGGGCGCCGCGATTCAGGCGGGTGTGCTGGGTGGCGAAGTCAGCGACCTGCTCCTGCTCGACGTGACGCCGCTGAGCCTGGGCCTGGAGACGCTGGGCAGCGTGATGACTGTGCTTATCCCGCGCAATACCACAATTCCGACCAAGAAGACCGAGGTCTTCAGCACCGCGGCCGACAGCCAGACGGCGGTGGACATCCATATTCTGCAGGGTGAGCGCCCCATTGCCGGCGGCAACAAGACACTGGGCAACTTCCGCCTGGATGGCATTCCGCCGGCGCCGCGTGGCGTGCCCCAGGTTGAGGTGACTTTTGACATCGACGCCAATGGCATTCTGCACGTGGTGGCCAAGGACAAGGCCACCGGTCGCGAGCAAAGCGTCAAGATTACGGCTTCTACCAACCTCTCGACAGAGGAAGTGGAGAAGTTGGTGCGCGATGCCAAGACCAACGAAGCCGCCGATATGAAGGCCCGCGATTTGGCCGAGGCGCGCAACAACGCCGACAACCTGATGTATGTCACCGAAAAGTCGCTGCGCGACCTGGGCGACAAGGTGCCCGTCAACGACCGCGGCCAGATTGAGCAGATTATCGAAGAGTTGCGCGCCGCACGCGGGACCGAAGATCTGAGCAACATCCGCACGCTCACGGACCGCCTGCAGCAGGCCAGCCACGCGCTTACGCAGCAGGCCTACCAGCAGACCGGCGCCGATGGCGATGGCATGGATGGCATGGGTGGTATGGGTGACATGGGGGGCAGCACAGGCGGCGAAAGCGGCAAGACTCCCGACGAGGATGTGGTCGAAGGCGAGTACCGCTCCGTCTAGCGTGCCGGCAGTCCGGCAGGATGTCAGAGAAATAGGTTCAATGGGCGGGGCTCCGGCTCCGCCCATTGTTTAGGAGAGAGCATGTACGACATTTATGGGCCACCCAATCGGCGACGCCCTGTATCGCAGCAGGCGGGGCCGACGCTTGATGACTACGAAAAGCTGCGCGCTGCCTACCTTGAGTTAAAGACCAGCGCCGATGCGCAGGCCAAGGCGTTGGCCGCGCGCAGTAGCGAGCTGGCGATCAAGGACGAGGCGCTGCACAAGCAGGGCGAAGACCTGAAGCAGACACAGTCGGAGCTCATGTGGGCCAAGGCGGCGCTCAAATCCGCCGAGACGGCCAACGCCGAGCCCGACCGCGAGAGTTGGCAGGATCGCTACACGCGCCTGCAGGCCGAGGTAGAGAATCTGCGCCGTCGCTGGGAGCAGCGTGCCAGTGCCGAAATCGGCGAGGCGCGCCACACAATTCTGCGCGACATGCTCCCACTCGCCGACCATCTGGAGCTTGCACTGCAGCATGCCGACGCGCTGCGCAGCGACCCGGCAGGCGGCGCCTTCGTGGGCAACATCGAATCCACGCTGCGCGCCTTTCTCGAGGCGCTGCGCCGCTATGGCGTTGAGCCGCAGGCGCCGCTGGGCGAAGCCTTTGACCCCGAACGGCATGAAGCCGTGGGCCAGGTCGTCTCCCAAACAACGCCGCCGGGCCACGTGGCGCACGTTGTCCAATCGGGTTACACTGAGGGCGACCGTTTGCTCCGCCCGGCGCGCGTGATTGTGAGCCAGGAGCGCTCGGCCTGACCAGGGCGCGCAAGGAGAATCAACCATGGCAAACGTGGACTACTACAAGACGCTGGGCGTCTCCACGACGGCGACCGAACAGGAAATCAAGAAGGCCTTCCGCAAGCTTGCGCAGAAGTACCACCCCGACAAGAACTCGGGTGACTTGAGCGCCGAGCAGCGTTTCAAGGAGATCAATGAGGCCTACTCGGTGCTCTCGGATGAAGAGAAGCGCAAGCAGTATGACCGCTTTGGCGCGAACTGGGAGCAATATGCGCGCTCGGGTGTCAACCCCGACGACTTCGCCCGTTACGGCTTTGGGGGCCAGGGAGGCGCCGAGCAGGGTTACGGCGGCTTCGGCGGCCAGGGCGGCCGCCAGAGCATGAACATGAGCCCCGAAGAGTTCGAGCAACTCTTTGGCAGCGGCGGCGCGAGCGGCTACAGCACCATCTTCGACAGCCTCTTTGGCGGGCAGCGTCAGGGGCGCAGCAGCCGAGGCGGCATGGGTTTTGATACCCGCACGGTGACGCCGCCGCGCGAGGTGGCTGTGCAGGTCACGCTCGAGGAAGCGCTCGCGGGCAGCACACGCCTCCTGCAGGAGCCCGACGGCAAGCGCATCGAGGTGACTATCCCGCGCGGCGTCAAGACCGGCTCCAAGGTGCGTGTCAAAGGCGAAGGGGGCATGGGTGACATTCTGCTGCGCGTGGAGGTGCTGCCGCACAACCTCTTCACACGCGAAGATGACAACCTGCGCGTGCATGTGCCGGTGGATCTCTACACTGCACTCCTGGGGGGCGAGGTGCAGGTGCCTACGCTGGAGCGCCCGGTAGCGCTTACCGTGCCGGCGGGCAGCCAGAACGGGCGCACCTTCCGCCTGCGCGGCCTGGGGATGCCGCACCTGCGCAATCCCGACCAGCGCGGCGACATACTGGCCGTGGCCGACGTGCAGTTGCCCACCAAACTCAGCGCCAAGGAGACGCAGCTCTTTGAAGAACTGCGCGGATTGCGG
>CAYJNV010000172.1:0-9376 GCA_964370975.1 uncultured Caldilineaceae bacterium | reverse complement strand
CCGCGTGGGGGCGGCCGCGGGCAAGAAGCGCGCTCTGTGCATAGGCGCGCAAACGGGGGCCACTGGGCCCCCGTTTGCGTGGAATATTACGCAACTGCAGCCTTGCTACTTCTTGACGGTGGGCAGATACGTGCCGGAGCCGATTGCAGTCTGCGCAGCATCACTCGACTCGGATGCATTGGGGCTTGTCTCGTCGATTACCAGCAGGCTCACGGTGAAGGGCTCGGGCTTGCTTTCCTCACCTAACACCGCTGCCGCCGTGGCCGCAGGCACCTTGACTGTGCAGGTAAGCTTGCCTTCACACGCCGGTATCTCGTTGCTCCCATCGGTAGTCACTTCACCCATGAACCATTTGATGGTGAACGTGGGGCTGATCGTGTCGTAGGCCATGACAAAATCAAAGTCGCCCAGGCCGTTGGCCTTGATCGTCTTCGCCGGGTCGGCTGCTGTCAGTGTGACCGAGATGCCGGCCAGTGGCAGTATCGGCGGGTTGAGGATGCGGGCGAGCGGCTTCATGAACTGTGTGCTGGCCGGCAAGTAGACAAAGTCCTCCGAGACGGCGTCGGTAAGCCTTTCGACGAACCTCACCTTCAGTTCATAGACGGGGAACATCTGCCCTTGCTGCGAACCGGCGGCGGCCTCCCAGTAGGCGATGGTCGCGCTGAGGATTTCCCGGCTCTTGATGTCGAGCGGGATCGTGTTCATCGTCACCGCGTCATCCAGGGCAAGGTAGAGTTTCTTGATGGTTTCTTCATCAAGAATCGGGGTGGAGAGGGCCAACCCGCTTGCAGCGTCGATCGTTTGCGTAATCGGCCGCCAGCCGCCTTGCACACCCAGGGGCATACTCACGCCTGCAGCGCCGGCAGGTGTCGTGAGCGGCTCATAGACCTTGAGCTTGGCGCCGGGACCAACGACGGTGAAGGTTATCTGCGCGCTGACGCCGGCTGCGTTGATGATCGTAGGCGTCACAACGCGCGTGTAAATGACCTGCCAGTTGGTGGCGACTTCGTCTTCGGCCACGGAGGCAGTAGAAACGCCGCGCAGGAGTGAGCCGGTAGTGTCCGAGATGACCTGGTAGAACTGCGCGCCGGCTGCCATGAGACCGTTCTGATTAAGGAACGCATTGGCGTTGCGGATCGCGATGACGTCATCCACATAGTTGGCGTCGGCTGAATTCACGCTCATGGCGGCCTGGGCAGACTGCTCTGTCCAGAGCGCGCTCGTGTTGGTGAACTGGTAGAGACCGCTGCTCTTGTCCATTTGCAGCACCACGCCGTCGCCTTGCGAGACGAGGAAAGGTGAGTTCGCAGGCGGTCGGGGCGGATCGGCGGGATCTTCCTGTACCGATGCTGTGCCCATCATCGTGCCTGTATCGGTAACGTTGGCCATTCCCACAGCGAAGATGGAGTTCAGTTCGGCGAATCTTCTCTTTGTCTCGGCTTCGTCAAGCGGCTGCGTTGTGAAGACAGGCAGCGTGCTCCCCAACTGGCTCAGCGGTATTGTATTGGCGCTGGCCGTGCCGCAGTTGTGCGTGTACCAGTAGTAGTCGTTGTCAACGGAGTCGGCGCAACGGAAGCCTGAATAGGGATTGTCGTTGAAGCAAGCGGTTTCCTCGGCAATGACGCGTGCGACACGGTCGCGCTGGGCAACGTCACAAGCATTGAACCAGGACTGCGTCATGTTGTAGCCAAAGCGCATGTAGCGGCCAAAGTGGTACGACTGTGTCTCCCACCAGTTGTTATGGGCGCTGGCGTTGCTCACGAAGCCGAGAATGAGATGCTGCCTGTTCATGCACTGCGCCATGCTGCCCAGACCACTGCCAGCGAGCACCTGGCAAGAGGTAAGCGCAAGCCACTCGTTATCGTTGTCGCCCCACGATGCGTTGCAGTCATTGGGCGACGACAGCCACTTGTCATTGTGGTTGATGTTGTCGAAGGTGAAGGTGCCTGGCGATCCGTGGCCGACGTAGAACGACAGGTCCACCGAATCGGTCCAATTGTTTTCATTGCCCCCCAGGGCTGCGCGCTTGTAGTCGGTTTCCCAGGAAGTGGCCTCATTGAAGTTGAATTTGCGCACGAACCATCCGTTGAGCCAGTAGTACATGCCATAGCGCTCGGCGGCGGTGGCTGCGGTCAGGTTTCCCGCGGTGCCTTCAACGCCAAGCTCCCACGGCCCGCCATCGTCGGCCAGAGTCTGGTTTGGCTCGACGACGATACCCGCCGGCAGTGGATTGGTCACGGGTTCGTCGCTCTGCGCCAGCGCGGGACGATAGGCCGCGAGCGCAAGCAAGAGCGCCCCCAGGCAAAGCAGCGCATACCAATAGATGCGCATGCGCAAAACACCAGTGTCTGCAGTTCTCGTGAGCACTTGCATTGTTGTCTCCCCTCCCAATAGGTGAAGATGACCGGATTGCAGTCTCTGTACGATCGCGTGCGACGCGCCTTCTGCCCTCCATGCAAGAGACGCCGAGACGCGAGCTCCCGTCGGCACTGCCTTGGTGCAAATGGTCCAGCCACCGCGCACTTGCAGCGCAAGTGACGGCCTCAGTGCTAAGTGGGGGTGTCCGGACGAACACCGTATGGTCCGTTGACCCCACATGATGTGGGCGCTGTAGCAGACTCGATGAGGTGCATCCGTCAATACATGAGTTCGGCGCGCCGGGGGAAAGCGAACCAGCGCGCGTAGGACGCGCGTGAGCTATGGATTCTTCTGCAAATCGTCAGGCCGCGGAATTGGGCCGATTGTATTGCATATGTGGCGTGAATGCAAACGAGCTTGCCAAATCCAATTAGCCCATCACTTTGGGGTGTAATGGGGTATTGAGGGTGATGCAGGCGACGGCCATGACGCGACTCACGCGGGATCAGGGCAGCAGCACGAGCGTGCCCCACTCGGCGGGGTTGTCGTAGGTCGTGCGGGCAGGCGAGGCAGAAATCACGCTTTCCTGACGCGCCTTGTTGCCGTCGTTGTCACTGATGCTGAGGTTGAAGCCGAAGGAGTCGCCACCCTGCGCCTGCGCAATGCCCAGCGCGTTCCACGGAAGCAGCGCTTCAAGGGCATAACCCGAGTCGTAGACTGAGCCTGCACCCGCCATGGGGATCATGCCCTCAATGGCGCGCGGCAGCCAGCGGTAATTCTGCAGCGTGCGCCCGTCCTGCGTCAGGCCAATGCCCACCTGGTAGTCGTCAGGGCCGGCGCTGGTGTCGGTGGCATCCTGCGCAAGCTGGCCGTCGAACTGAAGCTCGAGCGCATCCCCCTGCCACATCTCAGTGCCCGGCGGCCCAGGGCGAAACTCGTCGTCGCTGACCTGCGCTGCAAGCAGAAGGCCGTCGGGTGTCCACGCCACCTGGAAGCGACCCGACGCGTCACTGGATCCCTTGTGCTTACTGCTGCCTTCGACGACGGTGGCCATTGGATTCCAGCCGTCAGCGGGCCAGTCGCTCAGATCGCCATCCAGTTGGCGCGCGCCGGCAGGCGGGGCTGTAAAGATGCCGTTGGCCTCCGGGCGCGCGGCCACGCTAACCGTTTGCGGCGGGGCAGCCGCGACAACGGTGCTGCCGCCCAGTGCACCGCTCCACACGCCCGCATTGTGCGCGGCCACATACACGGGCCGCCAGTCTCCGCTGGCCGCGTTGTTGTAGAGATTATCGGGCGTACAAGAGCCGACAGAGCTGCTTTGCAGGATGAAGCCCTGCTCAAAGACCTGCACGTCGGCGCAGAAGCCCTTCTCGCTGTCAGTTGCCCACCCCAGCGCCTGGAAGATCGCGTCATCGGTGCCCCACGCCCAGCCAAATCCTCGTTCGGGCTGAACGCGGTCAGGGGGTGGTTCGCCCCGGCTTGGCGGTGCGTCGCCATTCCACGAGGCGTCGATAACTTGCCATTGGCCGGCCAGAGTCAAAAAGTAGCTGCGGTTCGTGTCGCTGCGCCAGAGCATGGAGCCGCGCTCGAAGGGCTCCCATGCCGCCCAAATTGTCTGGCCTCCGTCGATCGGACAGCCAAAGAGCGCGCGATTGTAGCCTGTCTCGGCAAAGCTTGCCGGCCTCAGCGCACAGGGCGCAGGGGATGGCGTTGGTGATGGCGCGGGTGTAGGCGTCATGGATCCACGGGGCGTAGGGGATGGCCCTGCTGGCGTGGTCGTTATCGTGGTCGATGGCACAAGCGTACCGGGTGTCCCCGTGCCGAGCAGGCTGCCAAGCAGCGGGGTGGGCGTGCCGAGGCCCACCTCCAGCGTAGCTGCGGGTGTTGGCCGTTGGCCCAGGCGGTCGCGCAGCGTGAAGATGGCAGCACCCACGCCGAAGAAGAGGAAGGCGACCACGGCCAGCGTGATCAGCCATCCCCAGTTTCGTTTAGGGCGTTCGGGCTCGCCCTGCGGGGGCAGTTCGGCTCCGCCGGACGGGCGGTTGACGCGCGCTCGGGGGATGAGATCGAAATCGTCGGAGTCGTCGTAGCTCATGCGGGTATCAGGGGCCACACCGGATTTTCGGCGCGGCTAGCGGTTGAAAATGGATGGAAGTTCGTCAAGGACGCTGAATGAGTCGATCAGAGTCACAGCTGCGTAGGCAACGCCAAGCAGAAGGAGGATGAGCAGAATCTGCGTGACGCGACGGCGCAATTGGGGCTCTCGCACCCAGCCTGCAGAAGTCAGAGCCAGCGGTCGCGTGCGTTCTTGCTGCGCAGCCACAAGCTGAATCGTCTCAAATGCGCCCTGCCGCTCCGGGCGCAGGATCAGCGGCACGCCAATCCAGTCTACCATCAAGTGACTGTGCGCAATCTCGGCAATTTGCATGCGCTGTTCAAGATCGAGCGCCAGCGGCCGTGCCAACCCCTCGAAATGAACAAGTGGCGTCAGATGTTCAATCCCCTCAAGCGTGACATTACGCACGAGCACTGAGCGCGCCTGACCACCCAAATCCTGCGGCTGCAAGCGGTAGCGAATGTCAATTGCATCGGAGATTGAAACGGGCATGGCGCCTCGCACTGGTTGTACACACGCTTCACGGCAGGTTGCACTGCTACGACGCTGCGCGCTGCGCATTTGTTTCCCTGCCGGGGCAATGCGCCGGCTTGCGGGCGCGCGTGTGCCGGCGCAGCCATGCGCCGATTATATCACGCTCGGTGGGCGTCTTTCAGTTTGTTGCGCGACGGGGGATGGACGGCGAGCGCACGCGCCGCGGCCCAGCTGTGGTGGGGAAGACAGCCGGGCCACTGCGGGGAACGCTATCGTGTTTGTGGCGCGTTGACAGCCACGGATATGCAGATCGGCTCAACCGTTGCGTTTAGTCGGCCATTTGCACAGAGAGGCGCACGCGGTGCGTGTCAGTCACAACGGCGAAAATGCTGATGAAGCCTGTCACCATCTGCCGGGAGAAGTCGCCCATGCCCAGAATCGGGCTGTCAATGTTGAGGCGCAACGTGTACGTGATGGCCGGACGCCCACGCACATGGCTGCAAGTGTGAAAGCCGCCCAATTTACGCTCGGTGGCGCTGGTTACCTTCTTTACTGCGTCAGGAACCGCGCCGGCTGGGGGCAAGTGCGGTTGTCCTGCGCACGACCAGACGATTGTGCAAGAGTACACGCCGCGGGGGCAAGGTGCGGTCCTGCAGACGCTGGAGCAGGAGCTCGGCGGCCACGCGCCCCAGTTCGGCCATTGGCTGCGCAATGGTTGTAAGGGGCGGGTTGAGGTAGCCCGCAATGTGGATGTCATCAAAGCCAACGATCGATACATCCTCGGGCACATTCAGGCCGGCGTCACGCACGGCGGCCATGGCGCCAATCGCCATGAGGTCGTTGCACGCAAAGATGGCTGTCGGCGCAATGGCCCGCTTGAGCAGTTTCTGCGCGGCGAGGTAACCGCTGTGGTCGCGAAAGTCGCCCCGCACGACGCATGAAGCGTCGACGTTTAGCCCGGCGGCGCGCAATGCCGCACGGTAGCCTGCGACGCGCCCAGCGCTCGAACCGACCTCTGAGGGGCCGGCGATGCAGGCAATGCGCGTGTGGCCCAATTGTGCAAGGTGTTCGGTGGCCGCGTAGCCACCCGCGTAGTGGTCGGTCAGCACACAGTCGTGCGTGACGTCGGGCAGTTCGCGATCGACGACGACAAGGGGCAGACCGCGCTGAATCAATGCGTTCATCGCCTCGTTGGAAGTGGCCGCGGCGACCAGCACGATACCGTCGACCTGGCGCTTGAGGAGCAGGTCAAGATAGAGCGCCTCGCGTGCGGGGTCATCGTCGCTGTTGCAGAGCACGACAGCGTGGCCGTTGCCATAGGCCGCGTACTCAACACTGTGCGCCATTTCGGCAAAGAAGGGGTTGCTGTTGTCGGGAACGATGAGGCCGATGGTGTGGCTTTGTTTGCGGCGCAGGCTGCGGGCAAGGGCATTCGGCTGGTAGCCAAGTTCGCGCATGGCGTCTCGCACGCGTTCGCTCAGTGGGCTGCTGACGGGGCGGGTGCCATTGACAACATGGGAGACTGTGGTGGCAGAGACGCCGGCGCGCATTGCCACATCGTGGATCGTCACCATGGAGAGACCGCGGCGGTGGGTGGGATTTGCTGCGCAGCAGACTGCGTCTGTATGAATGGGAATGGGGGACAAGCGGGGCGCAATCGATTGCGCAATCGATTATGGGTAGTCTAGCACGCCGCAGACCGCTTGTCAATAGTTTTTCCGGCCTTCGACAGGGCTTCTCAAAAGTCATGTTGTAGAAATCAGGAGGGAGAGAGCGTCGTCGGGATGTGCGGCGAAATGGCGCATTGCATTGCGCACGTTGGTGACTCCGGAGCGATCAAGCAGGGCGAGGAGCGTATTGTTGAGCGCCGCAATGACCATGGAGGCGGTTTTGGAGGCCAGGCGTGTGGCGTCTTCGCGCAACGTTACATCTCTACGCCAATGGCTGCGATTCTCGATCTGCCAGTGTGCGCGCGTATAGGCCAGTAGTTGCCTGGGTGAAGCACGTGCTGTGGAGAGGCTTGTAATGCAATAGGCGGTCTCGGTCGTGGTTTCGATGATACCCTGTCGAGTACGCGTGATGCGCCGCTCCACTTGAAAGACCTGGGCGAGATCGGGCCAGGTGGCCTGCCAGTGGTGGTTGAGCGCAGTGCTTGTGCGTAGATGGCGCACCTCACGGCGTCCGTGACCGCCATTCACACTCTTTGCACTTTGTTCAGGCAAGAGGCGATTGGGCGGTTCACTAAAGAGCAGGCGAATGTCCTCGTACAACGTTGGCTGGTTGCCTTTGACAAAGAACAGGTAGTCGCCGCCGCAACGACGAATAGCAGCGCCCACGTTGGCATGTGTGTGCAGTGCATCAGCTGTAATCACACAGCCATCGAGTTGGTGTTGGGCTTGCTCGCCCAACCAAGTTGTGAAAGCTTCCGGCTCATGGCCCTTGTCTGCAATAGGCAGTTGTGCCTGCATGCACTGCGCCGTCACATCAAAGATACCCAGCACTTGTTGCGCATCCGCACCTGCACGATGGCTGCCTCTGAGTGCCTTGCCGTCACACGCCAAATGACGCAGAGGTGGTGGCGCAGCGCCGGTATCTGACGCCACGTCCGCCGACAGTGCTACAGCTGCTCCAGACAGATAGGCAGCCACTTTGGCACTCAATTCAGCGGCATCGATCTGGGTGCAAATGTTCAGATACGTATTGGCGCAGGGCCCGGCACGCAAAGGCACCACCTGCGCAAGCCAGTCGACTCGCAAGCGCACCCACTCTGTGATGCCGAGCAGGGTGTTCTCACCTGCCATCTTCGCAACAAGCATCAATATGAGAACTGTTGCCACCTCAAAACGTCTGCCACGTTGATGACGTCGGTCTGTCACCGTCTGCAACACCCGATAGAGATCCTGCACCTGCTCTTTCATCCCAGGGTCTGCGAAAATGTCACCCGCATCTGCTATGACTTCGGTTCCCTCTGTGCTAGAGTCCATTGTAAGCTCCGTTGAATGGTCGACTCTTGTTCAGGAAACACAAGTCTACCAAGCAATGGAGCTTTTTGCCTTCCCCCAATTTTCCCTACCTACGACTTTTGAGAAGCCCTGGGCCTTCGATGCCAAGGCTCAGCGGCAGTTGATTGGCTGCCTGTCGCGCGTACGACGGCGCCTCAGGCACCACATTGTCCGCACCGAGGGTGACGCCGCCGTTGGATGGCGGGCTCACACCTGTGCTAACATCCTTCGTAACGAGCGTGGTCTGTACCGGCACGCGCATTATCGCCGCAAACCCTGCAACAGGAAACGCCCCGATGACATTCCTTGAAGCGGCTGCCGCCGTCCTTGCCGACGCGAACGCGCCCCTCCACTATGAAGAAATCTACCGGCGCGCGCTCGCACGCGGCCTGATTGAAACCAGCGGCGCTACGCCTGCAGTGACGATGGCTTCGCGACTGTACACTGTAACCAAGCAGGAAGGATCGGCTTTCGAGCGCCACGGCAAGGGTGTGTTCGGGTTGGCCAGGAAGAAACGGCACGGCGTGGAGGCGCTTGTTGCCGAAACCAACGAGCGCACGCGCGCCCAACTGCATGAACTCCTCGCCCAGGTGCCGCCCAAGCGCTTTGAGGCGATAATCATGGATTTGCTGCTGGAGATGGGTTTCGACGAGCAAACGCTTGCGGTGACGCCCTACGTCAAGGATGGGGGCATCGACGTGGTGGGCACCTACTCCGCGTCTGGGTTGGCTCCTGTAAACGCGGCCGTGCAGGTGAAGCGATGGAAGAGCAACATCCAGTCGCAAACGGTGACGCAGGTGCGAGGCTCACTTCAGGTGCATCAGTTCGGCATCATCATCACGACGAGCGACTTCACCAGGAGTGCGAGACAGGAGGCGGAGGCGCCGGGCAAGGCACGCATTTCGCTGATCAACGGCGAACAACTCGTGAGCCTTTTGATCAAGCACCACATTGGTGTGGTTGATCAGCCATTAGTCGTGACACAACTGGATACGGAATGGTGGGGCGCGTTGCTTGACGAGCCAGGCGAAGCGATTGACGTTGTTGACGTGGAGACAGCCAAGCCTCTACCCGGTCAAGAAGAGCCTGTCACGCGTTTTCTCAAACCAGTGGCAGTCACAATTGTCGGCAAGAAGAGCGCCGTGAAGAGCTGGAAGGAGGTGCTCATGGCGGTAGGAGAGGAGATGGCGCTACAGCATCCTGGCGAGTTTCCCTTGGTTGCACCAACAATTCGGGGCAGGAGCAGGCAGTATATGCGCGCAACAACTGCAGGGCTCCACTCGCCTGAACGGATTGGCAACACGGGCTTCTGGCTCGAGACGAACCAGTCCGCCAAGTCCGTCCAAAGTCTCTGTGCCATGATCCTCACGGCCTTCGGCCACGCCCCGGGTGACATGCACATTGACAGCGCGTAGCCTACGCATGC
>CAYJNV010000171.1:5575-9411 GCA_964370975.1 uncultured Caldilineaceae bacterium | reverse complement strand
GCTATGCGCCGTAATTGTTAGATTACGGCGCATAGCCAATCATCAATCATCAATCATCAGTCATCAGTCATCAGTCACAAATCTCTCGTTATGCAAGCAGCGCCTGCGCGAGGGTAACGGCGCTGCTCGCGTCGGGCGCAAAGCCGTCGGCGCCGATTTGCGTGGCGAAGCTGGAGGAGACTGGCGCACCCCCTACGACGACCTTGACACGGCCGCGCGCTGCCGACGCGTTGAGTGCTGCCACCGCCTGCTGCATGGCGGGCAGCGTTGTTGTAATCAGCGCCGATAGCCCCACAATGTCTACGCCGTCGCTTTCGGCAGCGGCCACAAAACGCTCGGTCGACACATCCACGCCCAGGTCAACAATCTCGAAGCCCGCGCCTTCGAGCATCATTGCCACAAGATTCTTGCCGATATCGTGCATGTCACCTTTGACGGTGCCGAGCGCCACGCGCCCTTGCGCCTTGACGGCTGTTCCCTGCAGAAACGGACGCAGCACGGCCAGCCCCGACTTCATGGCACGCGCCGCCTGCATCATCTCGGGCACAAAGCAGACTTTTTCCTCAAACTGACGGCCCACTTCGGCCATAGCGTCTATCATGCCGTCGTTCAGCAGGTCGGCGGGGCCAACACCGCCATCGAGCGCGTGCGCCACGAGCGTGGGCGTTTCCTTGTGCCGCCCATCCAGAATCGCGTCGTAAACATCGTCAATCAGTTGGTCCCACTGTTCCTGCTTGCCCTGATCCATGCGGCTGCGCCCCCTGGGGTCGTGCACTTAAACGAATGGAGATAGCAAAGCGGCTTTCTGGATACGTGATAACGCTCGGATAGCAAGTTGCGCTAACTCACCCATCTGGTCAGCTTGCGCAGGACATCATGCTCCTGCTCTTCTGTCTCGGTGGAGATGCAAATGAAGATGCCTTCCGGGCGTATTTCGTCCATGAAGGGGTCGAGTTCATCAAGCTGCAGGTCAACCACCACCGATTTGCCCGCCGTTTGGATCCTCCTGATGAGCGCTGTCCACTGCATGATGGGCAGGTCGTCGGCCACACCCTGCACCCATTGAATGGCCTGCACGTTGGGAAGCTCAAGGATGGCATCGAGATGATGGGCAACGCCCTTGCCGTCCATGTGGAAGATATTGTGGGTCATCGCCAGGCATTCGGCCGCAAGCCCCGGCCAAATGTATTGGCGAAAGTGGCGGGGCGAGACCATCGTGGCAAAGTCGCACGACGGGATGTGCATGCGCCCAAATGAGGGGATCTCCATCCACGAGATCGACGGTTGTTTATGTGCCTTGAGCAATGTATCGAAGTGGTCGTAGAAGGCAATAAAATCGGCAGTGTTCGCAGCCAGAATGCGCTCGACATCATCGGGGTTGTCGTAGAGGTCGTAGAGGAGCGGCTCGGTGCCACGCAGCGCCGCGAGCCAGTCGATGCCGGGGTGCAGATCCGTATAGCCGACGAGGAACTGGCCGGGGGCAAGTTCGAGTGCGCGCATGGTCAATTCATCGAGCTTGGCCAGGTATTCGCTCTGCCAGTCGAGCATAAGCGGCTGTGCGTAGTCGGCGAGAATGGGTTCGGCCCAGGTGGTCACCTCGCCAAAGACGAGGGGGCTGCCGTAGCATCCGGCAAATACATTGGGCCCGAGGTTGGGCCAGAAGAGGGGGAAGGTCTCGCCCAGGAAGCGCTTGTTGCGGAAGCCGCGCAGAAAGCGCTCCATCTGGTAGTCGGCGTCGAACCACCAACCCTTGCGGTCAGCGTAGCGCGCCTGCGCAACGGCGTCGGCATCGGCATAGAGCGCATTGTGACGGCTGAAGCGCACGGGCGGGCGGTCAATCACCTGCTGCTCGTACCACGCGTAGATGCGGTCAATCGCCTGGTCGAAATCAGGCTTCGTCTCAAGCTCGACGGACCAGCGGGCGGGAATCTCGATTGGGTTCATGGGCAGGTGGGGTGGGCGGCCGCAGCCGTCAGGGATTGGGGTGGGCTGTCTCCAGTGTAGCCTAGGCGAGGGTGCAGCGCAACGGTCAAATTGCCTGTTCAACGCGGGGCATTTGCACCCCCAGATCTTCGAGCACCGACTGTGCGGCGTAGTAGCCGCACATGCCATGCACGCCGCCGCCAGGCGGGGTGGACGACGAGCAGAGGTAGATGCCCGGCGCAGGCGTGCGGTAGGGATGCAGCGTGGGAACGGGGCGCATGAAATGCTGCAACAGGTCCTGCACGCCGCCGTTGATGTCGCCGCCCACATAATTAGGGTTGTGCGCCTCCATCTGCACGGCGTTAAAGGTGTGTCGCGCGAGGACAGTGTCGCCAAATCCCGGCGCAAAACGCTCAATCTGCGCCTCAATGGCGGCGGTCATGTCCACGCTGCAACCGTTCGGCACATGGCAGTAACCCCAGGCCGTGTGCTTGCCTGCAGGCGCGCGCGTGCCGTCAAAGAGTGTCGGCTGCGCCAAGAGCACATACGGGCGCTGGGGGATTTCGCCGCGCCACACAGCCGCCTCCGAGGCAGCGATCTCGTCCATCGTGCCGCCCAGGTGCAACGTGGCCGTCTGGTAACAGACACGGTCGCGCCAGGGGATTGGTTCGCTCAGTGCCCAATCGACCTTAAAGACGCCGGGGTTGTAGCGAAAGCGGCCCAACGCGCGCTGATAACCGGCGGGCAAGGTGTCGCGCGCAAGTGCGAGCAGTTGGCGAGGCGTCACATCGAGCAGTATTGCGCGCGCAGCCGGTAGTTCACTGACGCTCTTCACCTCCCAATCGGCTTGGAAGTCGCCACCCAAAGTGCGAATCATCGCCACCAGCGCATCGGCAATGGCCTGACTGCCGCCGCGTGCCACAGGCCAGCCTACCGTGTTTGCCAGCATACTGAGCATGAGGCCGAATGCGGCGCTGGGTGCGCGCCCCAACGGGATAATCGCGTGGCCCGCCATGCCCGCAAAGGCAGCGCGGGCGCGCTCGCTGCGAAAGAGCAGGCGGCCCGCCCACGTTGCGGGCAGAGCGCCGACAGCGCCAAAGCGCGCGTATTGATACCGGTTATGCGGGAAGTGGAGTGGCGCGAGGAACTCGGCAATCAGCGACTGCCAATTCTTCACCATGGGGCCCATCATGCGCCGCCAGGCGGGACCATCGCGGCCCAGTTGGGCGATGGTCTCCTCAAACGAATGGAAGATGGCGACGGCAGGTTCGGCATCCAGCGGGTGCGCGACCGAGACGGGCGAGGTAATCCACTCGACGCCGTGCTCGGCCAGCGGCAGGATGCGCAGAAAGGGCGAGGCCGCTCCCAGCGGGTGCACGGCCGAACAGATATCGTGGCGGAAACCAGGGAGCGTCAGTTCGGACGTGCGCGTGCCGCCACCCAGCGTAGGCCGCGCCTCGACCACCAGCACCTTGAGCCCCGCCTGCGCCAGCACAAGCGCGGCCGCCAGCCCGTTGGGGCCGGAACCGACGATCACGGCATCGTATTCGGTATCAATTGGCCGGGCTGCGGCGGTGCGCCATGCAGCAGATGCTGGCATTAGCTGAGACAATCCTTGCAGATGAAACGCAAAGGGTAGTGCAGCGCCGTCACGACTTATTGGGTTTCAGCGCGCGCAGAGGCGCGGTGAGGCGATGCAGCAGCGTGCGTATGGCCGCATTCTGACGCACGTTGGCAACATTGCGCCACTGCACCGACGAATCGAGGCAGGTGCGCTCTATATGTACATCGGCTGTCACGCCAAAATGGGCCGCCAGCGAGCGCAGCACGTGGACCCACGTTGCATCCTGCTTTGCTTCACCGCCCAGAAAGCGATATCCGAACTCGTACACCGGGTCTGCTGTCCGCTCCAG
>CAYJNV010000171.1:0-5475 GCA_964370975.1 uncultured Caldilineaceae bacterium | reverse complement strand
ATGCCCTCAAGTCGCACGCGGTAGGTGCGCTGCCACAGCGGGCCAAAGCCGCGCTGCGGGCCCACAATCTGCTTGTCCTCAAGGTTGGCCGCCATGGCCTCGTCGGGGGCTCGTGAAATCTGGCGCGGGTTCACTGTGCCCGCAGTGCCTTCTTCAAAGAGTGCGGAATCGGCTCCTGCGGGTCGTGCGGGGGGTTGAACGTCAGGACTTGCCTGGTCGCTCTTCATACACTGATCAACGCCGCCACCGCTGCAGTCGTTCATCAAAACGGAAGTTTAGTGGCCGTGCGGCCGCTGATCTTCTACAAAGTGCACGATAGGCGCGCAAGATGTGTGCCGCACGCGTGCGGTGCTTGATTGTTGTTGAGTAAACGGTTGTTCGATTACAGCAGTGTGTAGAACGCCGGCATTCAGGACGCGGCGCGTTGCCACGCCACCTGTGCGCGCAGGCCCTCGTGTACTGTGGTCTGCGGATCGTAGCCGAGAAGTGTGCGCGCCTTGCCGGTGTCGGCCACGGTGCGCCGCTGGTCGCCGGGGCGGGGTGGACCATACACAATCTGCGCCGGCTTGCCGGTCAGTTCCTCGAGCATCTCAAGCACCTGGTTGACGTTCACTTCCTGGCCGCCGCCGATGTTGAAAATCTGGCCGACACTCACTTCGGGCTGCGCCAGCGCGCGGCGGATGCCGTCCACGCAGTCGAGCACGTAGGTGTTGCTGCGGCTGTCGGTGCCGTCGCCGTCCACGGTGATCGTCTCGCCCGCGAGCAGCCTGCGAATGAAGATGTTGTAGCCCATGTCGGGGCGCTGGCGCGGGCCATAGACGGAAAAGAGGCGCAGCACCGTGGCACGCAGGCCGAACTGCTGCGCATAGGCCAACACCAGCTTTTCGGCAGCCAGCTTGGTAATCCCGTAAGGCGAGATTGGCTCGGTGGCGGCATCTTCGTTGCCCGTGGCAAAGCGCCCGTAGACCGACGAGGTCGATGCATGCACAAAGTGGGGACTGCCTGTGGTCGCGGCGGCGGCCAGCAGCCGCTGCGTGGCGAGCACGTTGCAGGTCATGTATCCCTCAAACTCCTGCCACGAGCGCACCAGCCCGGCCATGGCGGCCAGGTGGACCACCGCGTCGACACCCTCAAGCAGCGTCTCAAGGTGGCCAGTGCGCAGGTCAGCCTCCGCAAAGGTGAAGCCGGGCAGGGCATGGAGGCCGGCTAGGTTCCGCTCCTTGAGGGCGCGCGGATAGTAAGGGATAAACGCATCGAGGCCGAGCACCAGGTGGCCGTCGGCCAGCAGCGCCTCGCACAGGTGCGAGCCTATGAACCCGGCCGCGCCGGTGACAAGAATTCGGGACATCAATTACGCTCCAGAATCAGTACAAAAAGCATCTCAACGCAAAGGCGCAAAGGACGCAGAGAAATGCAAAGGAAAACCAAAAGCACGATCGAACTGCAGGCTGCGTAGGTTGCCAGGGTCGCCGTCAAGTCATTCGTCGCTATACACAGTATTTGTTTGTTCTTGTTTTTCCTTTGTGTCTCTTTGCGCCCTTTGCGTTGAGACAGTTAGTTATGCAGCGCGCGCCAAACGCGCTCAGGCGTGAAGGGGATTTGGCGCAGGCGCAGCCCCGTGGCGTGGTGGATGGCATTGGCCACAGCGGGCGCGACGCCATCCATGGGAATCTCGGCCACGGCCTTCGCTCCGTAGGGGCCCGTGGGCTCGTACGTCTGCACGAGGATGGCCTTGAGTTCGGGCGCTTCATCGGCAGCGTAGATGCGGTAGGGGCCTATGCGCGGGTTGAGCAAATGGCCCGCCTCGTCGTAGACCATCTCCTCGCAGAGCGCATAGCCCAGCGCCTGCAACATGCCCCCCTCCACCTGCCCCGCGGCCGTAATCGGGTTGATGGCCACGCCGCAGTCCACTGCCATCACCAGTCTGGTGCAGGTAACCTGGCCGGTCTCCGTGTCCACCTCGACTTCGGCGAACTGCGCCGCAAAGGGGGGCGGGCTGATGTATGACATGTGGCTGGCCGTTGCCATGATCTGATGCTGCTCGGCCTGGTGGGTGCTGTGCAACGCGACCATTGCGATCGTGACGCTGCTGCCGTCGGGCGCCTTTACGCCGCCATCCTCAAGCCAAAGCCGTTCGGCGGGCGCGCCTTCGAGCAGATGCTTCGCTGCGTGCTCGATGATTTGCCGTTGCACATCCTCGGCGGCTTTCATCACGGCGCCACCGCTGATGTAGGTCGTGCTCGAGGCGTACGCGCCTGTGTCAAAGGGCGTGAAGTCGGTGTCACTGGAGTAGACGATGATCTGGTCGAGCGGCACGCCCAGTGTCTCGGCGGCAATTTGCGCCAGCACCGTGTCGGAGCCGGTGCCCAAATCAGTGGCGCCCATCAGCAGATTGAAGGAGCCATCGTCATTCAACTTGATGCTGGCCGCGCCCATGTCCAACCCGGCAATGCCCGTGCCGTGCATGGCGATGGCCAGCCCCAGCCCGCGGCGGATGTGGGGCCGCGTCGGGTCCACCACCCAGGCGGGGTCGTCGCGCCGCGCCCAGCCGATGGCGCGCGCGCCCTCGCGCACACACTCCTCCAGCCCATTGCTGCGGATAACCTGTGCAAAGCCCTCGCGCCCTTCGCCCATCGCTTCGGCCATGGGCAAATTCTGCCCCACCTTGATCCAGTTGAGCCGCTTGAATTCCAGCGGGTCCAGCCCCAGTTCGAGGGCGAACTCCTCCATGTGTTGTTCGAGGCCGAAGAGCGCCTGGGGCGCACCGTAGCCGCGAAATGCGCCCGCGACGGGCTTGTTTGTATAGACCACGTCGCAATCAAAACGCGCAGCGGGCAGCCAGTAGGTGCTGAGGCCGCGAAAACCGCTCACCATTTGCACGGTGAGGGCGTGGGTGCCGTATGCGCCCGTGTCGGCCACAATGCGCAAATCCATGCCCACAAGTTTGCCGTTCTCGTCCACACCGCTGCGGTAACGCAGGTACTGTGCGTGGCGCGAGCGGCTGCTGGTGAACTCCTGCTCACGTGTCATCTCAAAGCGCACCGGCCGGCCGGTGGCTATCGTCAGGTGCGCGCAGAGATCCTCGATGAGCATCTCCTGTTTGCCGCCAAAACCGCCGCCAATGCGCGGCTTGACGACGCGAATGCGCCGTACCGGCAGCCCCACCAGCGGGGCAACCATGCGCCGCACGTGGAAAGGGACCTGCGTGCTCGTGCGGATGACCAGGCGGTCGTCCTCGTCCCACCACGAGAGCGCCACATGCGGCTCAATGCTCACCTGCTGCACCTGCTGGACGCGATACTCGCTTTCGTAGACGTGCGCAGCGCTGGCCAGCGCCGCGTCCACGTCGCCATGATCCACATGGATGTGAATGGCAATGTTGCGCTGCGCGTCGTGGATCTCCCATGCGTCCGCTTCGTCGTGGATAACAGGCGCGCCGGACTGCATGGCCTCGCTCGGGTCAAGGACGACGGGAAGCAACGCGTATTCAACCTTGATCAGCGCCAGCGCCTGCTGCAGGATTTCCGGGGATTCGGCCGCGACGACGGCCACGCGGTCGCCCACGTGGCGCACCTTGTTGTCGAGCGAAACCTGGTCGTAGGGCGGCGGGTTGGGGTAGCTCTGCCCACCCGAGGCGTAGATCACGCGCGCCACGTCTTTGTGCGTAAGCACGGCATGGACACCGGGCAGCGCACGCGCCTTGCTCGCGTCAATTGACACAATGCGCGCGTGGCCATGGGGGCTGGTCAGCATCCCGCCGTAGAGCATCCCCGGCATTTCGATGTCGTCGGCGAAGACGGCGCGCCCCTTGACCAGCTTGATGCCGTCTACCTTGGGTTCGCCCTTGTTGACGACGCTGGTCTGCGGCGGGGCCAGGGTAATGGGGGTGACTCTGGTGCGAGTCTGTGTCTCCGTTTCGCCGGCGTCGCTGCCATCCGTTGGCAGCGGTGAGTCGCCTGTGGGCCAGTCGACCGTGTCGAACGCGTCGACAACCTCGGTCTCAAGCGCAGGCAGCGCCTCGCCGCGCAGCTCGGCGGCGGCGCGCAAAATGGCTTGCACTGGCCGCAGATAGCCCGTGCAGCGGCAGAGCACACCGGCAATGGCCTCGCGCACCTGGCTTTCGCTGGGTTCGGGGTTCACATCCAGCAGCTTCTTGGCGGCGAGCAGTTGTGCAGGCGTGCAGTAGCCGCACTGGATGGCGCCGCACGCCACAAACTGTTCCTGCAGCAGACTCAACTCTTCGTTGCGCGGCCCACTGAGCGACTCTACCGTGACAATCGAGGCACCATCCACCTGCGCCGTGAGCAGCGCGCCGCTGTTGCGCAGCCGGTATGATAAGGGCTCGTCCGGCGTATGCGTGAGCAGCACCGCATCGGCCCCCGTGTCGCCGGTTTCGTCGCCGAACTTGACGCTGTAATAGCGCAGCCGGCGCAACGTTGTGCGCAGCAGTTCACCGGGCAGTACGTCAATTGTGTGGTGCGTGCCGTTGACGGTCAGAGTTATGTTCATAGTGCTCAAGCTAATCGAGTGAGTAAATCAATTGTCAATGATCAATGATCAGTTAACATTCATAACTGATCATTGGCGACACTATGCTCGTGCCTGCGCCAGCGCGCGTGCGCGCAGGACGGACGCCATGGCCTGACGGTAGGTGGCGCTGCCGCGGAAGTCGGCATAGGGGGGCGCGTCTGTCCCCTCAAGGATAGGGCGGTCGGCCAGACCGCAATAGGCAACGCGCGTGGCGTCGCCTGCAACGACGGCAACAGCAGCCACAATCGGCCTGTCGGCAGGGGTGCGGGCAACACAAGCGAGGCCGCTGCGCACGTCCCCCAACGGCACGTGCACAGCTATGATGATGGCCTTTCCCGTTTGAAATGACGAGAGTTCAACCGGGTGTTCAGCGGCAGTGCTGCTCACCAAGGCGCCCAACGCCAGCAGGGCAGCGTAAAGGACGCTGTCGGTCGCGGCCCCGGCGACAACGCCGCCCAGGGTCGCGGCGTTGCGGAAATTGACTGGCCCCTCGCCGCGCGCAGCGCGTGCCAGCAGGCCGTCGGCAAGCGCCGCTGCCACTGGGTTTTCCAGCACATCGGTTAAGGTGCTTGTGGCGCCAATCACAAGGTGCGTTGCGTTTGTGTGGAAGCCCGAGAGGCGCAGGCCGCCCAGGTCGATGACAACATCGAGGTCGGGGCGTATGTGCGATTCAAGCGCGCCGATGAGGTCGGCGCCGCCCGCGAGCAGCGCGGCATGAGACCCATGCTTCTCGACGAGCGCCAGGGCATCGGCCAGTGTGGAAGGTCGCAGGTATTCGCGCAGGATAGGCATGGGCGTTGGCAGGAGAATTGGGGCGACTGTCTGCCGCCGGAGGTGGGATTTGTTGGCGTATTATACCTTATGGTCGGGGTGATGGGTGGACTGGTTGACTGGTGGACTAGTAATTGGTAAGCGGTGAATTGGTAATTGGCGCGCCGCCAAGGC
>CAYJNV010000170.1:0-9472 GCA_964370975.1 uncultured Caldilineaceae bacterium | reverse complement strand
GTTCGTAGCACGCGCGTACGCCGTGCGTACACTGCAAAGATAACCCAAAGTGCACTCCCGCTGCAACCCCAAAGAAAGACCGTTGACCACTTTTCTTCCCACGCAGCCCGCAATAAGTCCGGTAGCATGGCAAAGCAACGCAGAAAACCGGCGTTCGCTGTTCTTGTTGTTGCAGTTCTTTGCGTTTCCTTCGCGCCTTTGCGCCTTTGCGTCGGGTTTGCTGTTTGCGCTTCTAGTAGGCGCCTTTGCCGCGCAGGACGGTCGCAACAGTCTTCCACAAGATCTGGATGTCGAGCCAGAGCGAGTAGTTCTGTACGTAGTAGAGGTCTTCTTCGCTGTGGAGATAAAGCAGCGGGCTCTCTTCGCGGCTGTTGACTTGCCACCAGCCGGTCATGCCCTGGGGCACAGCAAAGCGCTTCTGCTGCCAGGGGGAGTAGCGGTCCATGAGCCAGGGTTGCTCGGGGCGGGGACCCACCAGGCTCATGTCGCCGCGCAGCACGTTGAGAAGCTGCGGCAGTTCGTCGGCGCTGGTGCGGCGCAGAATTCGCCCCACGCGTGTGACGCGCGGGTCATCGGCGCGCTTGTGAACTACATTGCCCGCGTCGTCGCTGCCGTTCATGCCTCCTTGAAGCTGTTCGGCATGCAGAACCATGGAGCGGAACTTGAGCATCTGGAAGACGCGCCCGTTTTCACCCATGCGCGGCGTGCGGTATAGCACAGGGTCGCCATCCTCCAGCTTGATGGCAACGCTGATGAGCAGGAAGATGGGCGAGAGGAAGACGAGCCCTGCGCCTGCAATCAAAATGTCCATCACGCGCTTGAGGATGCGTTGCAGGCCGTCGATGGCCGGGTCGCGCAGGCCGATCACGGGCACAACGCCCAGTCGCTCGATGGTGGCATCGAAAAAGGCCAGGTCAAAGTAATCGGGCACAATGTAGAGGCGCACGGGCAGCGCATTCACGCGTGCAACAAGCATGGCGAGCGCATCGTGGGCGTCGCGCGGCAGGGCAATCAGCACGGCGTCAGCCCCCACGCGTGCGATAGCCGCCTCGGCTTCGGTAAGAGCGCCCAGGTGGGGCAAGGCCACTGCATCCGCGTCTGTTGTTGGCACGCAGTCACCAATGCGCCCCACCATCTCCAGTCCAGGCCCGGCGTGTCGGCGCAACTGCGCAATGATCGACGCAGCGGGTGCGCCATCACCCGCAATTAGCAGGCGCAGCGTTTGCACCGCGGCCTTGCCGCGCACGCGGTACCACATGCGCAGCGCCACGCGCAGCAGCACCATCAGCGCCAGCGAAAGCAGAACGAAGTAGGCAAAGGTGAGGCGGGGCAGTTCAACCTTGGCAAGGTAGAGCACACCGGCGAGAAAAAGCGCCGCCGCGGCGTGGCCCAGAAGCAGCCGCTGGACTTCGTCACCCCAAAGCGCAACCCGGCGCGGCGTGTACACCGAGGCCATCGTCAGGCTCACAACCCATATGACGAAAACGGTGACGTGCATCCAGAAGGTGGGCGCATAGAAAAGCTGCGCCGCCCACTCGGGCAGCACAACGCGCCCAATGGGCAACGTGTAGCGCAGCCGCATGGCCAATGGCACGGCCACCTGCAGCACCACAATGTCCAGCACAAATAGCGCCGCCAAATAACCTGTGGCGCGTGCCGGCTTGATCACGCTGCCTCCTCATACTCCTCTGACTTGACCGGCGGACGCACCAGCAGCGCCCTGGCGATGCCTGCGCCAAAGGCCAGCGCGCGCACAAGGCTGCCCACGGGCACCCAATGCGTGGCGTTCGACCCTCGCCGCATACCAAAGCGCACCATGGGCAGCGTTGTGAGCAGGAAAGGCAGCGCCGACCCCAACCGGCGCGGGTTGCGCGTGAAGAGCGCCGCCAGCAACGCCAGCGCCGCAGAGGGCGCCAGTAGCACCTGCAGCTTGAGCACCTGGGGCGTATAGCTGTCGCTTCCGGCTTTGCCGAGGTGGTGGCGATAGACGATCATGCGCCAGTAGCCGCGCCCCATTTTGGTGGTGGCGTAGTCAATCCAGGTTGGGTCGTGCTCGTGCGCCACCTGCGCGCCGGGCACGAAGACGAGGCGCTTGCCCGCCTCGGCAAGGCGGTAGGAGAACTCCACATCTTCGTTTTCGGCCAGGCGCTCGTCAAAGCCCCCCGCCTCCAGGAAGAGGTCGCGCTTGTAAGCTGCCGAATAGGTGGCAATCAGGTCAATTGCGCCATGGCGCGCCATGCGCGCATAACGCTCTTCA
Source organism: uncultured Caldilineaceae bacterium (assembly GCA_964370975.1). Classification (GTDB taxonomy): domain Bacteria; phylum Chloroflexota; class Anaerolineae; order Caldilineales; family Caldilineaceae; genus UBA5069. Next base: position 7,215 of record CAYJNV010000170.1, on the reverse strand, counting down.
AACTCAAGCTGGGCAAAGCGCGGTGCGGCCCACGTTTGATGCGAGATGTATGCACCCATGGCCGCATCAGGCGCGTCAGGGCGGCGGAATGCGTCGAGGAAGGCCGCAGCCCACCCTGCGACCGGCACGCAGTCGGCATCGGTGAAGAGCAGGAGGGGCGCATTGGCCACGCGCGCGCCGTGGTTGCGCGCCGCCCCCTGGCCACGATTGCGCTGCGAGAGAACGCGCAGTGCATGGGCCGGGTGGGTGCTTTGCCAGTTGCGCACAACCTGCAGTGTATCGTCGGTGGAGCCATCATCCACGAGGATGATCTCAAACGCCGAGGGCGCGATGGTCTGCGCTGCGAGCGCGTCGAGGGCGCGCGCAAGAAAGCCTGCGCCGTTATGAACTGGAATGATGACTGAGCAGAGCAATGGCGCCGCCTCGCCTGCAGGGGGCGCCGGCGCATCTGGGTCGGTCCAAAGAGGAGGCGTGCCTATGGTTACTCTCCCACAAGCTCTGCAACCACAAATTGGCGGTGCGTCGTTGTGAAGGCGGGCCAGCCTGTGATCATGGTGAGTCGCGTAACGCCGGCCTGCTCAACCAGCGCCCTGGCGGTGGCATCAGCACCTGCAGTGGCCCCGCGTATGGGCAGCGGTTCGAGCACCCGCGTAATCTGATAGGTAAAGGTGCTGCCTGCGCTGTCGGTGAGGATAACCTCTTGGCCGATTGCGGCGTCACCCAGCGCCAGGGGTGCGAAGACGGCGGCGTCCTTGAACTGGCTCCCCGAGATGACGGTGTTGCCCGGCCCGCCGGCAGGGGCGCTCGTCACATGCCAGCCGGCGGCGTCGGTGGGCAGCACCCAGGCAACGCCGGGACCCTCGCTACCAGCAACCTGCCAACCCATGGGGGTAACAGGCACATCGAGCTGGATGGCGGGAATTTCAAGGCGCACAGGTGTCGCGGCCGAAAGGCTGGTGGCGGGCAGTGGCGGCACCACTTCTTCGGGGCGCAGCGTAGGCTGCGTTTGCACGGTTGGCGCAGTGGCGTTCCCAAGGGGTTGGCAGGCGGCAACAAGCAGAGCGAGCAGCCCAACCAGCGTCAACAGGAAAAGGGGGCGCAAGGTGCGAGACTGAATCATGGGCAAACGGGTGCTCTCGGTTCGGGGCTGCATGGTGGCGGAATCCTTTGGCGGCGGTGTGGGCAGCGACGTGGGCGGCAAGTGGTTGGCAACAAATTTCTTCTGCTCGATTGTAGTGGAAAGCGCCTCTTTGTGCAACGAGGCGACTGCCAGGGTACATTTAGCCCTCGAGGTAGGCGTACAGCAGCGTGCATATTCACAGCAACTTCACGCCCGACTCGCGACAGGTCCTCTCAAACTTCGGGCACGCGGCAGTTCGCGCCCGCTCATGTCGCATGTCTGACTTTTGAGAAGCACTGTGCTCCGGCCCACATCTTGTCCCTTCCTTGCGCGCCCGCTACAATGTATCTTTCAATATGGGGAGGCATGTGTCCCGGTGGATGCCCCGGTCTTCAAAACCGGTGGCAGGCGGCGCTGAGCCGGCTGCGGTGGGTTCGACTCCCACACCTTCCCGCTCATCCTGATTTGCGCTCCACCCAGTGCGCGCCCGCACCCGATTCCTGACTGCCGGAGCACCATCCAATGGAAATCTCGCTCTTTGAGGAGGGCGCTTCGCTGCGTTTCGAGCGCATCGTCCTCTATCCCTATCCCGACCTCAAACGCATTTGGAGCCGCTTCTGGCTGACGGCCGTGCTCGACGAAAGCCCCAACGTCGAGATCACCCTCTTCAACCCCGATGGCACCGAAAACAGCAGCATCTACATGATGGCCCACGCCGACCGCCGCGGCGAGACAACGCTCCACGTGCGCAACCACCAGCCCGGCGAAAGCTATCATGTGGTGGCGGAACTCAGCCGCGGCCTCAGCGACGCGCCCGAAATCATCGACCGCCAGGAATTCGACATGCTGCTTGAATTTCGTGACCCTGACCGCGGCGACCCCGGCTTTGGCATGGGCGTGGACTGGAGCGAATTGAAGGATGATCAAGGCGGTGCGCAGGGGGGCAAGCCCTCTTGATCGCTTGTCCGCTCTGCGGTGCAGCGACTGACCCGCGGATCATTGCGCAGGCCGGCAATCTGCAGCCCGCCATCGAGCGCACCATCCGGCACAAGCAGCCTGCCTGGCGCGTTGAACTGGGCATCTGTCCAACTTGCGCACAGGAGGCGGCCGACGAAGTCGCGCGCGGCCGCAGCGCCTTCTCGCTCCACACCCGCACCGAACCGCACACCACTTTCCCCTACTATCACCCCGATGAGGAAAGCCTGCTCGGTCTGCCCGAGCGGCTGGCCGACGCATACACGTTTACCGGGCAAGGCGTCACGCTGGGCTTCCTCGACAGTGGCTTCTACCCCCATCCCGACCTGAGCAGCCTGCCAATGCCGCAGGGCGTTCCCTGGGAGCGCCTCTCGCCCCTCCAGTGGCGCACCCATCTTGAGGCCGCAGCGCCACGTCTCGCCGATTATGTGGACCTGACCAACGGCCGCCGCGCGCGTGGACTCGCGCTTGATAGTCTGTGGGACGGCGCGGGCGTGGCCTGGCACGGCGAGATGACAACGGCGGTGGCCGCGGGCAACGGCGCGCTGAGCGGCGGTCGCTACCGTGGTTTTGCGCCTGATGCGCGCCTGCTCGCCATTAAGGTGGGGCGGGGCGACGGGCGCATCCCTGAACGCGACATTCTGGCGGGGATGCAGTGGCTGCTTGAGGACGATCGCTGGGCGCGCTATGGCATACGCGTCCTCAACGTAAGCATCGGCGGCGACTTTGACCAGCCCTGGCAGCACAATCCCGTTTGCCTCGCGGCCGAGGCGCTGAGCGCACGCGGCGTGCTGGTGGTGGCCGCAGCAGGCAACCGTGGCGCCGAATTGCTTTTGGCCCCGGCGCAGGCCCCTTCGGTGCTCACCGTGGGAGGTGTGGACGACGGCAATCGCCCCGTGACACCGCTGCGCGCAGAGGCCGCGCATGATGACCTGGCGCTCTATCACCACAATTTCGGCGTGGTGCGGAGTGAGCAGGGGCTCCAGAGCAAACCCAACCTGCTCGCGCCGGCGGCGTGGCTGCCTGGCCCCATTTTGCCCATCAGCCCCATCCTGCGCGAGGCCTACGCGATTGATCGGCTGCGCCGCAGCTTGCGCGGCAGTGATGGCGATGACATCGGTGCGCCCGATCCGCTGGTTGCGCATTGGCAGCGCGTGCTTGAGGCGGGCCACGGCGGCGACGCGCGTGGCGATGAGATGCTGGGTGAGGATGCCGCCACGGGCGAGTGGATGGGCGAGGTGTGGCAGGCCGTGCGCAAACGCATGAACACGCACAAGTGGGCGCACGCCGCCTATCAGCATGTCGACGGCACGAGTGTGGCCGCGGCGGTCGTCACCTCGGTGGCGGCGCAGATGGTGCAGGCCAATGCCTCGCTCAACCAGCGAGCGCTGCGCAGGCTGCTTGCCGAAACGGCGCTGCCGCTGCCTCACCTCCCCGCCGAGAAGCAGGGCGCCGGGCTGGTGCAGCCCGCTGCGGCGGTGGCGGCGGCGCTGCGCACCCAGGGCGGCCCGCTCGTCGGCTGGCCCCGCAGCGGCACTGACCTCTCAGAAATCGAGTTGCGCAAAGTGCGCGAACGGGTTACATTTCTCGCGCCCGCCAATGACGCATCAGGCCCGGCGCACACAGCCGTCTACTTTGGCTTCTACGCCCCGGCCGCACAAGCAGTCTGCTTGACAGGCGCGTGGGATGACTGGCAGGCGCTGCTGCCGTTGACGCAGACTGGGCGCGGTTGGTGGCACGGCGTGCTGCCGCTCGGGGCAGGCCAATACGCCTACCGCTTCTGGCTCGAACGTGGTGACGGTCCGGCGCAGTGGCTGCCCGACCCCGAATCCACCCACCGCATCGAGAGCGGCTATGCCCTGCCGCACAGTGTCGTGCATGTGATTTGAGCGCCACTGCTACTGTGTTGACTGGTGGACTGGTGGACTGGTCTACACAAGTCCAGTCCACTAGTCCACTAGTCCACCAGTCCACCAGTCCCTGCCACCCAACCCCACCCCTTCCCAGGACCCCATGCATCGCGAACATCACAAGTGGTACAGCCCCCGCCTGCAGCACGATATGGAATTGCTGGTCCACGGCCACGCCGGCGCACGGGTGCTGGTCTTCCCCACCAGCCGGGGGCGTTTCTTCGAGTACGAGGACCGCGGCATGGTGGCCAACCTCGCCGACGCAATTGAGGCCGGGCAGCTCCAACTCTACTGCATTGACAGTGTGGACGGCGAAAGCTTCTACAACTGGAGCGCATCGCCCGGCTGGCGCCTCTGGCGGCACACGCTCTACGAGGAGTACATCCTCAACGAGGTTCTGCCTTTTAGCCGCGACAAGAACGCCAATCCCTTCATGGTTTCGCACGGCTGCTCGTTTGGCGCGTACCATGCCGCCAACATCGCGCTGCGCCACCCCTGGCTCTTTGGACGTGTGCTGGGGCTGAGCGGCAAGTACGACATGACCGGCTTCTTCCCCGGCTACTACGGTGATGACCTCTACTACAACACACCCACTCACTTCGTGGCCGGGCTGGCCGACGGGCCGCAGCTTGATGCCATCCGCCGCATGGACATCATCATTGTCACCGGCAAGGATGATTCCAACGTGGAGAGCTCGCGCGCATTGAGCCGCGCACTCTGGTCCAAGGGCGCCGGCAATGCGCTGCGCGAGTGGGATGGATGGAGCCATGACTGGCCCTATTGGGCGAAGATGGTGTGTACGTATATTTCGGGACATGATTGACGGCGATGGTTGGCAACAGACCAATTATAAATTATAAATTATAAATTATCATTTATCATTGATGTGTTTCCAACCATCGTGTCCACCGCTTGTATGGGGGCGCAATGGCAGACTTGAAAAGAGTGGGGCTGATTGTGGGCCGCGAGTGGAGCTTTCCACCCGCGTTCCTGGATGAAGTCAACGGGCGCGACGCCGGCGTCGTGGCCGAGTACGTCAAACTGGGCGGTACGCAGATGAACGAGCCGTGCGAGTACGCCGTGCTCATCGACCGCATCAGCCACGAAATCCCGTACTATCGCACCTACCTCAAGAATGCCATGCTGCAGGGGGCCTACTGCATCAACAACCCCTTCTGGTGGAGCGCCGATGACAAGTTCTTCGGCGCGAGCCTGATCACGCGCATGGGTATTGCCTCACCGCGCACCATGGCGCTGCCCATGAAGTCTTACCCCGAAGGGGTAGTGAGCGAAAGCCTGCGCAACCTCGTCTATCCGCTCGACTGGGACGCGATTGTGAGCTATGTGGGGCTGCCCGCCATCCTCAAGGATGCATGGGGCGGCGGCTGGAAGAATGTCCACAAGGTCAACACTGTTGATGAGTTGATTCGCGCCTACAACGAGACGGGCACGCTCTGCATGGTGCTCCAGGAGTTCATTGATTTTGACCAGTTCGTACGCTGCATCTGCGTGGGCCAAACCAATATCCTTCCCACCAAGTATGACCCCGGGAACCGTCGCTACAACGTTGAGCACGACCACCTGAGCCCGGCATTGGGCCAGCGCATCGTCCACGACGCCACGCTCATCAACCAGGTGATGGGCTATGACATGAACAGTATCGAGTTCGCCATCAAGGGTGACGTGCCCTATGCGATTGACTTCATGAACCCGGCACCCGACATGGATGTCAACAGCATCACCCCCTTCTACTTCGAGTGGGCGGTCAAGGCTATGGCCGATTTGGCGATTGAAATGGCCTTTAGCCCCAAGCCGCAGCGCGCCGAGCAGCGCTGGGCCGGCTTTGTGGACTGACAAGAACTGCTTCAACGTAAAGGTGCAAAGAAAGCAAAGAAGCGCAAAGACAAGCAAGAAAACCCATTTACAGTGGCCTCCTGGCTTCAAGGTATAGCCCGGCTTGTTTGCTAAGTTTGCTTCTCTTTCCTGCTTTTTCCGCTTTTTCCGCTGTTTCTGCGTACTCGAATTTGCTTGGAGAACTATGGCTGACATCGCCCTGACATCGCTCGTCGCCTGCGCAGGTTGAGCCTCCAAGCTCCAGGCCGGAGCTTTGTCGCAGGTCGTGCGACACCTGGCTGATTTCTTCCCGGCTTCCGCATTCCCCAACGTGCTTGTGGGGCTGGGCGAACCGGATGACGCCGCCGTCGTCCGGCTGGATGACGCGCGCGCCATCATCAGCACAACCGACTTCTTCACCCCCGTTGTGGATGACCCGTGGACCTTTGGTGCAATTGCCGCCGTCAACGCCATGAGCGACGTCTACGCCATGGGGGGCGAGGTGCTCTTCGCGCTCAACATTGCAGGCTTCCCCGATAGCGTTGATTATGACGTCATTACGCAGGTCTTTGCGGGGGCGGCCGCCAAGATGCGTGAGGTGGGCGCGGCCATTGCCGGTGGCCACACCGTCAACAACCCCGAGCCTTTCTTTGGCCTCAGCGTCACCGGGCTCATTCATCCCGACCAGATCATGCGCAAGAGTGGGGCGCGCGTGGGCGACCGCCTCTTCCTCACCAAGCCGCTGGGCACGGGCATTATCACCACTGCCGCCAAGGTCACGGGACCCAGCGAGAGCGCGGCGAGCCGCACCGCCCGCCACGCCGCCGGGCAAGTGGATTTGAACCCGCAAGACTTTGACGCGGCGGTGCTCTCCATGTTGCGCTTCAACCGGGCGGCCGCGCAGGCGGCGCTGCGTTGCGGCGTGCGCAGCGCAACCGACATCACCGGCTTTGGCCTGCTGGGCCACGCCAGCGAAATGCTGCAGGGGCAGCACGATGCACAGGCAGGCTTCCGCATCGTAGCCGCCAACGTGCCCATGCTGCCGGGCCTGCCCGCCTATGCGGCCTCGGGCTACCTGACGCGAGGCATCACGCGCAACCCGGAGTACTACGGCGATCGCGTACACTTCGCCGAAAGCGTGACGGCCGTCCAGCGCACCGTGCTGTGGGAGGTGGAGACGAGCGGGGGTCTGGTGCTTGCCGTCCCTGCCGCTGAGGCGGGGCGCTTCATGGATGAATGCGCCGCCCGCGACCAGCAGGCGTGGGAAATCGGCGAGGTGGTGGCGGGCGCGGGGATTGCGGTCGAGTAGGCGCAGCGGCACCTTTCAACCTCGACGCAAAGGCGCAAAATGCCCGAAGAACAGAAACAAAAAACAAA
>CAYJNV010000169.1:0-9513 GCA_964370975.1 uncultured Caldilineaceae bacterium | reverse complement strand
CGACCCCACTCTTGCTTCGGCTGCTACTTGACTTTCAACACAGTATCTTTGCGTCTTCGCGTCGGGTTTTACTTGTGCCGGTATCAGTACTGCAGCAGTTCGCGTACGGGGCTGAAGATTTCCAGCACAACGCAGCCTGCGGCGCCCGCGTGCGCGGCATGCACCACATCGCCGGGCGCAAGGTACATGTCGCCGGGGCCGAGGGTGCGCGTTTCGTCGCCAATCGTGAAGTCCATGGCCCCACTGATGACGACGCCCGCCTGTTCGTGGGGATGGCTGTGCGCGGGTGCAGCGGCGTGTGGCGCCAGGGTTACCCACGAGAGCAGCATCCTGTCGCCCCAGAAGCTTTGGGTGGCAACGCCCGCAAAAAGCTCCTTGGCAGGACGACCTTCAAGATCAAAGAAAGGCATGGTTCACTCCCGCAACGCTCAATGGTTGGCTGGTACCGCAAAGGCAGGTCGGCATGACTGCGCTCATAGTATAGGTGCTGAGATGCAGGGTGTCTACTGCAAGCCACTTTCGCGATTGTGCGCAGTTCTTTGGCTTGAATTGCGCCTTGCGTGGCGCAAGTGTTTCGTGTATTATGCGTGCGAGCGCTCTTGCGCGCGGCCTGCAGACGATCCGCGCCTGCGCATATGCTCCGCTGCACCACCATTCATTATCGAAATGGAGACCCGTACTCATGTTGAACCGTGCCTTGAAGCTCACATTGCTGCTGGCCGTGTTCGCGCTCATTTTTGGCTCTGCATTTGTTCCTGTACGGATGGCCTTTGCGCAGGATGTGCCAGTGGCGGATACGGAGACGCCGGAACCGCCGACGGTCACGCCCACCACTGTGCCGCCCACAGCCACGCCTGTGCCGCCTACAGCTACACCTGTGCCGCCCACAGCCACGTCTGTGCAACCCACAACCACGTCTGAAGCGCCCACACCCACGCCCACGCCGGAACCCGGCGTGAACCCAACCGCGACACCCGCCCCAGCGCCCGCGCCCGAACCCGTGCCGATTCCCGAGCCTGTGACGATCGCTCTCTTCGGCACCGGCCTGGCAGCGCTTTCGGGTGTTCTGGCGCGACGGCGCAACAAGAAGGACTAGCGGCCCCACGCCGGGCTTACTTCGCGATTTCGATGGACGATTTCAGGCGACCCATTATGGGTCGCCTGATCCTTTTGGGGTATTGCGGACGACGGAGGGTAGGCGGAGAGCGGGCGTTGGGGCGATCTGGGCGTTGGCAAGGTACAATGCGCTGTGGCGATGCGAAGGAATCGTTGTGTGCCAACGATTATTCCTATGGTGGAGTTGCATCAGCCTACCCTTCCCCCCCGTCCAATCGCGCAGAAAGAGTGCGTTGACAGGGCCCTTCGGCCCGGCCACGCTTTTTGCATTGCAGGATTCGGTTGCGCAGGCGAGAGTTCGGGCCGGCGATAGAGACAAGCATGAGGCAATGAGCGATTACCGAGTTGATTTGCGCACGAAACCGACCCATGTGACATGGCTGCGGGCTGTCCTGGCTGCGCTGCTGGCGTGCGGCTTGCTGCTGCCTGCGGTGCAGCCTCTGGCCGCGCAGGAGCCGGCGGCTGCGGCGGCGTTGCAGGTGGGCAATGGCGCGGGTGGCGTGCAGATTGTCTGGGGCGGCGCACCCTCGATAACGGCGGCGGGCAGCGATGGCCTGCTCGACGCGCTGGCGGTGCAATTGCCGCTGCAACGTTACCAGGGTTACGACCTGCCGCTCAAGGTGATTCCGCTGCGCTTTGCGGGCCCGGATGCCGTGACGCTGCCGCAAATCACGCGCCTGGAGACTATCGACCTTCCTGCCGGCCTGGTTGTGCCCGGCGCGCCGGAACTGCCCCCTGTGATTCTGGAAGAGGGGCAGGAACCGCCTGTTGCCATGGAAACCGTTGCGCTGCCCGAGCAGCCTGTCTTCGTGCTGCGCCAGGGCGTTGTCAAGGGTGAGTATCTTGTGATGGTGGCCATCAGCCCCATCTTTGCCCAGGGTGGCGTTACGAAACTTGCGACCGTGCTCGAGACCAATATTCCGGGCGCGAACGCAATCCTCGAGACACCGTGGGAATACGGCGAGGCGCGCGCCGCCGCGATTGAAGCCGCTGACGCCGCGCAGCCCCCATACGAGCCAGTTGTTGAAGCGGCCGAGGCAGAAGCGGTATGTACAACGGTGACGCTCGTCGTGGCCAAACCGGGCATCCAGCAAATCAAGGCCGGCGCGCTTGGCCCCAACTGCACGACTGCTTCGCTGGCCAGTGTGCGCCTTGCGAACCGGGGGGTGGTACTCCCCGTGCAGGTGGTGGGTGACGAACTGCGCTTCTACGTGGAGAGCGTGGGGGACCGCTGGAACACAAGTTCATATTACCAGGTTTCGCTGGAGAATGACCCGGCGCGCCGCAGCCCGCCCATGGCAACGCGCACGCTGGCTGCGCCGGGCGCCGGCGCCACTTCGACCGTGATTGACCGCGGCGAGTGGAAGGACCAGTACTCGCTCACCAAGATTGATCCTTCCAAGTACAGCTCGAATTATGCAGGCGCGGATGGCGATCATTACTACTCGGCTCTCTTCAGCACGAAGGCGGGTGACGCAGCACCCGGGTTGACTGCAAACCTGCGCGACGTCGCCAGGATTCTGCCTCCCAACACGCTGCCACTGGTCAACGCAACCAGCGCCTTCACATTCACTGCAACGCCCGTCGCGGGCAAGGAATTCACCTTCACTGTTGCCGGTCAGCCGGTCAGACTCGAAGCAACCACTGGCCCCACGTCGGTGGCATTCAACCTCGCCACCAACCCCGACGCAATGACGGTAACCTTCGTCCCGCAAGTCGCGACGCGCACCCTCCAGTTTGAGTCCATCAGCTATGCGCGGCCGGTTGCGCTTTCCATGGGCAACAGTGGCGCACTCTTCTGGGGCAACCCTGGCGATACAACCTACCGCTGGAGCAATGCCCCGCAGTATGTCGGCGGCTACGGCGTGTGGGATGTGACCGACCCTGCCAACCCCGTGGCGCTTGCCGGCGCCGGCGCAGCAGGCTTTCAGGATGGAGCGGCGGGCCGCCGCTACCTCGTCGCTGGTGAGGGCTTTGTCTACACGCCCACCGTGCGCGCCTATAGCCCCGCTTACGCGCGCAGCCTGGTCGCGGCGCACGCCATCTACATCATCCCCGGCGCAGAGTATGCCGCGCCGCTCAAGCCGCTGACTGACCTGCGCGTCAAGCAGGGCTACTCGGTGCGCGTCGTCGATGTCACGAGCATCTATGACGGCTACAGCGGCGGCTATGTAGACCCGGCCGCTATCCGCAGCTTCCTCAAAGAGGCGTTTACCACCTGGACGAACCCGCGCCCGATTTCCGTTGTGCTGGTGGGTGACGGCACCTATGACCCCAAGAACTATGAGAGAAAGGAAAGAACGCCCGCGCTGATTCCGCCCTATATGAAAGAGGGCATTGACAGGTGGCTGGGCGAGGCCGCGTGCGACAATTGCTACGGCCATTTCGATGACAGCAGCACCCTCTTCTCCATGGCGCTGATGGTGGGACGATTTCCCGTCAAGGATGCGGCGGAACTGGCGTTGATTGTCGGCAAGATTGTGAGCTATGAAACGGCCACCGATGTCATGGCGCCGTGGCGCAATACCACGCTTTATCTGGCCGATAACTTTCTCAAGCCGTCGGCGACTGCGTCGAGCTGCGCGACAGGCTGCCGCGACAGCGCGGGCGACTTTGCCGCCCACTCCGACGCCGTGCGCTCCCTGAACCCCAACCGGGATAACACCAACCTGACGCCGCGTGTCTACTACGATCCCTTTCCCCTCTATCAGAACCCGCCTGCCCAGAATGACTGGTGGCGCGTTGTAGACCGCGACCAGGCGCGGGCGCGCGCGCTGGCCGGTTTGCAGGATGGCCCCGCCCTGGTGGTTTACAACGGCCACGCCAACCTGTGGAACATGGGCGAAATGGAAAAGGCGGGGACGTCAGACCGCGTTTTTATGCTGAGTCTCAATGACCCGTTTACGCTCTACAAGCCGAACCAGCTCTTTGTCCAGCTTTCGATGACCTGCCTTACGGCTGCCTTCGCGACGCCCGCCAATTCAGGCACGACGATTGACGAGGCATTCTTTTTGGCGCAGCGGGGCGGGGCAGTGGCGGTGTGGGGCTCCAGCGGCCTCAGCCTCGTCGAGGGGCACGAAGCCTTGCAGGTTGGTTTCTTCGGCCAGCTCTTTGCCAAGCCGGGCACAGCTGTACGTTTGGGCGACCTTCTGGACGCGGGCTATCTGAGCTTGTCGCTGAGCGCTCCGGGCAATGAGGACATCCTGCAGACTTTCATGCTGCTGGGTGATCCGCTCACCAGGCTCAACTATACAGAGGGGCCCCTTCAGACTTACATCCCCGTAGTCACGAAGTAGCCATTTCGGCGACAGCTGTCTGGTCTTCGCGGAGGGCGGGCGCACGCCTGCCCTCGCCGCTTTCTGTGCTGGCCTACAAAGCGGCAACCCTGCCAAAACAACCATCTGGAACAATCGATGCAGACCCGACGCGCTGGCTTGGCCTGCGCGCCTCTTGTCTTGCGCATGCCGGCACAAACTGGCACAGCCATCAACCGGTCACACGCGCCGGTTTCAGCAGCGATGGCCCATCCTGCAGGTGGATAGAGGAGCGAAACCATGCCAAACGGAATCAACCAGGTGACGGTAATTGGCGCTGGCACCATGGGGGCCGCGATTGCGGGCCATCTGGCCAATGCGGGCGTCCCGGTGACGCTGCTTGACATCGTGCCGGTCGAGCTATCGTCTGAGGAGAGCGCCAACGGGTTAACGCTGGAGAGCCCCAAGGTGCGCAACCGCTTCGCAAAGCAGGGCTTTGAGCGCATGACCAAGGCGCGGCCCGGCAACCTGTTCACGCGCGATGCTGCGCGCCTCATCCGCGTGGGCAATCTTGAGGATGACTTCGACGGCGCCGTGGCCAAGAGCGACTGGATCATTGAAGTGATCGTCGAGCGCCCCGGCCCCAAGCAGGCGCTCATGGAGCGCATCGAGAAGATGGCGCCCGCGTCGGCCATCATCTCCTCCAACACCTCGGGCATCCCCATTCACATCATCAGCGAGGGGCGCAACGAGGCCTTCAAGAAGCGCTTCCTGGGCACCCATTTCTTCAACCCGCCCCGCTACCTGCACCTGCTCGAACTCATCCCCACACCCGAGACGGACCCGGCCATTGTCCAGCGCATGCGCCAGTTTGCCGAGACGGCGCTGGGCAAGGGGGTGGTCATCTGCAAGGACACGCCCAATTTCATTGCCAACCGCATGTTCTCCTTTGTGCAAAGCGACATCATGGAATTTGCCATCGAGAACGGCTACACGGTGGAGGAAGTGGACAAACTGACCGGGCCGCTACTGGGCCGCCCCAAGACGGGCACCTTCCGACTGAATGATGTGGTGGGCATCGACGTGCTGGCGATGGTAAGCCAGAACCTCTATGAACTGATTCCCGATGATGAAGACCGCGAAGTGCTGCGCGGCGAGTACGGCTCAGCAGTGGTCAAGGGGCTTTTGGATGCGAAGCTGCTCGGCAGCAAGAGCGGGCAGGGCTTCTGGAAGACGGTGACCGACGCCAAGGGCAAGAAGGAGTTCCACGGTCTCGACCTGCAGGCGGCGGCCGAGGGCGAGATCACTTATCTGGCCCCGAAGAAGCCCAAGTGGTCGAGCGTAGGCGATGCCAAGGATCTGCCGCTGGATGAACGGTTGCGCGCGTTGGTCAACGCCGCCGACCCGGCGGGCGAGCTCGTTTGGCACACACTGGCGCGCACCATGGCCTACGCCTCCAAGCGTATTCCCGAAATCGCCGACAGTCTGGTGGACGTTGACAATGCGATGAAGTGGGGTTTTGGCTGGGAGATGGGCCCCTTTGAGACGTGGGACGCGCTGGGCGTGAAGGAGACGACGGCGCGCATGCTGGGTGAGGGCTTCACGGTCGCGCCCTGGGTGGAGGCATTCCTTGCGGCGGGCAACGAGTCCTTCTACTGCTACGAGAAGGGCGTGCGACAGGTCTACAGCCCGCTGGAGAAGGGCTTCGGCCCCGCCTCACCCGACCCGCGCACGACTACGCTCGCCGCGGTTCGCCACCGCAGTCGCCCTCTGGCAGAGAACGACAGTGCCGCGCTGCACGACATGGGCGACGGCGTGCTCCTCTTTGAGGCGCGCAGCAAGATGAACGTCTTGGAGCAGGGCAGCTTTGACATCCTGCAGAAGGCGGTGGATCGGTTGCACGGAAGTGCAGCCGGTTTGGTGCTGGGCAATGAGGGCGGCGACTACTCGGCTGGGGCCAACCTGCTGCAGGTGGCCATCCTTGTGCAGTCGGGTGACTGGGCCGGCGTGGAGGCGTTCCTGAAATATGGGCAGGACACCTTCATGGCGCTGCGGCGCGCGCCCAAGCCCGTTGTCGCCGCGCCCCACCAGCGTGTGTTGGGTGGCGGCGTTGAGTCCTGTCTTGCCGCCGACCGGATTGTGGCCCATGCGGAGACGTACATGGGGCTGGTGGAGGTGGGGGTAGGCATTGTGCCCGGCTGGGGCGGCTGCAAGGAGATGGTGCGCCGCAATGTGAGCCCGCACATGCACGCCACCAACGTCAACCCCATGCCCTACCTGCGCCAGGTCTTCGAGACGATTGGCTTTGCCAAGGTCGCCGAGTCGGCGGCGCAGGCGCGAGAGCTGGGCTTTCTGGCCCCCGGCGATCAAATTGTGATGAACCGAGACTTCCAGCTTGCCGAGGCCAAGCGTGCGGTGCTAGAAATGGCCGCCGACGGCTATCGCCCGCCTGTGACCACCGGCAATACTTACGCTGCGGGCAAGAGCATGCTCGCGAGTGTGCAGATCGAGGTCTACTCCATGCAACAGGGGGGCTACATCTCGGCCTACGACGGTGTGATTGCCAACCGCCTGGGCCACGTGATCTGCGGTGGCGCGCTAAGCGAGCCCGCGTGGATGGACGAGCAGTACTTCCTCGACCTTGAGCGCGAGGCCACGCTGAGCCTCTCCGGCAACCCCAAGACGCAGGAGCGCGTCATGTACATGCTCCAGGCCGGCAAGCCCCTGCGCAACTAGGCGATTTTGACGCAAGGGCGCGAGGACGCAAGGGTGCGCAAGGAAGGGCGCAAGGAAAAGCAACTTCAGGGTACTATGCAAAAAGTACTGGACGCAAAGTGAGCGCGATGAACGAGAATGACATCAGTCATGTCATTTATGAGTGTGCGATTGAAGCCCACCGCACGTTGGGTGGACCAGGGCTTTTGGAAGTCATCTATGAAGAGGCCTTGGCGTCGGAACTCTGTGATCATCAGATGAGCGTAGGCCGGCAAGTTGCCGTACCGGTGCGCTACAAAGGCAAGACGTTGGCAACCCCACTTCGCATCGACATGCTGGTTGGCGAGAAAGTCATCGTAGAGTGCAAGAGCGTTGTCGAGTATAACCCCATCTATGAAGCGCAAGCTCTTACGTACTTGCGACTTACGGGCCTGAAGCTCGCGCTCGTGATCAACTTCGGCGAGCAATTTGTGAGCAGAGGGATTCATCGTGTCGTTAATGGGTTGCAGGACGTACAGGGACGAGACGCATATCGACGTAAGTGATCTGCCTTCTTGTGCAGTCTCTTGCGCCCTTCCTTGCGTTTCCTTGCACCCTAGCGTCCTTGCGTCAAGAAGAATTGATGAGGAGAGATGATGCGGAATGCTGTGATTGTGGCGGCGGCACGGACCGCCGTGGGCAAGGCACCCAAGGGCACGCTGCGCGCGGTGCGCCCCGACGACATGGCCGCGGCCGTTGTGCAGGCAATTGTCGAGCGCAGCGGTATCGCCCCGGCCGCGGTTGAAGACCTGGTGCTTGGCTGCGCCTTCCCCGAGGCCGAGCAGGGGATGAATGTGGCGCGCATTGTGGCCCTGCGCGCCGGGTTGCCCGACAGTGTATGCGGGCAAACAGTCAACCGCTTCTGCTCGAGCGGCTTGCAGACAATTGCCACCGCAGCCCAGCAGATCATGGCGGGCATGGGCGATGTCATCATCGCGGGCGGCGTCGAGAGTATGTCAAGCGTCCCCATGATCGGCAACAAGTTCGTCGCCAACCCCACGCTGGCCGAGCAGTACCCCGGCGTTTACCTGGGCATGGGGCTCACCGCCGAGAACGTGGCCAGGAAGTATGGCGTCAGCCGCGAGGATCAGGATGCCTTCGCGCTGCGCAGCCACCAGCGCGCCGCCGCGGCGCAGGCCGAGGGACGTTTCAGCAGTCAGATAGTGCCCTTGCAGGTGGACTTGGCGCTGGGCAACGGCAGCAGCGTGCAGGAAAGATCCTTTGTCTTTGACACCGATGAGGGCGTGCGCCGCGACACAAGCATGGAGGCGCTGGCCAGGCTCAAGCCGGCATTCGCCATGGGTGGCACTGTGACTGCGGGCAACAGCAGCCAGACCAGCGACGGCGCAGCGGCCGTGCTGATAATGAGCGAGGAGCGCGCAAGCGCCCTGGGCTTGACACCGCTCGCGCGCTTCGTCTCCTTCGCCGTGGGCGGTGTCCCACCCGAATTGATGGGGATCGGGCCGATTGCCGCCGTGCCCAAGGCGCTCAAGTATGCGGGCATGAACCTGGCGGACATCGACCTGATCGAGTTGAACGAAGCCTTTGCGGCGCAAGGGCTGGCCGTCATGCGCGAGCTTGGTTTTGACGAGGGGATCACCAACGTCAACGGCGGGGCGATTGCGCTGGGCCACCCGCTGGGCTGCACAGGGGCCAAGCTCACCGTGCAGCTTCTCCACGAGCTCGAGCGGCAGGACAAGCGCGTGGGCCTCATCACCATGTGCATTGGCGGCGGCATGGGCGCTGCGGGCATCATCGAGCGGCTTAACTAATCTGCGACGCGAAGGCGCAAAGGCGCAAAGAAAGCGCAAAGAAGGGCAACGGCAAGAACTACAGGAAAGCGTTTGCTTTGCCAGGACAAGCGGCCTGCACGTTGCTAAGAAGGAAACGTGCAGGCCGCTTGTCCACAGTTGCAGGGTAGTGTATCGATCCCCTAACCCCACTTGGAAAAGAAGGAAGAACATGGACGACGACCGATATTGTTTGCGGGTGTGCTTTCGCCACACAAGTGGTGATGAACTTTACCCAGTCTGGATGACCGACCTTCAGGGTCGGCGCGCTTTTCAAGGCCATATAGAGGGTAACTTAAAGAGAGATGCTGTATATTTCTACAGTGAAGAAGAGTTGTTTATCGCTATTCGTGCTAACAGCTGCCGCTTGCGTCTGGAGTGCCCGAGCAACACATCCCGCAGCGGAGCATATCGGCCAGTAGTTGGTCGCTCAATTCTGAAGGTGGAGTGGAAGTAGCAGAGCACAGCAGTCTTGATAGCACCTCCTGAACCGTCGGGCAAAGCAAATGCATTCCTGTGGTTCTTGCTGGTGCCGTTTTTTGCGTCTTTGCGCCTTCGCGTCGGGGTTCTTGTGAGTTTAGGCGCGGCCCAGGTCCTCC
>CAYJNV010000168.1:5280-9603 GCA_964370975.1 uncultured Caldilineaceae bacterium | reverse complement strand
GGTTGACGGGTTGATTGATGAAGGGTACATGATAGAGGATAACTGATAACTGGCAATAGATGAATGGCGTCACAATATCACCAATTACCAGATATCATTTATCAATCGGACGATCGACCGCCGCTCCATCGTCAACCTTTTTCCCGTCCGCCCACACCCCTCCGCCTTCTTCTTCGGCCAGCTCGTTGGCGGCCTTGCGGTAGGTGAGGGTGGTTTGGGCGCTGGCATGGCCCAGTTGCCCCTGCAACTGGTGGATGTCCACACCCGCATTCAACTGGTGCGCAGCAAAGCTCTGGCGCAACGTGTGGGGTGTAACGCCGGCGGTGATGCCCACCTGCTTGACATAGCGCTTGATCACGAGCCACAGTCCCTGGCGCGTCAGCCGCTGGCCGCGATGGTTGAGAAAGAGCGCCTCTTCATCAGGCCTAGCCTGGAGGGCAGGACGCCCGTCATCGAGGTAGACGCGCAACGCTGCCAGCGCGGAGTCCGTCAGCGCCATCGTACGCGCCTTGCGTAACTCGCCTGCGCGAATCTGCCCCTGCGCAAGATCCACGTCGTCCAGGTTGAGGCCCACCACTTCGGTCACGCGCATACCTGACGCGTAGAGCGTTTCCAGCAGGGCGTGGTCGCGCATTGCCTGCGCCGAGTGCTCGCGCGCGGGTTCGGCCAGCAGCCGCTCAATCTCCTGCGGACGAATGGGACGGGGCATGAGTTTCTTCACGCGCGGCGCTTCGAGCATCAACGCCGGGTTGACGGTGTAGCCCTCGCGACTCTCCATCCAGTGGAAGAAACTCTTGATGCACGCGACTTTGCGTGCGACTGTTGCCGAGGCATAGTCGCTCTGCTTCAGGTCGGTGAGATAGCTCTGCACCATCCCTTCGTCCACCTGTTGCCAGCAGTGGATCGTGGGGTGCGCGGGGTCATCACACCGTTCCTTGACGTATTTGGTAAACTGAGTGAGATCGTTGCGGTAAGCGGCCGTAGTGTTCGTCGAACGCTCCTGGTCCTCTTCAAGGAAGAGGAGGAAGCGCTGCACATAGGTGAACATAGGGCTCTCCGTGTTGCCGGCCGATAACCGGCGCCCGAATGGGGCATTGGAGCGGACGCTGGGGGACGCTCCCGGCACTTTCAGTCTAGCACAGCTTTGCATAATGAGAAACCCTTTAAGAACAAAACCTGCCCGACGATCGCGCAAGGCGCGTGCTGCAATCGCCGCACTCGATCCCGATACGATCGCGCCGCCAGACCTGCGCGCATTCACCGTCGATTTCTTCAACCTCTTCGGAGGGGAGGTCACGCCGCTGGACAAGCGCAAGCAGCCGTCGCTGCGCGTGCGCCTGCCCGAAGCGCTTGCCGCGCACTTTGGTGAGGATGAGTTGCTGCTCGCCTTTCAGTCAGTGGAAGCGGGCAGTGGCCAGCAACTGGTGGCGCACGGCTCGCGCACATTCGACCGCATGCTCGCCTACGTGGAAAAGCGCAGCGCGCTCACCGTGCGGCGGCTGCCAGCGCGCCATACGGACAGCGAAGGGTTGATGCGCGCCGTACGCCCGCGCAACGCCGGCATTGCCAACTTGCGGCTGCGCGAGCAGCCTGAGCCGCGCTATGCCTTCCATTGGCGCATTACCTATCGCGCCGACGACAAGCGCGAGGAGCTTTACACCGTGGTGCTCGACGAGCAGGGCGCACTGATGGTCTTTGCGCACCCCCTCACCTTTGAGCAACTTCTGGCCGAATCGGAGCCGATGCCGCCGCCTGCCGAGGCAGCGGTGCGCAAACTCGACGCGGGCAACGGCGCGGGCAATGGCGACGGGCCACAGCAGGTGGCAACCGGCGAGGCAACCGAGGATCCGCCGGAAGTGACAAGTGTCGACGACGCTTCCGCCGAAGAAGAGCCACTGGCCCCCGGTGCACCGCCGCGCACGGGGCCGCGCCTGCCGCCGATGACGCAACTTGTGCGCAGTGCCGAAACCGCACGCAAGTTCGCCGTCTACCACGCCGACCTGCGCTGCGCTGTCCACGAGGCGGAGATTATGCCGCGCCTCTTCAAGGCGCTCAACCGGTTGACCACCTACTATGGCCAGCAGATTGAGGAGATGCGTGACGACAGCGACCCCAATGGCGAGAAACGGGTTGCGCTCGAGGCTGACCTTGACCGCAAGCGCGCCGAGGAAATCGAAAATCACCGCCTGCACGTGCGCGTGGAGCTGTGTGGCTACGCCATCGTCTACCTGCCCACTGCCGTCGCAGAAATGACGCTCACCGATGGCGCCGTCTCCGCACCGTTGCGCGTGCGCCTCGACCGCTACACGGGCGCGATTGAGCGTCCGCTCTGCCACGCCTGCGGCAGCGAAACCGAAGATGTCATCCTGTGTCGTAACGGCCACGTTGCCTGCGACGCCTGCACGCGCCAGTGCGCCGGCTGCGGCGATGTGCTCTGCGCAGCGTGCGGCGTGGAGTCTTGCCCTGTGTGCGGGCGCGACAATTGCGACGAATGCGGCAGCGCCTGCCTGGCCTGCGGCAGTCGCGCCTGCGCCGACCATCAGAGCCGCTGTCCCATCTGCGGCGATGCCGTGTGTCACGCCTGCCAGGCTGCATGCGACGCATGCGGCGTGCGCCAGTGCCGCAGCCATCTGCGCGCCGACGCCGTGCCCAATTTCGACGGCAGCACCGCCCTCATCTGCGCCACCTGCGCTGTGCGCTGCCCCGGCTGCAACCAGTACAGCGCACACATGGGCACCTGCTCCATCAGCGGGCAGCGTTTCTGTGACAACTGCCTTGTATCCTGCCGCGAGTGCGGCCAACGCGTGGGATTCGGCTTCTACGTTGCAGACCACGACGGCGCAGCCGTATGCAAGAACTGCGTGGTCACCTGCCCAAGTTGCGGCGCGGTGACCAGCGACTCCAGCCCGTGCGCAACCTGCGGCGCGTCCACTTGTACCAACTGCGGGCGGCACTGCGCGGTGTGCGGCAAGCTCTATTGCCAGGAGCATAGCGAAGTTGTGGCGGCATGCGGCCACGTGCTCTGCCACCATCACGCAGGCATTTGCCACATTGGTTTGGAGCCGGTATGCACTATCTGCGCCGAACCATGCGCCATCTGCGAGTCTACCTACTGCACGCAGCATCAGTCCGTGTGCCGCTGGTGCGGGCGCGCATACTGCAGCCGCTGCGTCGGTGAGAACAGCGGCCTCTGCCTTACCTGTGGATCGCTCCTGCGCCACGGCGAACCGGTGGATATTGCGGGCGAACCCTGCTCTGCCTCGGGGGATGTGCAGCACCTTGCCCCTTCCTTTGCCTGGCGCAGGGCGATCAATCGCGATTTGGCTGTCTATGCGGGGACCGGCACGCTGGGCGTGGTGCTGGTGATTGCGCGCACGCACAAGGGCGGCAAGCTGGCAGTCATCACGCGCAAGCTCTCGCCGGGTGATGTCGCGCTGGGATACATGCAGCGGTGAGCGCGCCCACGCCGGCCACCCTGCAGGCTGCCCAGGCGCATCTCGCCGATTGTCGCCTCTGCCCGCATGATTGCGGCCCCCTGCGCGCCGCGGCGCGCGGCGTCTGCCGCGTAGGGCAGACCAGCTACATCGCCAGCGAAATGCTGCACATGGGCGAAGAAATGCTGCTGCGTCCTGCGCACGCCATCTTCTTCAGCGGCTGCACCGCCACCTGCAGCTTTTGCACGGCGGCGCGCTTCGCCTTCCACCCTACCTACGGCGTGACCGCCACGCCCGCACAACTGGCGGCGCGCGTCCTCCATCGCCAGGTCGAGGGCGCACGCTCTCTTGCCTTCATTGGGGGCGACCCCGTACCCCACCTCCCATTCGTCCTCGCCGTGCGCGCCGCGCTGGGCAATGCGCTGCGCATCCCCCTTGTGCTCAACAGCAATTTCTATATAGCGCCCGCGGCGCTGGCCCTCATGGACGGGGTCGTGGACATCTACCTGCCCGACCTCAAGTTCGGCCCGCCTGGCCCCCACGGCGACTGCGGCGCGACCCTGGGTGGCATGCCCAACTACTGGCCCGTGCTGACGCAGACGCTCTCCGCCCTGCATGCTGCAGGTAAGCGGCTGCTCGTGCGCCACTTGCTCATGCCCGGCCACATGGCGTGCTGCACCGTGCCCGTGCTGCGCTTTCTGGCCACGCTGCCGGGGGTGGAAGTGAGCCTGCTGACGCAGTATATTGCACCGGCACACGTGCGCGGCACCCTTGCCGCGCCCCTCCCCGCGGCCGACGTGGAACAGGCGCGGCAATTTGCCGCAGACCTGGGGCTGCGGTTGGTCGAATAATTGAAGATTGATGATTGGGGGTCTGCGCGGACGTGAGA
>CAYJNV010000168.1:0-5270 GCA_964370975.1 uncultured Caldilineaceae bacterium | reverse complement strand
GTGTAGCCGTTGGCGCCGTAGATCAGGAATGTGCTCATGGGTCTTCAAGGGGCGGACAAAGTGATGGCACAGACCTTCTACCCGTGCCGGAACAATACGTGGTAAAGATGAGTCTGACGCTTGCAGCGGAAGGCCTCCCGGCCATTAATTTGCCCGCACCACAATGAAGACCAGGAGGCCTTCCGCTACCAGTCAGAGTCCCGCCTTTGCCCAGTGCTTGGCCAGCAACGGCTTGAACGTCTGCGTACGGGTCGTTATCAGGCGGGCTGGGCCAGGTAGTCGGCCACGGCCGGGAGCGCGGCCAACTTCTCGGCAATGTCGGCTGGCAAGCCCACCAGCGGCGGCCGCACCGTGCGCCAGGCAGGGTCATTCCAGCGGCGCGCGACAATTTCCTTGAGTGCCGGAATGACAGGGAAGGGGGCAAGCGCCTTGCGCATTGCATTGAGGTCGGCCTGGATCTGCTCGGCTGCGGGCGACTGCCAGTTGTCGTAAAGGTGGCGAATTGCTCCGGGGATGACGTTGGCCATAGCCGTAATCGTCCCCACGCCGCCGCCCCGCATGTTCTGCAGCAGCAGCCCCTCGGAACCGGCCAGGATGCCGAATCCAAAGAAGTTCTCGAGCAGCGTGGCAAGATTTTGCGCGTCGCCCGAACTGTCCTTGATGCCCACGATCGTCTGCGGGAAGATGCTGATGAGCCGCTCGATGAGCGCCGGGCTAAAGCCCACCTGCGCAATCGGCGGTATGTGGTAGAGGTAGACGCGCAGGCGGTCGTCAGCCACGCGCTCAATTGTCTCCGCCACGGCGCGGAAGATACCCTCGTCGCTCACACCCTTATAATAGAAGGGGGGCAGCATGAGCACGCCGCCGCAGCCTGCCTCAGCCGCATGGCGCGCCAACGTGACCGTGTCGGTGAATGCACAGCAGCCCACGCCCACAATCATCTGGGCAGCAGGCAGGCCGCCCGCAATCATGGCGTCCAGCGTAGCCATGCGCTCAGCAGTGGAGAAGGAATTGGCTTCGCTGGTGGTGCCAAAGGGAGCCAGGCCATGGCAGCCGTTCTCGAGCAGCCAGTGGCCATGTGCGATGAGGCGCGCTGCGTCGGGCGCATACGCTTCGGTCACGGGGGTAATGATGGGCGCATAGACGCCGCGCATCGGTTCGGGTCGGATCATGGGTGAGGCTCCGGGATCATGTAAGGTGGGGTTTTGTGCATGCGCTTGCGCGTTGCGTTCATTCTAGCACAATGACAGTCACCCTCGGTCGCTGTCAGCCGCCCTCGACGGGCAAGCTGGAGGCATCGAAGGCATCGGGCAGAAGCGCCGTGACGCTGGTGGTGCGATAGCGCCCCTCGGCATCACTGATGTAGACGGCCATGTGTGGGCCCAGTTCAGCCATCACCTGGCGACATTCGCCGCAAGGGGCGCCGCCATCGCGCGTGGCCACGGCAATCGCCACGTAGTCATCGGGGCCTGTACGTTTGCCCTGCGCGATGGCCGCCGTCAGAGCCACACGCTCGGCGCAAGTCGTCGCCGGGTAGGCGGCATTCTCCACATTGCAGCCATAGAACACGCTGCCGTCGGCCGTGAGCAGTGCCGCGCCCACGTTGTAGTGGCTGTAGGGCGCGTACGCATTTGCGCGCGCTACCAGCGCATGGGCTACAAGTTCTTTAGGTGAGACGGGCACGGGGGTCTCCTCAAGAGTGGAGTTGACGAATAGAGACATAATTGAAGACTGATAATTGATGATTGGGCAGCCCAATCATCAATTATCAGTCTTCAATTATGTTGTCGCATTGTGCGCGGGCTTGTTTGCTGCCGGACTCTCGCTGCGCGTGCCGGCGGCCTTGGTCGCGCCGCGCTCGTCCTCGTGTGGCGGATCGGGCTGAGCCACCGGCTCAACGCGTACCTGTTCAATGCGCCGTCCCTCCACCATGATCACGGTGAAGCGCCAGCCTGAGTGCACGACCGATTCGCCCGCCTCGGGCACGTGGCCCAGCAGACCCAGCACGAGCCCGCCCACAGTATCGGCGTCCTCGTCTTCAATTTCGATGTCGAGTAGTTTGGCAACCGAGTAAAGGTCCAGCCTTGCGCTGAGCAGGAAGCTGTCCTCACCCACACGCTGCACCAGGATCTCCTCCACGGCGTCGTACTCGTCCTGAATCTCGCCCACAATCTCCTCGAGGATATCCTCGATGGTCACCAGCCCGGCGGTGCCGCCGTACTCATCCACCACAATCGCAATGTGCACGCGGTGCTTGCGCATCTCGGCCAGCAGATTCTTCACATTCTTGGTCAGCGGCACAAAGTAGGCCGGCCGCAACAGCGTACGAATCGGCATGTCGGTGCTTCCCTGCTGGAAGCAGCGCAGCATATCCTTGGCATAGAGCACACCGACAATCTGATCCACATAGTCGTCATAGACGGGCACGCGGCTGTGGCCCGCACCGATGATGACGTCCAGCGCCTCGGCAAAGGAGATGTCGGCCTCAAGCGAGACCATGTCGATGCGGGGCACCATCACCTCGCGCGCCACGGTGTCGTCCATCTCGAGGATGGAGGTAATCATCTCCTTCTCGCTCTCCTCAATCTCAGAATCATCGCCGTCATTGGGCATAATCAGGCGCATGCCGTCGCTGGAGAGCACAATCGCATCTTCGTCATTATCATGAATGCCGCGCAGCGTGACAGGTGCGAGCAGCGCCGCCACCGGCGTGAGCAGCCACAGCGCCACGCGCATGTAACCCGCCACCGCCATGACGGCCTGTGCAGGATTGTTGTGCACCCACACGCGCCCCAACAGATGCGAGAGCGCGAGCAGAACCCAAACGATCGCCGCGCCGAGCAGGAACCAATACCACGCCGGCACAGGTTTAATCAGGTTGGCCAGCGCAACACCCGCGCCAAGCAGCGCCGCCACGCGCAACAGGATCGAGGTCGTCGTCAAGCGGTGGCGCTGCTCGATGAGATGATTGACCATGCGCGCTTGATGGCTGCCCTTGACGTACTTGCGCGTCTCATAGCGGTTGATGGTGGCGAGCGCGGCGTCTGCCGTGGTGGTAGCGAAATAGATAAGCCATGCCACGCCAAGCAGCAGGATGGCGGGCAGCGAAACAATCACAGCGTCTCCTTGTGTGCGGCATTTTGCGCCGCAGATGAATCATGTTCGTCGGTCTGCGTGCGCGGCGCAGGGGCTCTGGCAGGCACGCCATAGACGAGGCCGCCCGCAGGCACATCATGGGTGACGACCGAACCCGCCCCCGTACGCGCGCCGTCGCCCAGTATTACCGGTGCAATCAGCAGCGAATCGCTGCCGATGAAGACATCGCGCCCCACTTCTGTCTTGTGCTTGCGCACACCGTCGTAGTTGCAGGTAATTGTGCCTGCGCCAATGTTCACATTCTCACCAATCTGCGCATTGCCGATATAGGAAAAGTGCCCCATCTTGGTGCCCGGCGCTAAATAGCTGTCTTTGACCTCGCCAAAGTTGCCCATGTGTACGCCGGCGCCCAAATGCGCACCGCTGCGCAAGTGGCCAAATGGGCCAACGTTGGCGCCGTCCTCCATGCGCGCCTTCTCCACAACCGACATGGTAATGCGGCAGCCGTTGCCAATCGCGCTGTCCACCACAACGCTGTGCGGCCCGACCAGTGCGTTGCGACCGATGGTCGTCGCCCCCTGCAACAGCGTGCCGGGCAGGATGACGCTCTCTGCGCCAATCGCCACGGTATCGTCAATGTATGTGGTTGCCGGATCCGCGATGGTGACCCCGGCGAGCATGTGGCGCTCGGCAATGCGGCGGCGCAGTGTTGCCTCGGCCTGGGCCAGGTGGACGCGCGTGTTAATGCCGTCTACCTCGGCCGCGGGTGCGTCTACGGTGAGCACGCGCCGCCCCTGCGCCACAGCCATGGCCACCAAATCGGTAATGTAGTACTCCCCCTTTGCGCTCACCTTCACATTGGGCAGGTTCTCCCAGAGCCACGCAGCATCATAGCAGTAGATGCCGGGGTTCAGCTCGCGGATGAGCCGCTGTTCAACAGAGCAGTCCACTTCTTCAACGATGGCGGCAATCTCTCCGTTCGCGCTGCGCACAATGCGGCCAAAACCCTGCGGATCATCCCGCGTGATGGTGAGCATGGCAAAGGCCAGCGTCGCATCGCCGCGCGCGGCCGCATAGGCATCCACCAACGCGTGTAGCGTCTCCCTGCGAAGGAGGGGCATGTCGCCGTAGGTGACGAGCACCGTGTCAGCAGGTACAGCCTCGTCCTGCACAAGCGGTGCGGCCTGCTGGAGGGCGTGGGCGGTGCCCAGCAGCTCCTCCTGCACGGCATACCGGCAGCTATCGCCCAGGGTGGCCATCACCTGCTCGCGCCCATAGCCAACGACGACAACGGGCGCGCTGTCGCTTACACCCTGTACAGCGCGCAGGCACCAGCTGATCATGGGCCGCCCCGCCACGGGGTGGAGCACCTTGGGCAGTTCCGAATTCATGCGCGTGCCAAAGCCGGCGGCCAGGAGGACAGGGACGACCTTCACAAATTCCTCAATTCTGCAGGGGATGACTTCTCACCTGAAAGACGATGCAAAAAGCCAGGCGCGCCTGAAAACTCAAGCAAGCCTGGCCGGATGGAGCCGCTATGGGTAAAACGACCACTATGGATACGCGGCGACAATCTGCGCTGCGCAGTATCTTTCTTGCCAAAGAAGCGCTCAGCGCGACCGCGCGCCAAACGCTTGGGCAAAGCAGACGGTGGGTTATCTGGCTCCATCGTTTGTATCAATCCACTCACAACCGTGCGGGAGAATCCCGTGGAGATGAGTTTACCACGCGGGCGGCTGGCACTGCAATGCGCCGGGTCTGCGAAGCAATCTAGCGATGGATGGTGGATGGTGGATGGGGTCTATCAGGCGGCTTTGGAAGAGGGAAAAATGGGAAATAAAAAACAGAGAGACAAGACAGGAAGATTGTAGTTGGCGGTGGCCTACTCTTGCGTGGGTAAGACCCAGACTACCATGGGCGCTGGTGGGCTTAACTGCCGGGTTCGGGATGGGACCGGGTGTACCCCCACCGCTCTTACCACCAACAACAGTTCCTGTTGTCTCTCTGCTCTTCACTTGTGTAAGGTGCGGACTGCCAGGCAATGCTTGCTGTATCGCAAGCCATGTGGCTGACCCACTAAAGACTGCATAGGAGAAATCGATATATCTTCTTGTTTCAGGAGGCGGTGAGTATGACTCACAGCGCCAACAATGATTCTCGAGTGTTTTAAGCCC
>CAYJNV010000167.1:2363-9629 GCA_964370975.1 uncultured Caldilineaceae bacterium | reverse complement strand
GGGGCCATGCGCGCGCAGCGGGGAGCTTTCGGCTCCCCGCTGCGCATCCTCGACTCAATTGTCCTGCATCTTGTCTAGGCGTTCGGGTTCGGCGCGGCGGCGCGGATCTCGGCAGGCGTCTGGTCGGCGAACTGCTCGAAGTTCTTGACGAACATACCTGCCAGAGCGCGAATCTGCTCGTCAAACGCTGCCTTGTCCTGCCACGTGTTGCGCGGGTTCAGCACCTCATCGGGCACGTTGGGCACGTGCGAGGGCACCTGCACGCCGAAGACCGGCTCTTTCACATACTCGGCATTGTCCAGTTCACCGCTCAGGGCTGCGTTGATCATGGCACGCGTATAGCCCAGCTTCATGCGGTTGCCAACGCCGTAGGGACCGCCCGTCCAGCCCGTATTCACCAGCCACACGGTTACGTCATGCTGCGCGATCTTCTTGCCCAGCAACTGCGCGTAGACGCTGGGATGCTGCGCCATGAAGGGTGCACCGAAGCAGGCGCTGAAGATGGGGCTCGGCTCCTTGACGCCGCGCTCTGTGCCCGCCACCTTGGCCGTGTAGCCCGAGATGAAATGGTACATGGCCTGTTCGGAGGTCAGCCGCGAAATGGGAGGCAGCACGCCGTAGGCATCGGCCGTGAGGAAGACGATGTTCTTGGGGTGGCCGCCGCGCCCGTCACGCGAAGCATTGGGAATGTGGCTAATAGGGTAGGCCGAGCGGGTGTTTTCGGTCAGGCTGTCGTCGTCCAGATTCAGGCGGCGCGTGTGGATGTCGAGCCCTACATTTTCGAGCACGGTGCCGAAGCGGCGCGTCGTCTGGTAGATTTCCGGCTCACCCTCGGGCGAGAGGCGAATCACCTTGGCGTAGCAGCCGCCCTCGAAGTTGAAGATGCCCGAGTCGCTCCAGCCATGCTCGTCGTCGCCGATGAGCGTGCGGTTGGGATCCGCCGAGAGGGTCGTCTTGCCCGTGCCGCTGAGGCCGAAGAAGATGGCCGTGTCGCCCTTGCTGCCAATGTTGGCCGAGCAGTGCATGGGCTCGACATCCTTGAAGGGCAGGTAGTAGTTCATGGCCGTGAAGATTGACTTCTTGATTTCGCCCGCGTACTCGGTGCCACCGATGAGCACCATGCGCTTGGCAAAGTTCACCAGGATGAAGACATCCGAGTGCGTGTGGTCAATCTCGGGATAGGCGTGGAAGCCCGGGCAGTCGATAACGACAAACTCGGGGCGCATGGTGGCCAATTCTTCCTGCTTGGGCTGGATGAAGAGGTTCTTGCAGAAGAGGCTGTGCCACGCATACTGCGTGATGATGCGCACGGGCATGCGGTACTGCGGGTCGGCCCCGCTCCACAGGTCCTGCACAAAGACGTCCTTGCCCTGCAGGTAGGAGGCCATGCGCCGGTGCAATTCGTCGAAACGGTCGGGCTCTATCGGGCGGTTAACCTTGCCCCACCAGATATGCTCGCGGCTGGTCGGCTCATCCACCACAAACTTGTCATTGGGCGAGCGGCCCGTGAACTGGCCGGTGCGCACCACCAGCGGTCCCAGGTGGCCCAGCACACCTTCGTTGCGCTTGAGCGCTTCCTCGTAAAGCGCAGGCGTAGGCAAATTCCAGTAAACGGTCTTGATGTTGTTGTCGAGCCCCTGGGCATCGAGGCCGACAGGGCTGTGGTCGCGCGGACTGAATTCCTGCATGGTGAAATCTCCTTGTGTCCAACAATGTCAATAGCACAACAGGATTGATCTGAAGGGAATGGCCGCCAGCCTATCCGAATGTCGCATCCCAATTCTCGGGCGTACGCCAGAGGCTGGAGAGCAGCAGCTCGCGGATGGAGGTCGTCTCTTTAGGCAGCCTGTTATAGAGCTTGAAGAAGAGGTCGTCGTGTGCAGCCAGCTCCTTGAGCCACTGGTCGCGATCAACGTTCATCAGTCGATCAAAGTCATGGCTGGCAAAATCTTCCAGGCCGCGCCAGTCAATGTCCTCGTAGCGCGGCACCCAGCCCAGCGGGTTCTCGATGCTCGAGGCCTTGCCGCGTGCACGCTCCACAATCCACTTGAGCACGCGCATGTTCTCGCCGAAGCCCGGCCAAAGGAAGTTGCCATCCTCATCGCGCCGGAACCAGTTGACGTTGAAGATGCGCGGCGGATTGTGCAGGTGGCGGCCAAAGTTTAGCCAGTGGTTGAAGTAATCCCCCATGTGATAACCGCAGAAGGGAAGCATGGCAAAGGGGTCGCGCCGCACTTCGCCCATCTTGCCAAACGCCGCTGCGGTCATCTCCGATCCCATGGTGGCGGCGTTGTAGACGCCGAAGGCCCAGTTGAAGGATTGGTAGACCAGCGGCACAACTGTGCTGCGTCGCCCGCCAAAGATGAAGGCCGCAATCGGCACGCCCTGAGGATCATCATATGCAGGGTCCACAGAAGGGCACTGGCTCAGCGGCGCCGTAAAGCGTGCGTTGGCGTGGGCAGCCTTGCGCCCGCAATCGGGCGTCCACTCCTGGCCCGTCCAGTCAATCAGGTGTGCGGGGGCGGTCGCGGTCATCCCCTCCCACCACACATCGCCATCATCGGTAAGGGCCACGTTGGTGAAGACCGTGTTGGCCTCGACCGAAGCCATGGCGTTTGGGTTGGTCTTGGCATTCGTGCCCGGCGCAACACCAAAGAAGCCCGCTTCGGGATTGATGGCATAGATACGCCCGTCGGGCCCCGGCTTGATCCAGGCAATGTCATCGCCGATAGTGGTTACATCCCAGCCTTCCTCGAGGAAGGGTCTGGGCGGAATCATCATGGCGAAGTTGGTTTTGCCGCAGGCGCTGGGAAAGGCCGCGGCGACGTAGGTCTTGTGTCCGTCTGGGCTCTTGACGCCCAGAATCAGCATGTGCTCGGCGAGCCAGCCCTGCTCGTGGGCGAGCACCGAGGCAATGCGCAGCGCAAAGCACTTCTTGCCCAGCAGCGCGTTGCCGCCGTAGCCTGAGCCGTAGCTCCAGATCGCGCGCTCCTCGGGGAAGTGGACAATGTACTTGTCGGCCGGATCGGGGCTGCAGGGCCAGGTCACGTCATGCTGGCCGGGGGCCAGCGGCATGCCTACCGAGTGCAGACAGTGCACGAAGTCGCCCTCGCCCAGCACCTCGAGCACCTGGCTGCCCATGCGCGTCATGATGCGCATGTTGACGACCACGTAGGGAGAGTCGGTGATTTGCACGCCAATGTGCGCAATGGGCGAACCAATCGGCCCCATGCTGAAGGGGATGACGTAGAGCGTACGTCCCGCCATGCAGCCGTCAAAGCGAGGACGCAGCAGCGCCTTCATCTTGCGCGGCGCCATCCAGTTGTTGGTGGGGCCGGCGTCGTTCTTGCTCAGCGAGCAGATGTAGGTGCGGTCTTCCACGCGTGCCACGTCGCTGGGATGCGAGCGGGCAAGAAAGCTGTTTGGGCGCTTCGCGGCGTTGAGGCGAATGAAGGTGCCGCTCGCGACCATCTGGTCGCACAGCAGTTGGTACTCAGCGTCTGAACCGTCGCACCAGTGCACAGCCTGGGGCTTGCAGAGCGCGACCATCTCTTCAATCCATGTGCGCAACTGTTCATTATTAATGTGATCGGGGGCTACATAATCCTCAATCATCTTCGTTTCCTTATAGATCCTGCAGTCATGAAAGCGGCCGATTAATCAGTCTCTGCTGCAGCCCTGCTCAACGCCGCGCCTTGATGAAGTTCATGAGGCCATTGGTCGACGCATCGTGTGTCGCTACAGGCTCGTCCGTGCGCAGTTCGGGCAGAATGGCGGAAGCCAACTGTTTGCCCAACTCAACACCCATCTGATCGAATGAGTTGATGTTCCAGATCACCCCTTGTGCAAAGATTTTGTGCTCGTACAGCGCAATCAGGCTGCCCAGCGTGTGTGGTGTCAGCAGCGGGAAGACAAAGGAATTGGTGGGACGGTTGCCGGGGAAGCTTTTGGCGGTGGCAAGCAAGTCGCGAATTGCGCCGTTCTGGCCCTGCGCTTCAAGTTCGGCGCGTGCCTCCTCTACTGTACGGCCGCGCATAAGCGCCTCCGTCTGCGCCAGGAAGTTGGACAGGAGCAGCGTGTGATGCTCGCCCACGGGGTTGTGCGACTGCGCCGGAGCCAGAAAATCACAGGGAATCAACTTGGTGCCCTGATGGATCAATTGATAAAAGGCGTGCTGGCCGTTGGTGCCCGGCTGCCCCCAAATGACGGGCCCCGTGCTGTAGTCGGTTATGTACGCCCCCTGCTTGGTGACGCTCTTTCCGTTGCTCTCCATGTCGCCCTGCTGGAAGTAGCTGGGGAAGAAGGCCATTGTCTCGTCGTAGGGCAAAATCGCTTCGGTCTCGGCGCCGAAGAAGTTGTTGTACCAAATGCCCAGCAGCGCCATCGTTACGGGAATGTTCTGCGCATAGGGGGCCGTGCGGAAGTGCTCGTCTACGGCGTGCGCGCCGTCCAGCAGTTCGGCAAAGCGCTCATAACCCACGGCAATGACAATCGACAGGCCAATCGCTGACCAAAGCGAGTAGCGTCCGCCCACCCAGTCCCAGAATTCGAACATGTTGGCCGGATCAATGCCGAAGGCCGTCACCTTCTCCTCGTTGGTGGAGAGGGCGACGAAGTGTTTGGCTATTGCCGCCTCATCACCGGCGTGGCCCAGGAACCAGGCACGCGCCGTCTGCGCGTTGGCCATTGTCTCCTGCGTGGTGAAGGTCTTGGAGGCAACCAGAAAGAGAACGCTCTCGGCGTTGACCTTGCGCAGCGTCTCGGCAATGTCGGTGCCGTCCACGTTGGAGACGAAGTGGAAGCGCATGTCGGGGTGAACATAGGGCGTGAGTGCGCGCACCACCATCTTCGGCCCGAGATCCGAGCCGCCTATGCCGATGTTGACCACGTCGGTAATGCGTTTGCCCGTGTAGCCGGTCCACGCACCGCTGCGCACGCGCTCGCTAAATGCACGCATCTGCGCCAGCACGCGGTTCACGGCGGGCATCACATCCTGGCCGTCCACCAGAATGGGGCGGTTGGAGCGGTTGCGCAGCGCCACATGCAGCACGGCGCGCCCTTCGGTGCTGTTGATCCGGGCGCCGCTGAACATGGCCTCGATGGCCTGCGTCAGGCCTGCTTCGGCAGCAAGGTTGCGCAGCAGCGTCATCGTTTCATCGCTGATGCGGTTCTTGGAATAGTCGAAGAGAATGTCGCCCAAAGTAAGTGAGAAGCGCGTGAACCGATCAGGCTCGTGCGCAAATTGCGTGCGCATGTGGACATCGGCCTGCGTGCGCTGGTGTTCCACAAGCGCCTGCCAGGCGGGACGCTGCGTTACGGATTCGGTGTTCGACATCGTGATCTCCCCAAGAGAAAGCCTGTTTGTGAAACCGGGCGTCTGACCTAGTGATTGGCGGCCATGCGACGGCGCAGGAACCACTTCCACAATTCAACGCACAGCAGCACCAGCACACCCATACCCAGCGCTATCAGCACTTCCACAAAGCCCAGCGCCTGCGTCTTGAAGATTCCCTGGAAAAAGGGCACGTAGATAACCATTAGTTGCAGCAGCACAGTGCTGAGGAAGGCCGCCACCATGGAGGGGTTGCTGAAAAGGCCGATGGAGAAGAGCGACTGCTCAATCGAGCGCAGTCCCAACGCCAGCATCACCTGGTTGAAGATGAGCGTGGTGAAGAGCAGCGTCTGCCAGGGGCCGGTGGGGTCACGGTGGAAGTCCCACAGCCCCACGGCAATCGCGATGATGCTCATGACCACGCCGAAGACGGCTATGAAGGGCAGCATGCCCCGCCCAAAGATGCTCTCCTCGGAGGAATAGGGCGGGCGGCGCATGACGTTGCGCTCGGCCTTCTCCACGCCCAGCGCCAGCGCGGGCAGGCCGTCGGTCACCAGGTTCATCCACAGAATCTGCAGGGGCAGCAACGCAATCGTTGCATCTGCTCCCAGCTGGATGCCGAATAGCAGCGCCGCCGCCGGCCAGAGCAGCATGACGGCAATCTCGCTGGCGTTGCAGGTAAGCAGGTACTGGATGAACTTGCGGATATTGTCGTAGACGACGCGCCCTTCCTCGACGGCGGCCACAATGGTGGCGAAGTTGTCGTCCAGCAGCACCATGTTGGCGGCTTCCTTGGAGACATCCGTACCCGTAATGCCCATGGCCACGCCGATGTCGGCCTTCTTGAGCGCCGGCGCATCGTTGACGCCGTCACCGGTCATGGCCACTATGTTGCCCTGCTCCTGGTATATCTCGATGAGGCTCAGTTTGTGCTCAGGGGAGACGCGTGCAAAGACCTGCACGTCGCGTGCCCGCTCGCGCAGCGCTTCGGGCGAAAGCGCGTCAATGTCCTGGCCTGTGAGGTAGGGAGCCTCTTCGCCGGGGCGCGCGTCGGTAATGCCCACCTGCTGCGCAATGTGGCGCGCAGTGAGCGGGTGGTCGCCCGTAATCATGACAGGGCGAATGCCTGCACTGCGGCACGTGAGGACCGCCTCGCGCACTTCAGGGCGGGGCGGGTCAATCATGCCGTAGAGACCAACCAGAATCAGGTCGGTCTCGATCTGCTTGACTTCCTGCTTGTCGGGCGCGTGATCCAGCGTGCGCACGGCCACGCCGAGGACGCGCTTGCCCTGCGCTGCAAGCCGATTGTTGGCTTCCATGATTTGACGGCGGTGTCCATCGTCCATCGGGGCTTGTGCGCCTTCAATCCAGACGGAGGTGCTGCACTCGAGCAACGAGTCCACCGCGCCCTTGGTGAAGGCTACGTGCGACGCATCGCCGGTGTTCACACGCCGATCCCACACGGCACGGAGGCCTTCAGGGATGACGCTCTCGTCGGTTGGCATCGTGTGAATTGTGGTCATGCGCTTGCGCGTCGAGTCAAACGGCAATTCGTCGATGCGCGGGAAGGCTGCTTCGAGTTCGTATTTGAGGACGCCATACTCTGCAGCCGCCAGGATGATGGCCCCTTCCGTTGGGTCGCCCACGGCGTACCAGTGGCTGCCACTGAGCGCGACATCGCTCGCGCTGGCCTTCCTATGGTCTGAGCGTTCGAGTACGGCATCGTTGCAGAGCGACCCGGCGACGAGCAACAGGTCCAGAGTCGGCAGCAGATCGTCCCCTGGTGCAGCACCCGCCTCGGGGCCGCTGACGCGCACGAGACGCATACCTCCGGAGTCTTCGGCTTGCCGTAATTCCAGTGAGTGATTGGCAACGTCCAGCGCGGTCACGCTCATGCGGTTCTGCGTGAGGGTGCCGGTCTTGTCCGAGCAAAT
>CAYJNV010000167.1:0-2353 GCA_964370975.1 uncultured Caldilineaceae bacterium | reverse complement strand
CGTCACCGAACCGAGCGTCTCCACGGCGTGCAACTGGCGGATGAGCGCCTTGCGCTGCAGCATGCGCTGTGCCCCCAGCGAGAGGGCAATTGTCACAACGGCGGTCAGCGCTTCGGGAATGGCGGCCACGGCCAGACTCACAGCCGTCAGCAGCATCTTCTCGAATCCCTGCCCAAGCACAATGCCCCCAACAAATATGATGACGACAAGCGCAATTGCGCCAATCGCCAGCCATTTGCCCAACTTGTCCAGCCGCTGCTGCAAGGGTGTGGCCTCTTCGATCACATCCTGGAGCATGGTGGCAATGTTGCCCAGTTCAGTCTGCATGCCCGTACCGGTGACGAGCATCTCACCACGCCCGTAGTTGATGATGGTGCCGGCATAGACCATATTGCGCCGATCGCCCAGGGGCAGGCTGGTATCGAAAACGAGGGTCGGGTCCTTTTCCACCGCCTCCGATTCGCCGGTGAGGGCGGCTTCCATGGCGCGCATGTTGAGGCTGCGCAGGACGCGCCCGTCGGCAGGCACCACATTGCCGGTCTCGAGGATGACCACGTCGCCGGGGACGAGGCTGCTTGCATCCACATCCAGTGTGCGCCCGCCACGGCGCACGCGCACTGTGGGCACTGACATCTTTTTGAGTGCAGCCATGGACTGTTCGGCGCGGTACTCCTGCGTAAAGCCGAGCACGCCGTTGAGGATAACGATGATCAGTATGACGACCGCCTCGATCCAGTCACCCAGGAAGGCCGAAACGAGCGAGGCCGCGATCAGCAGCAGCGTGAGGATGTTGGTGAACTGTTCCAACAGGATCGACCAGGGGCTGCGCCCACTTCGCTCCACCAATTCGTTGGGGCCGTACTGCGCCAGGCGCGCTGTGGCCTCCGCGGCCGTCAACCCGCCGTCAGTGGTTCCGAGCAAGTGCAATGCGTCGGCGGCCGTCGTTTGGAACCAGATGGGCGCGCCTTCGCCGCCGGGCACAAGGGCTGCAGGCGCCTGCGTGGAGGATGCTGTGTTCGTAGCGGACTCTGCCATACGATACTCCTGGCTGTTTGTGTTCTGAATGTGTTGCGCACAGCCAATGGGCTGCAACTGGAGCTTTCTGCTCGTGAATGAACGAGTTTTGCGCCGCCAGTCAGTGTACCATAGACGCTCGCAGCGTGGAGGGTGGGTGCGAGTGATCCCTCTCCGCAGCACAGCCAGAACTATTTGTGAATTATATCACAACCGAATTGGGGCGCTACTGACATTTGTACCCTTCCCGCGGCAGAATGTCCCGAAAGAAGGCCAAAGGTTGAAGGTTCGCAGGGTTGAGTGCGGGTGGGGTGATGCGAGGCAGAGACATGGCGCGTGTGCTTGTCTCCAGATGTGCTGCGTGCAGTTCTTGATTGCTTTTCCTGGCGTTCCTGGCGCTTTTGCCGATATACGTAGAGCAGTCTGTTGCTAAAAGAGCGCCAGGATGCGCGGGACAAAAATCACCCCGGCCACAATCACACTGGCGATCACGGCAAAGATCAATGCGCCTGCTGCCGCGTCCTTGGCAATGCGCGCCAGGTCATGGTAGGCGGGCGAAACAAGGTCGACCACGGCTTCGATGGCCGTATTCAGCGCCTCAAGTGCCAGGATGCCGAAGATGACCATGGTCAGCAGCGCCCACTCAATGGCGCTGACGTGAAAGAACCAGGCCGCGCCATAGACAACCACAAGCGCGGCGAGTTCAATCCACCCACTGGGCTGCGTGCGCAGCACATAGGCCGCGCCGTTGAGTGCGGCGCGATAGGCAAAGAGGCGGCCCGCGATGAAGCCGTCGCGCGCCGGGGCAGCAGGGGCGGGCACTACGGGGTCGACGGGGGCTGGCTTTGCCGCGGACGGAGAAGCAGTGGTTGTCATGGTTGGCTCACTCATCGTAGCGGCGCATGGACAGCCCTGTCACGCCAAATGCGGTCAAGATTTCTTCCTGGCGCATCCACATGGCCGCCTCATCGGCGGGCGTGGCGTGGTCGTAGCCCAGCAGATGCAGCACGCCGTGCACCGTGAGCAGCAGCAGTTCGTTGGCCGTGCTGTTGCCGAAATGGGCCGCCTGCCTTGCGGCGTAGGGATAGGCAATCACGATATCCCCCAGCGACTCGTCGAGCAGCGCCTGCAGTTCGGGCGGTGCACCCACGATGGATGCGGTGACACTCTCGTCCTGCTCTTCTTGCGCCGTAAAGCTCAACACGTCGGTGGGGGCGTCCACGCCGCGGTAGGCCAGATTGACGGCGCGCACCTCTTCATCACTCGTGATGATGAGATTCAAGGAGGCCGCGTCCAGCCCCTCTGCGCGCAGCGCCGCAGCGGCCACGGCTTCAAGCGC
>CAYJNV010000166.1:0-9646 GCA_964370975.1 uncultured Caldilineaceae bacterium | reverse complement strand
GGCGAAGACGCTGCAGGTGGAGGCGCGCGTCGAGCCCGAAGATGGTCCCGGCCCCGCGCAGATCGGCACCCTCTACCACCGCATCATGGAGCGTCTCTACAGACCCCACCTCAACGCTGAGGCCAGACCACCACTCGATGCGCTGCTCGATGCGCTACCCGCCGTCGCCGCGGCCGTGCTTGGGACCGCACCGATGAGCGAAGGCTTCCGTGCGCCGCCCTCATGGCCGCGCACCTGCGAGGAAATGGTCGAGAATGTGCGACGCGCGCTCCACGCGCTGGACGCCATCGGCGGCATTCCTATAGGCCTGGAATACTTCTTTGGCGCGCAACGCCAAGTGCACATCGAGCCGCCGGACAGTCCTGTGCAGCCGTGGCCCGCGGAAGGCGGGGCGCCCTTCGTGCTCAATCTGCGCGGCGTCATCGATCGTGTCGACAGGCTTCCTGACGGGAGCCTGCTCATCATTGACTACAAGCTCGGCTCAAGCAGCTACGCTTCCAAGGCGGTGCTCCAGCGCGGCAAGAAGTTGCAGCTTGCCCTCTACGCCGCGGCGGCGCAGCAATCGAACGACGGCGGCGCCAGCGTTGACGGCATCTACTTCTTCATGCGCAAGGGCGAGGCGGCAGCGTGGTCGCTCGCCTCGTTGGGCGGCGCCGCTGTCGCCCTGCCACTCGCTTCCGGCTATGCGGGCGCAGCCGTCGCCGCCATTCGTGACGGTGACTTCCGCCCGAGGCCGCCCGACGAAGGCTGCCCCACCTACTGCCCCGCATCGAGCTTCTGCTGGCACTTTGAAACAAAGCAATGGTGACCACCATGTGCGCCTTCACCCAAGTCGATCTCGACCCTATCGTCCTGCGCGTCAACCCCAGCGCCGAACAGCGCCCCGCGGTCGTGGCACGCGGCGCCGATGTGCTCGTCCAGGCCGGCGCAGGCTCCGGCAAAACGCGTACCCTCGTCTCGCGCTATCTCTCGCTCGTGGCGGAGGAGATCCCGCTGCGCGCAGTCGTCGCCATCACCTTTACCGAAAAGGCGGCGCTGGAGATGCGCGGTCGCCTGCGCGCCGCCATCCGCGACTACCTTCAACTGCCGCTGACTTCCGGCGTGCGCGCCAAGTGGGAGCGCACGGCGCGCGACCTGGACAGCGCGCGCATAGGCACCATCCACTCGCTTTGCACAGAAATCCTGCGCCGCCACCCTGCTGAGGCGGTCGTCGACCCGCGCTTTGCCGTGCTGGACGAGGGCCAGGCGTTGCTGCTGCGCACGAATTGCCTGGATGATGCGCTGGCCGCCGCCGTGGTGGAGGAGAAGTACGCGCCCCTCTTTGCCGCCAAGAGCGTTGATGAGGTGCGCGCGCTACTCGAGAAAATACTTGAACAGCGGCTCGCCGCCGCCGAGGTCGTGGGAGAAGACGCGGACCTCGCGGCGCGTGCCTATCTTGACGTATTGGTTGCCGATATCCGCGCCTTCTTCGTGCGCGGCACGGCCGCCACCTGCGTCGCGTCGTTGCGCGCTGCGTATGCGCAAGCGGACGCGAAGGCAGTGGGCGACAAGGCCTATCCCATGATCTGCAGCGCGCTGGCCGCGTGGGATCAGGCAATTGAAGCCGATGGACGTGGCGAACTGGGCGCCGCGCTGGCCGCACTTGGCCAGGTGAAGGGCCTTCTCAAAAAAAGCGTTGGCGCAGTAGCCAACTGGCAGGCATTCAATCCGAAAGAGGATGTCGCACGCCTCAAGGACACAATCGAAGAGACCTTTGGCAAGACCATGCCCGACCCCGCTGCCGACCTGCGCCTGCTGGCCCTGCGCCCACTCGTGGCGGCAATTCATGCCGACGCAAGCAAGCGCTACGCAGAGGCCAAGCAGGCGTTGGCTGCGCTCGACTTTGACGATCTCGAAGCGGGCGCGCTGGCACTGCTGCGCACCCGCCTCGACGTGCGCCTCGAATGGCAACAACAGGTTGCGGCGCTGCTTGTGGATGAATTCCAGGATACCAACGCGCGCCAGGCCGAACTTGTGCAGTTGCTGCGGCGTGGGCCGGGCCACCTCTTTGTGGTGGGCGACGCCCAGCAATCCATATACGGCTTCCGCGGCGCAGAAATGGGCGTCTTCCAGGAGGCGCGCACGCGCGTCGAGGGCGAGGGCGGCGTGGTCACCGAGCTTGCGCTCTCCTACCGTGCGCACAAAGCATTGATCGAAGCGACCGAGACGCTGCTCCGGCCTATTTTCGACGGCGGTGCAGAGACCACCTTGCGCGCGCGCTTCAGCCCGCTGCAGGCCGTGCGTGCGACCCCTCCTGAATTGACAGACACAGCGTGCGTCGAGTTCCTGCTTGCCGAGGGTGCCAAGGCCGAAGCCCTGCCCTGCGCCGCCGACGCCCTCGCCGCGCGCCTGCAATTACTCCACGCACAGGGTGTTGACTGGGGCGACATGGCCATCCTCTGTCGCAGCGCCGGCGCATTCACCTGGTACGAGGATGCGCTCGAGCGCGCTTCGATTGCCAGCGTCACCGTAGCGGGCCGCGGCTTCTATGATCGTCCCGAGGTGCGAGACATCCTTAACGCCTTGCGCGCAATCGCTGACCCGCAAGACAACCTTGCGCTCGTGGGTCTTCTGCGGTCGCCCGCCGTAGCCATGACCGATGCTTCCATCATGCGCTTGTGCGCCGACGCACCCGCGGGTCCACGTGGTGCGCGTGCGCCGGGCGTGCTTTGGCAGCAACTGCGATGCGACACAAGCCTGCGCGCCAGCGAAGCCGTCGCACTCATTGAGGAACTCCATGCGCTGGCAGGTCGCGTTAGCGTCGCCGCGCTGCTCGAGGCATTTCTGGCGCGCGCCACTTATGGCGCAGCGCTGCTCATGGCAGGGCAGACGCGTGCCGCGCGCAATCTCTCCAAGCTGATCGATGAAGCGCGTGCCGCCCCCACGCCGAGCGTGACCGACTTTCTCGAGCGCGTGGTCGCCCTGCAGCGCGCCACCACGCGCGAAGGCGAAGCGCGCGCCGACGAACGCGGCGCCGTACAGATCATGTCGGTGCATGCCGCCAAAGGGCTGGAATTCCCCGTGGTTGTGATAGGGGACGCCGGCAGCGCCGGCAGGAACAGCGCCGAAATCCTTTACATCGACCCACAACATGGCCTGCTCTTCTCAACGAAGCTAGAAGGTGGCGGCGAGGGGCTACTCTATGGCGCGGCGGTGCTGGACGCGAAAGAGCGTGAACTCGCCGAAACCGAGCGCATTCTCTACGTCGCAGCCACGCGCGCGCGAGACCGCCTCATCTTCAGCGGCAACGTCAAGCGCGGCAAGGAGGGTTGCAGCACAAGCGGCTGGCTCAAGGCCGTAGGCGCTTCCGGAGACATCGACGGTTTGCTCAATCGGGCGCTGGCGGAGGCCGGCGCGCACCACTCGAGCGGTTGCGGGCACTTTGCATGCATCGTGCACACACCCGGCCAACCGCCCGCAACCGCAGCCGCTGACACAATCAGGTCTGGGGTCGATATCTCAGGCGCGCAGCCCGCCACTGTTATCGATAGCTGGAACCACCGCATGGTTGAGCCGCTGACAGTCCGTGGCGCGCGCGTGGAGCGGCCTGAGCGACCATGGCGCGTGGCGCCTGAGCATGGTGATGACTACGCGCCTGCGTGGGTTATCGGCGAGATCGTGCATGAGGCGATCACCCTCTGGCGCTTTCCCGAGGACTCGAAAATGCCGCCATTCGACGCCTGGGCCAACGCGCGCGCGAGCGCGCGCGGTCTGCACGACGACAGTGTGCGCAGCCGCGCCGTGGCCAAATGTCGCCGCCTCCTTCAGTTGCTGCAGGAACACACGCTCTTTGCCGAGATGGCTGCGGCGCCCCGCCGCTACCACGAGTTGCCCTACCAGTGCGCTACCGCAGGTGATCTCCCCGATAGTGGCCGCATGGACCTCCTCTACATGCGACCCGGCGGCGGCTGGTGCGTAATTGACTTCAAGACAAATCACATCTCGGCCATGCGTTCTGTTGCATGGAATCTTGCCCACAACGAATACGAGGCCACATTGCGCCGCTATGGCCGCGCCGTAGAGCTGCTCGTGGGATCGCGCCCCGAGCTCCTGCTCTGCTTCATCGATACCCCCGAGGGCGTTCAGTTGCACCAGGTGCCCTTCGACATACCATAACCTCAAAACCAAAACGGCCGCCCAGGTTGGGCGGCCGCAATCATGGATCACGAATGCAAAGGCCACGCTGTCAGCGCACGCCGGCAAGCACTGGCCCGTCCATGCACAGCACGCGCCCCTCGTGTTCACACGCCCCACAGATGCCGATTGCGCAGCGCATATAGGCCTCCCAACTCAAGTGACACGGCACGCCGGAACGCCGCGCCGCGCCCTCAAGCGCCGCCAACATCGCGTGCGGGCCACACGCATAAATGGCCGACACGTCGCCCGCGGCCAGCAGCGGCGCCAGCGCATCCGTCACGCGACCGGGCTGCCCTGAGGATCCGTCCTCGGTTGTCGCCAGCAGTTGATAGCGCGTCTGCGCGTGCTGCAGCGCTTCAAAGTGGCCCGCAAAGAGTAGGTCGTCGGCGCTGCGTGCACCGATGATGGTCGTCACGCGCTGGGTGCGCCCGCCAAGCAGTTGGGCAAGCCAGTAAAGCGGCGCAACGCCATAGCCCCCGCCCACAAGCACGCAGTGCTCGCTCGGCTGGGTGGGTGCAAAGCCGTGGCCGAAGGGGCCGCGCAGCCAGAGACGATCACCGGGTTGTTTTGTGTGCACCAGCGCGCTGAAGGGCCCCACCGCCGTCACCATGACAGTCACGGGATTCGCATCGATTAATGAGAATGGCTTCTCGTCAAAGCGCGGCAACCACACCATGACGAACTGGCCGGGCTGCGCATCCAGCGACAAATCCAGCGTAAAGGTGCGCGTGCGGTAATTGTCCTGGCGAACGTCGAGAATGCGCGCCGCCGTGGGCAGGCGTAGAGTCTGAGCGTGCACGGATTAGCTTTCGTCGTGGTCAGATGGCCCGCGCAGGGCGCGAGGCTGTGGTTGCTTTTGCGCCACAAAGATGATCGTCATCGGGACGTGGCGCAGCGCCGAGAGCGCATCGTCGGCTGGCCAGATCTCGTCAAGCATTGCCACAGGCGGGGGTGGCTCCAGGAGCTGCGTAATCACGAAACCTGCGCGCGTCAGTCCGCCAACCCACTCGGCAAGGGTGCGGTGATACGATGCCATTTGTATACCAGTGTCCCCAAATGTCCAGTGCATGGGCGACGGGTCGAAGTAGCTGCGGCTGGCGTAGATCGTCATGTCGTCATCCGCCTCGTCAAAGAAGCAGTCGCGGAAGGGGTGATCGAGGCTGATGACGAGGCGGCCGCCAGGCACGAGCACGCGCCCGCACTCGTGGAGCGCTCGCTGCAAATCCTCGACGTACTGAAAGGCGTAGGCGCTGAAGACGACATCCCACGTGTCACTCGCGAACGATGAAAGCTCCTCGGCGCGGCCCTGCCGGAAGTCAACCGCAACGCCGTTTGCCTGGGCAAGGCTGCGCGCAAACTCCAGTTGCGTGTCGCTCAGGTCGATGCCGGCGCATGTGGCCCCCTGACGTGCAAATGCAATGGAGCACTGCCCGCCGCCGCAGCCCACCTCAAGGATGCGCAGACCCTCGACATTGCCCAGCAAACGCAGTTCGTTTTCGAGCGGCGCCCAGGGGCCATAGTGCGCACTCTCCGCAGGGATTTCATGGCGTGCCTGGTACCACGCGCTGACAGCGTTCCATGCCGTTCGCAGATTAACGTGTGCCGCCAAGGGCAGGCCCCATTTCATATTGGGTCCTTGGACCGTATGGGCTACCATTCCCTGCACGCCTCCGCGCCCACTTCGGAGATTCATTGAGGTTTTCGCCCTGCGGCCATCGCATCAGTTTCGGTCTGACGGGCGCTGCGTCTGGGCGCGCACTGAACGCACTTTGTCCATGAAAGTGCGCACGCGCACCTCATCCACATCATTCCAGATGTATCCGTCGCGCTTGAAGGTCGTGCCCACCACCGCACCATCGGCGATCGTCAGCATCGTCACGATGTTCTCCGCGCGCACACCGGTGTTGACGAAGACAGGCGTGTGGACGGACGCGCGCACCGTGCGCAGTTGCTCCACGCTCGTCTCAGCGCCCGCCGTCACACCCGAAACACAGAGCGCATCCGGCTGATCGTTGAATTCGGTCGAGCGCGCGACATCGGCCAGGGTGCGCCCGCCCAGGCCAATCGCCGCCTCGGGCACAATGTTGTAAAGCAAGCGGATCGACGCGCCACCAAGCCGATTGCGCAGACGGATGACTTCACCGCTGCCTGTTGTCCACAGCCCAAAGTCCGAAGCATACGCGCCCGTAAAGACCTCGCGCACAAAGGCCGCCTCAACCGCAACGGCCAGTTCAACCGTGGCGCGCGCGTCCCACAGCACATCCACACCAAAAGGCACGCGGATTTCGTCCCGCAGCGCGCCAATTACACGCGCCATGCTCATGCCTACAATCGGCTCAGTGCGCAGCATTTAGGGCGTGCTCCACTCGTTTGAGAACATCACGCCATCTACGCCGCCCGCCTGGAGTGCGGCCAGGTTAGCGCGCGCATTGGCGAGTACCCCGGCCATCCCTGCGGAAGCTTCCCAACGTGGGTCGCCGGGCAATCCGCGCAAGTGGCACATGGCGATGATCGGCTTCGCCACGCCAAAGAGCGTATGCAACCAGTTTGATTCATGATTCGACATCAATACGCTCCCGCGTGCTGGGTATTTCGTCGGCAATGAGAAGGTCAACGCCGGCACGCTCCAATGCCTCGACGATTGCGTCAGGCGGCAGTCGGTCGGTAATCACCTTGTGCACGTGCGTAAACGGTGCAACCTGGGCGAAGGCCACCTTGCCAAATTTACTCGAGTCGGCCACCACAATCACCTCACGTGCGCTGGCAATCATCGCCTGCTTGATGAGCGCATCGTCCCAATTGTATTCTGAAAGACCGGCGACGGCATCAAGGCAGCCCACAGCCAGAAAGAGGCGATCGACAAAGAGGTGCGCAAATGCATGGCGCGCCAGTTCGCCAATCAGTGAACCTTCCACCGGGCGCGCAATACCACCCGACACGACAACGCGAATATCAGGATAGGTAGACAAGAGGATGGCAATGTGCAGGCTGGGCGTCAGTACAGTGAGATTGCGCCGGTTCGCTATCCCTCGCGCGACCTCGAGCGTAGTCGTGCCGATGTCGAGGGCAACGCTTTCCCCATCGCCCACCAGCGACGCGGCCAGCAGGCCAATGCGCTCCTTCTCGCCATGCATGTGCTCGGTGCGCGCCGGGTAGACGGGCTCAACGCTGCGCCGGCGCAGGCTCACGGCCCCGCCATGCACACGACGCAGCGCACCTTCCTCCTCCAATT
Source organism: uncultured Caldilineaceae bacterium (assembly GCA_964370975.1). GTDB lineage: Bacteria > Chloroflexota > Anaerolineae > Caldilineales > Caldilineaceae > UBA5069. Next base: position 2,238 of record CAYJNV010000166.1, on the reverse strand, counting down.
CGGCAAGATCGCGCCGAATTGTCATCATTGAGACTTCGAGACGCTCGGCCAGCTCGATAACCAGAGCCGAGCCTCGCTCCTCCACCACCTTGAGAATGACGTTGCGCCGATAGTCCGGCAGTGTCATCGCGGTCTCTTTCTCTATGCGTTACGCGGCGCATGAAACCACTCACGCCGCGCACCGTGCACAAGTCCATTTAATGGGGGACGCCCGTAAGCGTTCGGCGCTGGCGAGCTGCTGCTAGTCGGGCCACGCCGAGTCCATGCCGTCCGTCAGTACATGCAGGCGCGCCACAGGCGGCTCATCGGCAGAGGCGGAGCGAAATGCGGCCAACAGCACACTGCCCGTTCCCATCACCTGCACGCGATCGGCGGCGCTGTTATAGCGCAGAGCCACCGGAGCATCTAGCGCCAGCAGCCGCAAGCCGCGTGCGCTCAGGGCGGTGAGCAGCGTGCGCAAATCGCCCACGCCGCGCAAATCGGGAATCACCGCCGTGCTTGGCACCAGGCTCAGGCCGGCGCGGACGCCGTCGAGCAGCGCGCCGCCCACAACACTGGCGGCATTACCCACAAAGGCCAGCGCCAGTGACTCGGCGGCCAGTTTGCCCAGGGCGTCCATCAGCCGCCGGCCGCCCGAGCTTTCGAGTTGGGCCTGCGGCAGATCCACAATCAGCAGCGCGATTGCATCAAAGTTGAGGCGCGCAAAACGTGGCGAGCCAATGTCGACCACCGTGATTGCCGGCAGAACTGTGGCTAGCGTATCCGCCAATGGCGACGCGCCGGCACGCAGCAGGATCGCGTTCTCCAGCGCGGCAGCGCCGGCAAGGGGCGCCAGCCACTGCATTGCTGAGTCGTTGTCGGCAAAAAGAAGAATGGACATGGACAAATTCTAGCGGAGCGGATAACGGAATGCAATCCGACACGCCATTGACACACCGCACCCTTTCGGTTATTGTGATCGCCGCCGGCCGCAAGGAGGTCCGCTCGCCCATGCCCACACGTTACCAAGGAACGCCCGACGAGGTGCTTGCCCTGGACACTTACATCAAACTGTCGCGCGCCGCCGAGTCACTCGATGCGCGCGTCTTGCGCCAGCACACGCTCGACGACCTGACGATTACCCAGTTCGGCGTGCTGGAGGCCCTCTACCACCTGGGGTCCCTTTCGCAATCAAACATCGGCGCCAAGCTGCTCAAGAGCGGCGGCAACATCACCCTCGTCATCGACAATCTCGAGAAGTACGGTTACGTGGCGCGCAGGCGCTGCGAGAGTGACCGTCGCGTCATGTGGGTGGATTTGACGCCGCAAGGGCGCACCAAGATCGAGGCTGTCCTGCCTGTTCACGTGGCCGCCATTGTCGCCGAGATAAGCGTACTGAGCCCTGAGGAACAGGTGGCGTTGGGCGTATTGCTGCGCAAGGTTGGCCGTGGCAGCCACGCCGAAGAAGCACGCAGCGGTAGTTACGACCTGTACGACTACGAAATCTAGAACTCGGAGAACACGAGTAATCGGCCGATAGTCCTCCAAGGTCCGGTACTGGGATGAACGCTGATAACCACGGAAGCAGAGCGCCCGCAAATCCGTGTCTATCGGTGTTATCCGCATACATTGCGTTTCAGGATTTGCTGTTGATCAATTGGCCTGCAGCGCTAGACGATCAGCATGGCGTCGCCAAACGAGTAGAAGCGGTAACCCAGCCGCTGCGCCTCGCTGTAGCTCTCGAGCAGAATGCGCCGCCCTGCGTCCACGTCATCGTCGTGCGCCTGGGCAATGAAGGCGCTCACAAGCAGCAGCAGGCTCGAGCGCGGCAGGTGGAAGTTGGTGATGAGCGCATCCACTGCGCGAAAGCGATAGCCTGGCCGGATGTAGAGACGCACGTCGTCGCTGAATGCCGCCACCCGCTTCCACGGGCACGCTTCCGGCTCAAGCCAGGGATCGATACCCTGCGCGGCAGTGGCCCCCCACTCGAGGGTGCGCACTGCGGTCGTGCCCACTGCCACCACACGCCCGCCGTGGAGCACACCATCATTGATGCGGCGCGCCGTAGCAGGGCTCAAGTCAGCCCATTCGGTATGAATTTTGTGCGCCTCAATTTGCGCCGCCTCGATTGGCTTGAAGGTGTCGAGGCCGATGTGCAGCGTCACGGTGTCGAAATCGACCCCCTGGGCACGCAAATTGATCAGGAGTTCGGGCGTGAAGTGAAGGCCGGCCGTGGGTGCGGCTGCGCTTCCTTCGGGG
>CAYJNV010000165.1:0-9693 GCA_964370975.1 uncultured Caldilineaceae bacterium | reverse complement strand
CGTACCCTGCAAGGTAGTCCACTTGAGTGGACTTGGGTTGGCTAGCCGGGGGTTTCAACCCTCGGCGGCCCCGACGAGCCAAGTCACCAATACCGCAACACTTCGTCAAAATTTACAGGCTACCACTACGATGCTTTGCAATTAAACTAAGATCTCTAGCATTTCGGCGTATTACGAAAGGCCGTGCGAATGCACTATCACACCGATGCACTCATCAAGGATTTGTCGCTGCGCGCTCAACAATACCGCGTCCACGTTCTGAAGATGGTCTACAGTGCGCAGACCGGGCATATCGGCGGGGCCTTCTCCTCTGCCGAGATCCTCACCGGGCTCTACTTTCACCACCTGCACGTGGACCCAAACGATCCCCGCTGGCCGGATCGCGACCGTCTCATCTTCTCCAAAGGGCACGCCTGCGCCATGCTCTACACCTGCCTGGCGCACAGGGGTTTCTTCCCCGTGGATGAGTTGATGACCTTCCGCCAGCTTGACAGCCGCCTGCAGGGCCACCCCGATCGCGCCAAGACGCCCGGCGTCGAAGTCTGCGCGGGGCCGCTGGGCCATGGCGTGGCGGTGGGGGTTGGCATGGCGCTGGCGCAGCGCGCGCGTATGGCAGGACTGAAGCCATCGTCGCAAAGCGCGCCCTCGGGGCGGGCTTCGGTGGGGCGCACCTATGTCGTGCTGGGCGATGGCGAGATCAACGCCGGCGTGGTGTGGGAGGGCGCGCTGGCCGCGGCCAAGTTCCGTCTCGGCAACCTTACAGCCATCCTTGACTACAACGGCATTCAGCAGACGGGGGCGAGCGCCGACGTGCTCCCCACCGAGCCGATTGTCGACAAGTGGGAGGCCTTTGGCTGGCACGTACAGGAGATCGACGGCCACAACATGGCCGAAGTGCTGGGCGCGCTCGACAGGGCCGACGAGGTTCACGCCCGTCCCAGCATCATCGTTGCGCGCACCACGAAGGGCAAGGGTGTGGGCTTCATGGAATATGACAATCGCTGGCATGGGGCGCCGCCCAATCAGCAGCAATTCGAGGCCGCACTGGCCGAACTCGAGGAAGGGGTGCACGCATGGCTCAACTAATCAGCATGCGCAAGGCCTACGGGCAAGCGCTCGTGCGCCTGGGCCAAACGCACCCGGACGTGGTGGTGCTCAGCGCCGACGTCTCCAACTCCGACCACTCCTTTATGTTCGAGGACGCCTACCCCGAGCGCTTCTTCAACGTGGGCATCGCCGAGCAGTCGCTGGTGGATGTCTCTGTGGGGCTCGCCTACAGCGGCAAGATTCCCTTTGCCAACACCTTCGCCTTCCTCTTCGAGTCGCGCGCATTGGAGATGGTGCGCACACATCTTTGCTATGGCGAGGCGAATGTCAAGCTGATGGGTGCCTACGCGGGCTTGTCGGACTCGTTCGATGGCCCCACGCACCACTCGATTACTGACGTGGCCATCATGCGCGCTCTGCCCGGGATGACCATTGTCGTGCCCGCCGACGGCGCGGCGATTGACGCGCTGCTTCCGCAGGTAGCTGATTGGCAGGGCCCGGTCTACTTCCGCCTCAGCCGCAACGAAGTACCCGTGATCTACGATGCCGCGTACGCGCCAATCATCGGCAAGGCGCACACAGTGCGCGACGGTAATGATGTGACGATCTTCGCCAACGGCATCATGCTCTCGCGCAGCCTTACGGCGGCGGAGCGCCTGGCGGCCGATGGCGTGGCGGCGCGGGTCGTGGAAATCCACACCGTCAAGCCGCTGGACGAAGAGATGGTGATTCGCTGTGCGCAGGAGACCGGCGCCGTCGTGACAGCCGAAGAGCATACGGTGGTTGGCGGGCTGGGCGGGGCGGTTGCAGAAGTGCTGGCCGAGAATGCGCCCACACCCATGCGCCGCGTCGGCCTAGCCGACCGCTTCGCGGAGACGGGTCCCTACGAAGCGCTGCTCGACCGCTACGGCATGGCCGTGGACGACATCGTGAGTGCAGCCAAGGCCGCCGTGGCCATGAAAGCACGCGTCAGCGCCTGAACCAACCGCATGCTGTGACGCACTGCAAAGTCTCAACGCATCGCCAATGATCAGTCATCAATTTTCAGTAAATCAGTCAACAGGTCCACCGGTCCACCAATTATGCTCCCGCTCTCCCTCACCCTTACATCCGACGACGTGCCCGGCCAAGTGGCCGTGGCGCTGCTCGCGGGCAGCCTGGAGGAGAAGCTGCGCAAGGCTGCGGCGCTGGGTTATGACGGCGTCGAACTGATGGTGCTGGAGCCGCAACTCGTGGACAGTGCGGGGCTGAGCGCATTGCTTGCGCACCTGCGGCTGCGTGTGGCCGCCGTTGCCTCGGGCGCGCAGTCATCGAAGGCGGGCCTTACCTTGCTGGCGGATGACCCCGTTGTGGCTGTGGCCGCCTACGAGCGTCTGGAGGCATTGATTGACCTGGCCGCTGCACTGGCTGCGCCCGTGGTCACAGTAGGCAGCTTTCGCGGTCGCGCTGCCGTCAGTGATTCACAAATCGAGGCGCATGATGCGCTTGCCGCTGCGCTCGACAGCGCTGCAGCCTACGCCGCGCCACAGGGTGTGCGCCTCGCCCTCGAGCCGCTCAACCGTTACGAAAGCGACATCCTCATCAACGTGGAGGAGACGCTGGCTTTCTGCCGGCGCGTGGGGGCCGCCAACCTGGGCGTGCTCTTCGACACATTCCATGCCAACATCGAAGAGGCGAGTTACGAGGGGTCGCTGTACGCCGCCATGCAGGCCGATCGCCTCTTCCACGTTCATCTGGGCGACAGCAATCGCCTGCCGCCCGGGCAGGGGCACATTCCCTTTGCGGCCATTGTGCAGATGCTCGCGACAAACCACTACGCAGGCTGGTTAAGCGCCGAGCTTTTCCCCCTGCCCACGCCCGACGCCGCCGCTGAAGCAACCATTCGACACATGCGCGCGCTCCTGCACGCACCTGTGCCCAAACCCATGCAGCACAACGAGGAGAGCAGAGCATGAAATTGGGAATTGGCACCTACTGCTATATGTGGGCGATCGGTTTCAAGTTCGGCGACAGGGAGGCGCGGCCGCCGCACCCTATGACGGCCATGGGGCTTCTGGAGCGAGCACATGATCTGGGCGTGCACCTTGTGCAGTATGGACCCAACCTGCCGCTCGACGCCTTGAGCGAAATCGAGATGGACGCGCTGATGGCGCGCGCCAAGGAGTGGGAGGTGGAGATTGAGGTCGGCACGCGCGGCCTCGATACCGATCACTTGCAGCGGCAAATCGACATCTGCAAGCGCACGGGCAGCAAACTCATCCGCACCATTCCCGAAATTGGCAGCAAGCCGGTCGACGCGAGCGCAATTCCGCCCTACCTCAAGGCAATTCTGCCGGAGCTGGAAAAGGCAGGCGTCAAGCTGGGGCTGGAGAATGGCAAGATACCGGCACGTGAGTTGGCAGGCGCGCTCGACGCCGTGCCCAGTCCGCAGCTTGGCGTGGTGCTCGACATGGTCAACTCGCTGGCCGTACCCGAAGGCTGGCGCGAGGTGACCGAGGTGCTGGCCCCCTACACCATCTGCCTGCATCACAAGGAGTTCGTGGTGCAGCGCGTTTGGTACATGATGGGCTTCACGGTGACGGGGGCCATTGCGGGTCAGGGGCAGGTGGACACGCCCTGGCTGCTGCGCACGCTGGATAGGGCGGGTGCCAAGTATAACGTGATTCTGGAAGTGTGGCCCGAGGAGCAGCCTACTATTGAAGATTCCATTGCGCTGGAAGACGCCTGGGTGCGGGCGGGGCTGCCCTATTTGCGGCAATTCATCCCCCAATAGCTGCGCGGGGAAATGGTTGATGACTGACGATTGATGATTGGGCGTGCACATCACCAGTCAACCAGTCAACCAGTCAACCAGTCAACCCATTATCAGTCATCAGTTTTCAATCATCTACTATGGCCATTCACCGTCTCGTCCTCATCCATACAGTCCCGCCGCTCGTCGAGGTCTTCACGCGCCTCGCAGCGCGCGAGTTGCCGGGCGTTGCGCTGCTGCACGTGCTCGATGAGCCGCTGCTCGAGCGTGTGCGCCAGAAGGGGATGCTTGACGGCGAGGATGTGGAGCGCCTCGCAGGTCATGTGCGCGAGGCGGCATTGGTTGGAGCCGACGCTGTGCTCGTGACCTGCTCCACGGTGTCACCTGCGGTGGATGGCGCACGCGCCCAGGCGCTCTTCCCCGTCCTCAAGATAGACGAGGCCATGGTGGCCGAAGCCGTGCGCCTGGCTGCGCTGTCGGGCGGACGCATCGGCGTGATTGCCACCAACCCCACCACGCTGGCGCCTACGTGCGCCCTGATTGAGGCGCACGCAGCGCAGGCGGGCATCCAGGTCACAACTGAAACGTACATGGTGGAAGGCGCACTCGGATACCTGCTGAAGGGTAACACCGACTATCACGATGTGCTGGTGGAGAGAGCCGTTCTCGAAATAAGCGGTCGAGTCGATGTCGTTGTCCTTGCGCAAGCCACCATGGCGCGCGTTCTAGACGCCCACCTGCACAATACAATTCACGTGCCCGTGCTTTCCAGCCCTCACCTGGCCTTGCGCCAAGTGGCAGCTCTGCTCAAGGACGCTTCCGAAACGACGGACCTGCAATGAAACCACCACCTGGCGCTGATATCGACTCCCTGGCCGGCATAGGTCCTGTGGCACGCAGCACGTCGCTCGTGCGCCTGGTGACCACGCAGATTGAGCAGCAGATTCTGGACGGTGTGCTGCGCGATGGCGATCAATTGCCCACCGAGAGTGAACTCGGCCGGCAGTTTGGCGTGAGCCGCACGGTGGTGCGCGAATCGCTCGCGCGCCTCAGCGCTCGCGGATTGATTGAGGTGCGCAATGGCGCAGGCGGTGGCATCACCGTGCGCGCGCCTTCCGTGGCCAGTTTCAGTGACTCGCTGCGCTTCCTCATCCAGGCCGAAAACGACGGCGATGAGCACGACAAGGTGCTGGAAGTGCGGCGGCTGCTGGAGATTGAGATTGCGGGCCTTGCCGCCGAGCGCCACACAGCCGACGACCTGGCGCGACTCGAGGCCGTGCTCGCCGAAAACGAAGCCGCACGCGCCGATCGCGAGCGCTTTGCTGCGCTGGATGTAGCCTTTCACACAGCACTGGCCGCCGCTACGCACAACGAGCTCTTTGTGCTGCTCATGGATTCACTCGGCGGCGTGCTGCTGCCGCTGCGCAGGCTGGGCTATAGCACGCCCGGCAACCCTGGGCGAGCGCTGCGCTATCACCGCTCAATCCTGGATGCGGTGGCCCAGCGCAGCCGCAGTGCAGCCCGGGACGCCATGCGCGCCCACCTCACCGAGGCCGAGGACACGCTGCGCGTCGCCCAGGCTATGGGCGCCACCGACAGCCAGGCCATGGGCGCCGCCGACAGCCAGGCTTTGGGCGGCGCTTCGACGCTGGACGACGCGTCTGCCCCTTGATGTCAGATATCGGAACGCAGTGTGCGCGCTCCCGCGATTCCGTCAACAAAACTCCTTTGAAAGCGAGTCATCTCATGTCAACATCGATGTCACCTGCAGAGACCAGTGGCGGCCGGCCAACCACAATTGCCCTCTTTGGTGCGGCAGGCAAGATCGGCACGCGCATCTCCAACCGCATGAAAGACAACCCGCACTACCGTATCCTGCCGGTTGAAGCGGGCGATGTGGGCCAGGCTCGGCTGCGCGAGCGGGGCGATGAACCAGTTGCGCAGGAAGTGGCCGAGCGCGAGGCCGACGTCGTGATCCTTGCCGTGCCCGACATCATCCTCGGCAAGGTCGCGCATGGCGTCGTGCCGCATGTGCGCCCCGGCACGCTGGTTATTTGCCTGGACCCCGCCGCACCCTTCGGTGGTGAACTGCCCACACGCGCCGACGTCTCCTACTTCGTCACCCACCCCTGCCATCCGCCCATTGTCAATGACGAAACCGACATGGAAGCCAAGTTCGACTTCTACGGCGGCATCAAGGCCAAGCAGCATATTGTCTGCGCGCTCATGCAGGGGCCTGATGCCGACTATGAGCGGGGTGTGGCGATTGCGCGTGAAATCTTTGCCCCCGTCATGAATGCCTACCGCGTCACCGTGGAGCAGATGGCGATCCTCGAGCCGGCGCTTTCCGAGACCTTTGTCCTCACCTGCATGTACATGATTCGTGAGGCGATTGACGTGGCCGTCTCCAAGGGCGTGCCCGCCGAGGCGGCGCGCGAGTTCATCCTCGGCCACATGAACATCAACACGGCCATTCTCTTTGGCTATCTGAACATCAACTTCTCGGACGGCGCGATTCTCGCCGTGGAGCGCGCCAAGCCGCTGCTCTTCAACCCCAACTGGCGCGAGATCTTCGAGCATGACAATGTGATGGAACAGGTCAAGGCAATTACCGAGGGACGGCACAAGTAGGCGTCCCAACCTGCCCACATTGCGTAGAAGGAGGCACGGATGCAGGCTGAACAAGCGCAGTCCCTACCGCAGTTTGTGCGCTGGTATGGCAAGGATGAGCCATTGCCCGCACGCGTGGCGCTGCGCGCGGGGTCCCTTCGCCTGGTATGGGAGGAAGGGGACCTGCGCACCGTCCGCAGTGGCGGCAGCGAGGTGCTGCGGCGCATCTATGTGGCAATCCGCGACCGCAACTGGGGCACTGTGCCCAACCAACTCACCAACGTGCAGATGGAGGTGGCGGACGATCACTTCGTCATCACTTTTGACGCGGCCAACCGCCAGGGTGAAGGCGAGGGGCGCATTGACTTCACCTGGCGCGGGCGCGTCGAGGGCACACCCGAGGGCGTTCTCACCTTTGCGATTGATGGCGAAGCCAACACCGCCTTCTTCAAGAACCGCATTGGCTTCTGCATCCTGCACCCGGCCGAGGCGGCGGGCCATGACGCGTGCATCGAGCACGTGGACGGCTCCAGCGAAGAGGCCGTGCTGCCCCTCAACATTCGCCCCGACCAGCCATTACACCCCTTCGCCGAGATGGCCGCCCTGCACCATGAGGCTGCCCCCGGCTTGTGGGCCACGCTGCGTTTCGAGGGCGACATCTTCGAGATGGAGGACCAGCGCAACTGGACCGACGCCTCGTACAAGACCTTTAGTACGCCGCTGCGCCTTCCTTATCCCGTAGAGTTGCCGGCAGGGACAAAGGTGCAGCAGAAGTTGACGCTCTCGGTTGAAGACACGCGCGCACCCGCTTCCGCGGCGGGCGCGGACGTGTCCGAAGCAGAGACCATTACCTTCGCAGTGATGGAAGGTGCTGCACCCGAACCGCTGCCCCTGCTGGGTCTGGGTATGGCCAGTCACGGTGAAGCACTGAACGAATTGCAGGTCGCGCGCCTGCACGCGCTGGCGCTACACCATCTGCGCGTTGACCTGTGGCCCGCTGACGAGGCCGAGACGGCGCGGCGGTTGAAGGCGGCGGTGCACGCCGCCGGCGCGCTGGGCGTCGGCCTGGAGATGGCGCTCTTCCTTGCCGATGACCCCGCCTCCGACCTGGACACCTTCGTCGAGTTGTTCGGGCGCTTCATGCCGCCGGTGGCTTCGTGGATTGTCTACCCGGCCAACGAGATATTCTGGGGTGGTTCGGCCACGGCTGCGATTGTGGAGGCGGCGCGGCCCGTGCTGCAGGCGCTCGCCCCCGATGCACCCTTTGGCTCCGGCACAAACTACGACCTCATCTTTCTCTCGCGCAACCTGCCGCCCGTGGACAAAGTGGACTTCCTTGCGCTGGCCGTGCAGCCACAAGCCCATGCCTTTGACAACTGGTCGCTCACCGAAACCACGGCCAGCCAGGCCTACACCGTGTCCACAGCGCGCGCGGCAGCGCACGGCAAGCCCGTGCACATCAGCCCCGTCACACTCAAGATGCGCCGCAACCCGTATGCATCGGTGGCCGAAGGACCAACGCCCGCAAGCCATCTGCCGCCTCAGGTGGATCCACGCCAGATGTCCCTCTTTGGCGCCGGCTGGACGTTGGCCAGCCTCAAGTACCTTGCGGAGAGCGGTGCGGCCTCAATCACTCTCTACGAGACCACGGGCTGGCGCGGGGTGATGGAGACCAGGTCCGGCTCCCCCGTACCCGGCAAGTTCGCATCCATCGCCGGCGGCGTCTACCCGCTCTACCATGTGCTGGCCGATGTGGGTGATTTTGTTGCCGCACACGGCCACATCTTGCCAAGCCGCTCAAGCAACCCGCTCAAGGTGGATGGGCTTGTATTGCAGCGCGACGACTTGCGCGTGCTGCTCCTGGCCAACAACACGCCCACCATTCAGACTGTGGCAATTCAGGGCTGGGCAGGGCCCGTGCGGCTGCGCGTGCTCGATGATGCAACCGTGGAAACGGCCATGGCAACGCCCGAAGCGGCGCGCGCCGCCTCGGTGGACATCGTCGCGGGCGCAACGCTCACAGTTGCGCTGCCTCCCTATGCCGTGCTGCGCGTGGCCGCGCCGCGCGGCTAAGTCCTTTGGTCTGGCCGTCGCGGGCTGCGGGCGCCATGCAGACCCGGCGTTGGTAGACATGATCCATTGGCCCATTACACAGTGAGGTGTGGGCAAGCAAGCGCCCGGAAAGGAGAGAGTCACCCGCTTTGCCACGACCACACTCGCCTCTCTGACTGGGAATCCTGCGAGGCGTCAGGGCGAAGCAATCAAGCAAGGATCGGCGATACCGCAGAAAGTGGAATGACTTGCGCAGGCGTTCAGTTAACCGCGCGCCTGCCCAGCCGATAGCGAGCCGTTGTGTACAGGCGGCGCGCACGTGTGTCCGAGCCGGCCTTCCGGCTCTCATCTAGAGGGGGACCCCATGAAGAACTCGCAGTTGAGTCGGCGCGATTTCCTGCGCTACAGTGCCATCAGCGCAGGTGGTATGGTCCTTGTTGGTTGCGCAGTGCCCGCTGCGCCCGTCCCCGCCGCACCCGGTGGCGGCGAGGCGGCAGCCGTCCCTGCCACTGAGCAAATTGTTTTGGACGTGATTGCTGACACCCCTGAGTACCAGACGCAGCATCAGCAGATTGCGGATCTCTACACCGAGGCCAACCCCAACGTCAAGGTCAACTGGATCACCTTCTCCGAGGATGGCCAGCCCGCCTATGTGGCCAAGGTTGCAGGCGGCTACGTCCCCGCCATGGAGACCGCCTGGGCCAGCGGCAACACCTTCGTGCTCAACAATGACACCTACGACGTGGCCATTGACCTGAGCACAATTGACTATCCCCACTGGGACAAGTTCGTGTGGGACATCCAGAACACCTGGCCGTCCATGTATGAGCTTTCGGGCCCGCGCTGTATTGATTCCTTCCTCGGCGTCGTGATGACGTGGCAGTACCACGAGGATCTGCTCGATGCCGCCGGCATCAATCCTCAGGGCAGCGTCAAGACGTGGAGTGATCTCAAGAACTGGCTCGACGAAGGCACCAAGTGGGCCGCTTCGGCCGACAGCCCCGTGGACCGCTTCTACGACCAGGGCTGGCTGAACCCGTGGTTTGGCTGGCACCTGCAGTACGACACCATGGCTCTCGCTTTCCCGGAAGGCCAGCGCGAGCAGCTTCGTGTCGGGGTAGACCCGGGCCTCGAAGGTCCAGCGCCAACTGTTGCCCTCGTCGCTGGTTCGCGCCTCGTCCGGCGGCAAGCTGGTGCCCGGAAGATTGCGCAGCTTGTGGCCGGCCTGATCC
>CAYJNV010000164.1:0-9707 GCA_964370975.1 uncultured Caldilineaceae bacterium | reverse complement strand
GTCCACCAGTCAACCAGTCAACCAGTCAACCAGTCATCCCGCCGTTAGCGCGCGGCCCGAATCAGACTCTGCTTCGTCGTGACGCGCGTATATTCCATCAGCGAGAGGTGCGTGCCCAGCGCGAAGGGGCTGTTGGCGTCGTCGGGCACGCGCTGGCGGTAGCTGGCGTCGGGCTGCATCTCCCACGCCTGGCGGTGATCCGTGAGCGAAACCTGCAGGATGTGCTGCAACTGCTCGTGCAGGCGCGGGTCTTCAATCGGGCAGGCGGCTTCCACACGATTGCTCAGGTTGCGGCGCATCCAGTCGGCGCTGCTGATGTAGTAGAGCGGCTCTCCGTCGTTCTCGAAGTAGAAGATGCGCGAGTGCTCAAGAAAGCGCCCAATCACGCTAATGACGCGGATGTTGTCGCTGACGCCGGGAATGCCAGGGCGCAGACGGCAGTTGCCGCGCACAATCAGGTCAATGCTCACCCCCGCCTGGCTCGCCTCATAGAGTTTCTGTACAACCGTGGGGTCATCAAGCGTGTTCATCTTGGCGATGATGCGTGCGCCGCGTCCGGCCTGAGCGTGGGCAATCTCCCCCTCAATCATCTCCATGAAGCGGTCGCGCATCGTCACCGGGGCAACCAGCAGCTTGCGGTATGAACTCTGGCGACTGTAGCCCGTGAGGTAATTGAAGAGGTCGAGGATGTCGGCGCCGATCTCGGGCTGACATGAGATGAGGCCAATATCCGTGTAAAGCGTGGCCGTCTTGGGGTTGTAGTTGCCCGTGCCGATGTGAAAATAGGTGCGCACGCCTTCATCCTCCTCGCGCACCACAAGCGAGATCTTTGAGTGCGTCTTGAGGCCGACAAGGCCATAAGCCACGTGACAGCCCGCATCTTCAAGCTTGCGCGCCCATTCGATGTTGCGCTCCTCGTCAAAGCGTGCCTTCACCTCCACCAGCACCGCCACCTGCTTGCCTCGCTCGGCTGCCTGAATGAGCGCCGTCACAATCGGCGAATCATTGCTTGTGCGGTAGAGCGTTTGCTTGATGGCAAGCACCTGCGGGTCGCGAACCGCCATTTCAATGAACTGTTGTGTGCTCGCCGTGAAGCTCTGGTAGGGGTGATGGAGCAGGATGTCGCCCTGGCGGATTGCTGCAAAGAGGTCGGAGGGCCGCGCGTCGCGGTCGATGCCCATGAAGCGGGGCGGCGTCATGGGGGTCCATGGCTCAAACTTGAGGTGAGGCAGGTTCAACTCCGCAAGCGCAAAGAGGTCGGTCTGCCGCAGCGGCCCACGAATGCGGTAAACATCCATGGGGTCCAGTTCAAGCTCGCTGCGCAGGAACTCAACCATGTTGTCGTCCATGGCTGCGTCGACTTCCAGTCGCACAACGGGGGCGAAGCGCCGTTCGCGCAATTCGTCGTTGATCATTTCGAGAAGGTCGTCGGCCTCTTCCTCGTTGCGGGCAATGTCGGCGTTGCGCGTCACGCGGAAGGTATAGGCTGTCATGACCTCCATGCCGGGATAGAGGCGATCCAGGTTGGCCACGATGATCTGCCCCAGCGGCACAAAGTGCATGGGCGTATCCAGTGGCGTCCAGCGCGGCCGATTGGCGGGCACCTTGAGGCGCGAGAAGTAGACTTCATCCGTGGCTGGGTTGCGCAGTTGCACACCCAGGCTCAGGCTCATGTTGCTGATGAAGGGAAAGGGGTGGCCGGGATCGACGGCCAGCGGCGTTAGCGTGGGATAGATCACCTTCTCGAAGTACTCATCCAGGCGCGCCTGCTGCTCGGCGCCGCAATCGCTGTAATCGAGCAAACGCACGCCGTGCTCGGCCAACGCCGGCAGGATTTGGTCGAGCAGGCACTCGCTCTGGCGCTCGACCATGGGTCGCGCCGCCTGCGAGAGCATCACAAGTTTCTCGGCCGGCGTCAACCCTTCGAGCTTGAGGTTGTGCAAACCCACCGCATCCTGCCGCTTGAGGCCGCCCACGCGCTTGCTGAAGAACTCATCCAGGTTGCTGGCGGAAATCGCGATGAACTTGACGCGCTCGAGCAGCGGATTCCGGTCGTCGCTCGCTTCCTGGAGAACACGCCAGTTGAAGTCGAGCCACGAAAGCTCGTAGAAGTAGACTTCCTCGGAGGTGGAGAGAGCATCAAGCGACAGCGACCGCAGGTCGAGTTGCGGATGCACAGAAATTGGCGGAATAACGACCGGAGCGACAGGCTGCAACGCATCCAGGCCATTGGCTGCCGCGTTGTGATAGTCATTCAGCGCGTTTGCATCGTGCATCTTGTGGGAGGCTGTGGGGGCGCGCACTGCTTCATTTGCTTCCGTCATGTGTTGGTTTCCCATGTATCCAGGTCCCTGCAATGCGAGCAGCGCACGGCCCGCGCCAACACCGGCGCGTGCTGTCATTCTACCCGACCCCGAGTGTGTTGTCGAGCAGTTCGCCTAAATCGGGCTCGTATTGGCCAGGGCGCACGCCTTCAGTTTGGCGGCGTGCGTTGCGGGGCTTACACTGCTTGCATGGCGCAGCGCAAGCCCGCCTCGTCCATCCCAAGCAAACATAAGGTCCCCATGAGCGAACTTGCCGGTCTCGCCTTTACCTTTCTTCCGCTCTTCGTCATTCTGCTGCTGGCCAACGCAGCGGAGCGCGCGCGCCGTCGCGACATGCAGACGGCCGCTCTGGCTTCTGTGTCGTACGCGGCCGACCCGCTCCTGGCTGCTCCAGCCACCCAACCGCAGGACGACACCGCCACCATCTTCGGGGTGATGGCCTACGCGGCCCTGATTGCGCTCTACGTGGCGGTGATTCTCGGCGCGTTGGGGCTTCTGGCCTACACCACCCTCAGCCGCACGCAGCCACATCTCTTTGCCGACAATCCACTGGGCACAATGGTCGACAATCCCTTGCTTGCGGCGTGGGGACTGCTGCTGCCCGGCATCATTGGCATCTTCCTGCTGCTGCCCGCCGTGCGCCGCTTCTGCGCCCGCTTCATCCCCATTGACCCCCAAAGTCCCGTACACGCAGTTGCGCTCAGCATGACCATGCTCGTCATCGTCAACATATTGATCACGATTGGCGTGGGGCTCTCCAACCTTTCCACCATGGTCACGCAGGCACAGGAGGCGGGCGCGCCGGTGACCAGTTTCGTCTCGATATGGGGACAGCAGATTCTAATGGCGCTGCTGGCTTTTGTGGGTGTGGGCTGGCCGCTGCGGCGTGGCTGGCGCGATACGCTCAGCCGCCTGGGGCTGGTTTGGCCCACCGTGCGACAGCTGTGGCTGGGGATTGGGCTGGCCTTCGTCATGGTCGGTGTCGTTTTTACCATCCAGGCTGTTGCCATGGCGCTGGGATTTGCCGCCGATGCCGACGTGGAGGAACTGACCGAGCAACTATTAGGGCCGCTCTTCTCTTCGTGGTGGGGCATCCTCACCCTGGGGTTGGCCGCCGCGCTGGGAGAGGAGACGCTCATGCGTGGGGCCGCACAGCCCCGCCTGGGGCTCCTTTTGACGGCCGCACTCTTCGCACTCCTGCACAGCAACTACGGCATTACCCTCTCCACGGCGATTGTCTTCCTGCTGGGACTGGTTCTCGGGCTGGTGCGCATGCGCCAGAACACCTCCACGGCAATGGTGCTCCACGCCACCTACAACATCATCCTGGGCCTCATGGCCTATCTGAGCATCGATCTCCTGCAACAATTGGACAAGTAGCGCACCCGCCACGCGCTGTGCGCAGGTGACCGGCCCGATGGCCGGCTGGCAGCGAGTTACCTCATGCACGCGCAGCACCCTACGCAGGTCAATTGGAAACGCAACCTCGTTGTCCTGACCGTTGTGCAGTTCCTCTCCACAGCCGGATTCAGCCTCGTATACCCCTTTCTGCCTCTCTATGTACGCGAGCTTGGCATTGCCACGCGCGGTTCGCTCGAATTCTGGGCGGGAATGGTCTTCTCCGCGCAGGCAGTGACGATGATGATCGCCGCCCCCATTTGGGGAACAGTGGCCGACCGGCGCGGCCGCAAGCTGATGCTGGCGCGCGCCACGATTGGCGGCGCGGTGATCATGGCCGCCATGGGCATGGTGCAAAGCGCCGAGCAGTTGGTCATCCTGCGCGCGCTGCAAGGGGCCGTCACAGGGGTAATTGCCGCCACGAACGCACTGGTGGCGGCATCGACGCCGCGGGAGTATATCGGCACGGCGCTGGGCACAACCAACATGGCGCGCTGGGTGGGTGTGGCCGGCGGCCCCATTATCGGCGGGCTGCTGGGCGAAGCCTTTGGCTTTCGCGAGAGCTTCTGGATTACGGGCGTACTGCTGGGGTTGGCGGGGCTGGCTGTTGTCTTTCTGGTGCAGGAGGAATTTGTGCCCGTTACGCGTGCGCAGCGCGAGGGCTTTTGGGAGGGCTATCGCCACATCATCGGAGCGCCGGGGATGTTCGGCCTCTACGGCCTCACCTTCCTGCGCAGCCTGGGCGCCACGCTGATAACGCCAATTCTGGCCCTCTTTGTGCTTGGGCTGAACAACAGCGTAGAGGCCGGCACCGCGGCGCTCACCGGCGTTGCGATCGGCGCCGCAGCTTTCACCAGCGCACTTAGCGCCGTGTTTCTTGGGCGCGTGGGCGACCGCTACGGCCACAATCGCGTGCTGATCGGCGCAGCCATCGCTGCCGCCGTCCTCCAAATTCCGCAGATCTTCGTCACCTCACCGCAGCAGCTCATCTTCTTTCAGGCGCTGGCAGGCGTCGCCATGGGCGGGCTGATCCCCGCCACAGCCGCGCTCATGAACCTTTGGTCACCCCAGGGCAGTCAGGGCGCGACCTACGGGCTGGAGAACAGCGTGCAGGCATCGGCGCGCACGGTGGCCCCCATGATTGCCGCTGCGATTGCCGCCGGTGCGGGTTATCGCGGCGTCTTCGCGGGGACGGCTGTCATTTATGCGCTGGTGGCCATCGTGGCAATTGTCGTAGTGCGGGCGCAGCGCACACGCGACGCCCTGGTGCTCGGCAGCGCCCCTGCCGACTGAGAGCAGCCCGAACATACAGATTCATGCCGCATCTGCACAGTGCAGGCCAAGAACGAAGCGACCGTGACGCGGAAGACCTCCCAGCTTCACTTTTGTGGCCGCGCATTCCGAAGCTGCAAAGTGAAGGCCGGGAGGCCTTCCGCTACAAAGAGCACTGCAATTTTGTGGACGGGTTGTTTACTCGCCGCGCACTGTCATCTGCCGCGGCTCACGCACTTCCTGCTCCATGTGCGTGCGCTCCGGCGGGCTGGACTCGGAACCGCTAATGTGCGCCACGAGCCGCAGAAGTCCCTCGGCGCGCCGCACAAACTCGGGGTCGGCGAGCACCGCCTCCACGTCGTCCAGGCAAATCAGCGAATCCCCCTGCCGCTGCGCAGCCTGGTGATTGAAGCGCTCCACCACCGCATTGCCCAGCAGTTGCACAAGATAGGGATGGCCACCGGTCGCATCGACCACGGTGGCGGTCGCGCCTTCATCAAAGTAGAGTGCAAAGCCGGGCGGACGCAGCAGGCGCGCGACCTCGGCAGCACCCATTGGCCCAAGCGAGATGGTGCGCAGCGACTCGGCGAAGGCCCCGGTCATTTGCTGCGCTGAAGCCTCGGGAGGCCGTGCGTAGACGAAGACAATGGAGAAGTTGGTAATCGTTTGGAAGAGGTGGGCGAGAAACTCGAGGAAGGCGGGCAGCGCGGCCTCACTGCGCAGCGACGCGGCAGCGGAGTCGAAATCATCGAATACGAGCACCATGTTGCGCGGCTGTAGCAGCGCGCAGCCACGCCGCACGATGCGCTCGGCGTCGGCATAGACATCAACACCGGCGGTGGGCAATGAGGCTGCGGGCGCAGCGCGGGAGGGCGCAAAACTCGCCAGTTCAAGGACGGAGGTGTGGCGCACCGCCTCTTCGACAGCAGCCAGCACCTGAGGTAACGCCATGCGCTTGCGGTCGGTGTGGCCCAGATGGAACCAGGCCAATTCAACAGAGGGCATGGCTCGCTCGGCGGCAAATAAGAGAGACGTCTTGCCGATGAGAGGGTCGCCGTGCAGCAGCACGGGCTGCAGGTTGCCGCTCTGCCACGCCTGCCCTAGCGCCGCCAGTTCGCGCGCCCGGTTGACAAACATCCGCCCCGAGCGCAGCGGCTCGGCGTAAAGGAAGGGGTTTTCCACGGGGCCTTGCGGTTCGGGCGGGGTCGCGCTCTCCATCCAATCCTCAAGGTCCGCTGCCCACAAGTCAGCCAGTTGCTGCACATAGCGCACCTCAGCCGTAACTGGCGGCAGGGGTTCGCGCAACGTCTCAAGTTCGCGCATGGCCCGATGCGCCGCCACGGTGCGCCGCGCAGGCGTAACCGCCTGGCGGGCCAGCGTGGCAAAGCGCACCACTTCGCTTACGCCGTCAAGCGCCTGCCACGCGGCCGGCCGGAAAGGCTTGAGTGGACGCTGCGGCAATGGTCGCGGTGCATTTGACAGCAGATTCTCCTGACTCCCCAGTTCATGCAGTGTCTGCACAAGCGTAATCATCTCGTTGCTCTGTGGCCCCGGCCGCACCTTGCGGAACGCGGCGAGCGCATCGGGCAGGGAACTGCGCCCCAGGTACCAGAAGCCTGCCACCAGCGCCTGTTCGGGCGTCTGCGAGGGTTGTGGACGCACAAGCCCGCGCTGCGCAGCGCCCTGGCGCAGTCTCTGACGCTTAAGCCGCCGCTGCACGGAGGGGGACGCGGCGACGGCCGCGCCTGCATCACGCAGGCCCCTGCCCGCCAAAACGCCGTGCAGCAGGTCGGAGAGGTTGGTCGGCGCGTAGGAGAACAAGGCGAATGGATAGCGCGCCGGCTCGTCGGCGGCGCGGGCTACCATGGCCAGGGAACGCGCTGCCTGTTTGTCTGCCGCGACTTCAAGCTTGATGGCTGGGTCAGGCGGCGCAGCCACAGGTTGGTCGCCACGCAGCAACTCGTGCATGGCTCCGCGCACACTCGCCTGCTGACCCGTGAACCACCACAACGAGACGCAGTTGTCCATGCCCTGCTGCCACTCAAAATCGAGCCAGGCGGTCATGTGGCCGTGCAGATGGGGCAGCGGCAGCGGCGTCACACGCGCAATTGCCAGCCAATCTTCGGGCGCAGGGTTGGCGCCGGGATAGCGCGCGTGCAGCAGGTAGTCGTCTACACGAAGAGCACCGGCGACGTAGCCAAGCGCGGCCAGCAGCACGAGGCCCAACAGATCGCCCAACAGCGGACCGGCGCGGCGCGTTTCCACCGCGGCGGGCCACACTGCGACGCCCACAGCCACGGCCAGCAGCAGTGCAACGACGGTTGCCACGGCAGCATGTGTCCAAATGCCATTAACACCCACGGACGCAGTTGCGCAGAGCGCTGCCGCCGCAACGCCAAAGGCCAGCGCCGCCACAATCACAAGTAGCGCCACACCTGCGAAGCCCGCACCAATGTCGAGGGTTGGGGCGGCGGCAGCGGCGAGCCATGCCAGCCCCAGCGCCAGCGCTGCAGGCAATGCAAAGGGTGCCAGCGCGCCCACTTCATCGCCCACGGCGCCAATCGCCAGCATGATGAAGAGGGAGACGATTGCAAGCAGCATGGCCCATGCCATTGCGCCCAGCGGCACAGCCGACGACGCCAGTGACGCGGCAACCAAGCCAGCAGCGTTAATCACCACGAAGATCAGCAGCACGCCAAGCAGCGTCACCATCCACAGAAAATCGGTCTGGACAGGGTTGTCGCGCAGCCATGCACCCCACGCGTCGAGCGCGCGTGTCCGGGGCGGACTGCATTCGCTGCGCAGTGCACGCGCATAGCCGCGCACGTAGTCGCGCACGGCCTGGGGAAAGTAGAAGAGATCCCCGAGCAGGCGCAGATAGTCGCGCGCGGCGAAGGGGCTGTAGGGTGGGTCGCTGAATTCGGGCGAGAGGTCGATCTGTGGGACGCGTTCGTAGAGGCTCATGGCGGCGGCGTTCTGCGCAAGCGCAGCAGGAACGATGATGGGCGACGAACGGCGGCATTCACAACGCACAAGCGCGCGGTGTGGCTTCAGTATAGCAGGGTTGGGGGCGCGGGGGAAGGGGGACGTGAGGCACAAAATGTAGCGAGGCTTCCGGAACCGAAAGCCTCGCTGCGGTGCATGTCGATTATTGGAGGGCGGGTGTCACTGCGAGCGGGCGCACCTAAACCCAGAGTCCTTGAGCCATTCAGTTGGCAATATGCGATTGGACACACGGGCATTCGACAAGTTGCGATCCCAGGCGCCACCCCGCAGGAGTTGAGACTCGCCAGACGTGTCGCCCTGCGGATTGTCTAGCGGCGAGTACTTGTAGTAAAGCGCTTCGTACCAGTCGCTCACCCATTCATTGACATTCCCGCTCATATCCATTACGCCGTATGGGCTGGCTCCTTCAGGATACGACCCCACAGCCGCAGTGTCGCCCACGCAATACGTATCTGCCGCCTCGCTTGACACATTGGCCAAAGCGCAGGTGGCCGTCTCATTGCCCCACGGAAAGATGCGAGTGTCGCCACTGCCGCGCGCTGCTTTTTCCCATTCGGCCTCGGTCGGCAGACGCTTCTCTTCCCATTCACAGAAGATGACTGCATCCTTCCAGTCCACCGCAAGGACCGGATAGTTGGCGAATTCGGGGTTGCCGTAATAGGTCGCTCGAGTGTGTGAAGAAGAGCTTCGCGGTGTTACGCAGGCTCCTGCATCCACGCACGTGGCGTAGCGGGCATTGGTCACTTCGTATTTGTCAATGGCGAAGGCACTGAGGGTGACTTCGTGGAGTGGTTTCTCGTCAATGGCGCAATCGACATCAGCCAGGTCGCAGCCCATTTGGAACGGTCCGGCGGGGATCAGGATCTCGTCCGCACCTGGCGCAGGGGGAATCACGGTAAGTTGTGTCGTCCCTGCGATACTGCCACACCAGCGCCAGGCCTCGTCCTCTCGCACCATTGCCCAGGACTCGTCGATCTGGACGGTTTGCGAATCCTTGCCAGCTGACAAGGCGATATCACCTGCCACATGCACTTCGGCGCGATCACCGTCGCTACTCGTCTCCACGATGCTGAGGCCCGACAAATCTCCCTGCGGGCTGAGATGTTCCGCCAATCTGGCCAGGTCGGCTACTGAGCCAACATACTTGCCAAGTCTTGTTGACATCCAGAAATCCAGTGTCAACCCGCCCATTTTGTCACGTTGTTCCAAACAGGTGGATTCGGACATTGTTTCTTCGTTAAGCGACGTGACGCCCACAAGCCATTGTTGCGCAGCGTCGTCCGCTGAAACGCCGCTTTGTGAGGGAGACTTGCCACAAGCGATGACAAGAGACGCGAGCAGAAGGAGAAGAGCAAGCCGCGATGCGGCAGCGCTCGGCGAAGAATGGTTCATGGGGTGTCCAGTCAGTTGAGGATCGGGGCAAAAAGAACTGCGTGGCCTTATACAGCGTAGCACGATTGACGCGCCGCGTCTATTTTTTCACAGCGCGTTAGCGCAATGTCATGACCAGTTGTGGGTTTTCGACTGCTGACACGCTTTCCGCGGCAAGGCACTCTCTCCGAATCGTTCAAGCAATTTCGGGAGAGAATGCGAACTCGCGTGCATTTTGGGCGCCGGCCCGTGGCCGGCGCTCCGCACATACACGCATAATTTCGACTATTGAAAGCACCAGCCCTCGGCAAGCGCCTACAGTAATAGCACCAGTGG
>CAYJNV010000163.1:0-9718 GCA_964370975.1 uncultured Caldilineaceae bacterium | reverse complement strand
GCCGCCCAGTGCAAGTGCAACGGCAATGCTGGCCGGCTGCGCCGGCACCTCGCCCCGTGCTATGCCTACAACCGTCAACAGGATGCCGATGGCCCCAAAAATGAACCCCAGGCCTAGAGGCCGTGCGAAGAATTTCATTGTGATATGCCCACCTGTGATGATGCTGAACTGGTGTCGAGAGGCGCTGTCGTTGCGAACATAATCGTACCATGTCACGCGGCGGCCAATGCCACTGAGTGCGCTTCCAAATGAGACGATCAGCCTACGCTGCGTGAGGGGCCGCGGGGCCGCTGGCGGCCAGGTCGCGCATATTCCACTGCAGCATGCGCCGCCCATTGAAGTCGTTTACCTCGAGGGTAAAAACCGCGTCAATCACGCATCCATCAGCCAGTGCGGGCGCGCGGTGTCCCTGCTGGAACGCGACCGCGTCAAAGACAGGTTGACCGGGGCCGCTGTCGAGGATGAGTTTGAGATGTTTACCGCTGCCCACCGTACGCACTTCGCGCACGCGCATACGGCGCGCCAGCAACATGGGTGGTGGGTTGTCCTGGCCGGTGGGTTCGAGGCGCGCAAACTGTTCAAAGAGTCCCCAGTTCACATCGGCGGCGGGCAGCGCCAGGTCCACGTCAAGCGTTGGGCGCAGGAAGGCCGGCGTCGCGAGCTCGCGGTGGGCTACTGCGCGGAGCGCTTCGGTAAAGGCCTCCAACGTGTCCGTGCGCACCGTAAAGCCGGCGGCGCGGCTGTGGCCACCGTGGCGCACAAGCAGGCCTGCCACCTCATCCAGCGCGCGCGAAATATCGAACTCGCGAATGCTGCGCGCGCTGCCGCGGCTCTCGTCGGGCCCCTCCTCAATAACGACGGCGGGGCGATAGTAGCGGTCCGTCAGTTTGCCCGCGACCAGCCCCACAATGCCTGAGCGGATGTGCTTGCTGCGCACGAGCAGCAGCGGCGCGCCCTCGCCTTGCGCAGCAATCTGTGCGTCTGCCTCGATTTGCGCGCCGACGACGAGCGACTGGCGTTGCTGATTGAGCGCCTCCAGTTGCGCGGCCAGCATGCGCGCCTCGGACGCGTCGCTTGTGCGCAGGAGTTTGTACGCAATCATCGCGCTGGAGAGGCGGCCTGCAGCATTGATGCGCGGCCCCAGGCGAAAGCCGATCATGTTCGCATCCACGCCGCCGCGTCCCATCCCCGCCTGCGCCATCAGTGCGGCAATCCCCGGCCGGGGCGCGTTGGTGAGGCGCGCCAGGCCACGCTGCACAAGGTCGCGGTTTTCACCCAACAGCGGCATCATGTCGGCCACCGTGCCAATCGCAACAAGGTCCAACAGTTCATCTTCGATTTCAGCTGCGCGGTCAGGTTGCAGAGCGGCATGCGGGTCAGCCGCCACCGCGCGCAACACAGCCTGCGCCAGGCGGAATGCCACACCCACGCCTGCGAGGCTGTCGAAGCGGCTTGGACAATCACTGCGGCGCGGGTTGATCACCGCCAGCGCAGGCGGCAAAGTGGCGCCTACGGAGTGGTGGTCTGTAATGATGACATCTACACCCAGGGCGTTGGCGCGCGCCACTTCGGCCGTGCTGCGCATGCCGCAGTCCACGGTCACAATGAGCGTCGCCTTTTGGGCGATCGTCTCGATTGCACCGACATTGAGGCCGTAGCCCTCGTCCACGCGGTCGGGGATGTAGGGGCCCACCTGTGCGCCGGCCGCCTGCAGCGCCGTCACCATGAGCGCGGTGGCGGTTACGCCGTCGGCGTCAAAGTCGCCGTAGACGCAAATTACCTCCTTGCCGCCAATAGCCTTGAGGATGCGCTGCACGGCAATATCCATGTCGCGCAGGCGATTGGGGTTTGCGCGCACGACGTCGTTCTGTGTGAGGAAGGCGCGCATCTCCGCCGCCGAGACGAGGCCGCGGTTGTAGAGCACCTGCACGAGCAGTGGATGCTCGGGCACGGATGCCAACAGCGCGGGCGACGCCGCGGGCAGCATGTTCCAGTGTTTGGTTGGCAGCAGTGAGGTCGAATCAGCCATGTGCGCTCGCAATGGGTCTACCGGGCCTCTGCGCTCAGGTGGGCATGAGGTTGCGGCATTCCCCATTGTCGCCCCTGCGGAGGGCATGTGCAAAATACGCGCGCGGGGGCGTTTTCCGAACAACAGTTCCATATGATAGACTCGCGTTGCAGAGCTCTTCAGGCCGCGAACGTTGGCCTTCGCTGCGTATTGCGGCCAGCGCCACGCATTGCGCGGGTTGCGCGGCGTCAAAGCACGGGACGGGAAGCGCGGCGACACGCGCGTTCGCGCGTGATTCTCAATAACAAGTGCCACATGGAAGAAGTCAGTCGCGCACGCGCCGCATGGCAGCAATCGCTCCAGCGCCCCCACCGGTCACCCCCGGGCGGCGCGCAGGATGCACTGCCGCGTGCCGAATCCGCGTGGCGTGGCAGCCAGCGCCTCGAGCAGCTGGTCCCGGGCACGGTTGTGGAGACGCCGGTGGGTTCCTGTTACCTCGTTGAGCACAGCTACGGGCTGGGGCAGCAGCACGGCGCGGCGGCAATCGGCGCGTTGCTCAACCACCACCCCAGCCTGCTCGCACCCTTTCACCCGCCCAGCGCGCTGGAAGGGTGCGCCGATTTCTCAACCGCGGCCTTCCTCGATACCGAAACCACGGGCTTGGGCGCCGGCGCGGGTGTCTATGCCTTCATGGTGGGCGTGGGCATCTTCGAGGAGCATCCGGACGGCCTGGAGTACGTGGTGCGCCAGTTCTTCATGCGCAGCCCGGCCGAGGAGCCCGCCCTTCTCTATGCGCTCGGCACGCTTCTCAACGCACGCGAGGTCATGGTGACCTTTAACGGTCGCAGTTTTGACCTGCCGCTGCTGCGCGCCCGCTATGCGCTCAATCGCTCCATACTGCCTGCGGAGATGCGGCGCGTGCCGCTGCTCAACGAGGGCAGCCCCCACCTGGACCTGCTCCTGCCCGCTCGCCGCCTGTGGAAGCGACGCCTGCAGTCATGCCGGCTCGTCAATCTGGAGAGCGCGATCCTGGGCCTGGAGCGCAGCCAGGAGGATGTGCCCGGATTCCTGATTCCACAGCTGTATGTGGACTATGTGCGCAGCGGCCGCGCCGGCGAGATGCAGCGCGTCTTCTACCATAATCAGGAAGACATTGTCACCACGGCCGCGCTGGCGCAACAAATGTGCCAGGCGGTGCACGCGCCCCACGCAGCCGAAAGCGCCCTGCGCGGCCTCGATTGGGTGTCGCTGGCGCAAAATCATGAGCAAAGTGGCAACGCACCGGAAGCGGAACGCTGTTATCTCTATGCGCTCGAGCGGCTTGACAAGGCAGATGACCAGCGGCTAGCGCTCCAGCGCCTGGCTGTGCTCTACAAGCGCATGCAGCGCTGGGAGGACGCCGCAGCGCTGTGGGAGCGCTGGCTCAGCACAGTGCCCGGGGCCGACGCCGCGCCTTACATCGAACTCTCCATGTATTATGAATGGAAACGCCGCGACCTGGAGCAGGCCGAAATGTGGGCAGCGTGGGGCCTGCACACCATCCAGGCAGCCCCGCAGTGGCAGCGCTTGCCGGGGCAGATGACCAACCTCGAGCAGCGCCTTGAGCGTATTCGCCGCAAGCGCGGCGCATGAGTGAAGGCCTGCACGTAACAGGATCGTATATCCCGTAGCGGCAGGCCTCCCGGCCTCCGTTGTGGCGCTCGCGCAATGAAGGCCGGGAGGCCTTCCGCTACAGACCGCACGCCCGGAGTTTGTCCGGCGTTGTGCCACCAACCGGCATGATGGCCTGTGTACAATCAGTTTTGCGCAATCCTACCGAAACGCTGCCAGCACCTACCCGATGCAAACTTGTGCAAGCCGTACCAAAGCCAATTATCTCACGCCCGCGTTTGTGGGCGCACCACACCCAGCGCGCCACGCGTATCCCGTGCGCGACCCGCGCACCTACAGGAGTCTACTCATGGTCTACAAATTTCCCAGCGAAGAATGGACCGTCGCGTTTGAGCAGGAGATCAACGGCAGCGATGCCTACGCCAGTGCCGCCAAGCAATGGGAAGGCGACATTCTGCTCGTGATTGACGAGAAGCCCGGTATCTATCTCGACCTGTGGCATGGCAAGTGTCGCAGCGCACGCTTCGTCGAAGAAGTGAGCGAGCTCAGCCCCGAGTTCAAGATTCTGGCGCCCATGGCCAAGTGGCAGAGCGTGCTCGCCGGCAAGCTCGACCCAGTGCAGGGTATGGTGACCCGCCAACTCAAGCTTGAAGGCAACCTGGTCAAGATCATGAAGAATGTGAAGGCGGCGCAGGAGCTGGTGCGCTGCGCAACCAGGGTGCCCACCGAGTACTAAAACAAATTCAAGGTTCAAGAGTTCAAGGTTCAACAGTTGGCTGGGCGCAAGGCCCGTCGCAACGCGGGAGCCTTGAACTCTTGAACTCTTGAACCTGCCTTGCGCGAGTCAAGACCTGGAGAGAATCTCCCATGTGGTACTTCAAATCACCCGAGGTGGTCTTTGGCGAGGACGCGCTGAGCCATCTGCAACAAATCGAAGGCAGTCGCGCATTCATTGTCACCGACCCCACGCTCGCACAGTTGGGCGTGGCTGGGCGTATTGAAGCACTGCTGCACGAGGCTGGTTTTGCCACCGAGACCTTTGCCGAAGTCGAACCCGAGCCCTCGCTGCAGACGGTGCGATTGGGCGCGCAGCGGGCGCTGGCATTTGCGCCCGACTGGGTGATTGGCCTGGGGGGAGGCAGCCCCATGGACGCCGCCAAGGCGATATGGGCGATGTACGAGCGGCCAGACATGGACGCCACCGACATCAACCCCATGACAAACCTCAATTTCAGCAAGGCGCGCATGATCGCCATTCCCACCACCAGCGGCACCGGCAGCGAGTCGACCTGGGCGGTGGTGTTGACTGACGTGGAGGAGAAGCGCAAGTTCAGCACGGGCAGCCGCGAAATCGTGCCCACTATCGCGATTGTGGATCCCTCGCTTACGCTGAAGCTGCCGCCGCGCATTACCGCCGACACGGGGCTGGATGCGCTCACGCATGCGATAGAGGGCTACGTTTGCACGTGGGCCAACGACTTCAGCGATGGCCTCTGTCTCAAGGCAGCCGAATTGGTTTTCGGATTTCTGGAGCGTGCCTATTGCGACGGCGCGAACGATGTACAAGCGCGCGAGAAGATGGGTGTGGCGGCCACGATTGCCGGGCTGGGCTTCGGCAACGCCAACCTGGGGTTGGCGCACGCTATGGGTCACTCCTTCGGCGCGCTCTTCAAGAAGCCGCACGGCCGCAGCGTTTCGCTCTTTCTACCCTATGTGAGCGAGTTCAGCATCAATACAGGGAGTGGGCGCTATGGCGACATTGCGCGCTTTGTGGGGCTGACCACTGATCGCAACGAGGAGAGCACCGGGCGGCTGCTGGTGCAGCGGATTCGCGACCTCGAGCGCACTGTCGAGCAGCCGCAGCGGATGGCCGACTTCGGCATTGCCCCGGCCGACTTCGAGGATGCTCTCGAGCAACTGTGCGACCACGCCGAGCAGGACACGCAATTCTTCACCGCGCCGCGCATCCCTGAACGCGATGAACTTGAAAAGCTTTTCCACTATGTCTACGAAGGACGCGCCATCGACTTCTAGCCGAGCGCCCGAGCGCCAACGCGGCTGGACCGCAATCGTTACTAACAACCGACCGAGCGCGTGGCGCTCGGTCGGTCTTTATGAGGCAGGAATTCGCCAGGACGGGGACCCGGCGCACACTTCAAGTGACTTCGACAGGCGCTCCGCAGGTCATCGCGCCGACCGGGCGCGCCGGCTGATTGGACTTTGAACGTTGTGCGGACAACCTGCATATGCTGCACGCACATTCGGCGGCAACCGTGCGCATGAATACTGCACTGTGCGCGGCCGCCACGAAACGCGTTTGCCTGCTACAAATAGAGTGCCCGCTGTAATGGGATCTGCACCCAGCCGGTGCTGGTTTCTGCGCGGCGGACGGCGTCTGGGCGCGACGTGCATGCGGCCCGGCCGGATAACGATGGGTCCCACAGTGACAACAGATCGAGGAGATAGACGATGAACGGACGAAAACTCAGACTGCTTGGCGGCGCAATTCTTGTATTCACTTTGATGCTTGCGGTGGGGTGGCGAACGCTCTCGGCGCAAGCACAAGGTGGTGCGGTCAGCCCGGTGCAGTCCGCCCCCCTGCAAGGCACGATCCCTGCGGACGACGGCGACGGCGACGACGAGGAAGGCGATGTCACCAAGCGCTATGGCCTGGTCGAGATCATGCCTGCGACCGGCCTGACCGGCACCTGGGTCATCAGCGGTGTGACTTACAGCGCAGATGCCACGACCAAATTCGAGACCGAGCACGGCGGCTTTGCCGTTGGCGTGTGCGTGAAGGTTGTGACCCTCGACGCCACACCGACGCTTGCGCTGAAGATCGAAACCGAATCGGCTTACCACTGCAGCGGCGATGGTGATGACGACGGCGATGACGACGGCGATGACGACTTCGACGGCAAGATCTTCGGCCAAATCATCAGCCTGCCCGCGGGCCCGGATTACCTGGGCACATGGGTAGTGGGCTCCGAAACGATCAGCGTCACCGCCGATACCGAACTCGAGCAGGAGGATGCCCCCTTCGCAGTCGGCACCTTCGTCAAGGTCGAGTTCAAGGATGTTGATGGGCAGAAGATTGCCACCAGCATCGAGTCGAAGTTCGAGATGGGGGACGACGATGACGACGGGCATGGCAAGCACAACGGCCATGACGGTCGCGCCTTTGGTCCCATTGAAGCTTTGCCGGATGGGCTGATTGGCACATGGGTCATCGCCGGGCTCAACTACACGGTCACGGCTGAGACCGAAATCAAGTACACGGCGCCCTTCACCGTGGGATCCAATGTCAAGGTTGAGTATTACACCGACGCAGCAGGCGGGCGCATTGCCACCGAAATCAAGCGCACAGGCTATCACGGCGGGGGCAATGCCGGTGTCTTCAAGTTCGTCGGCTACGTCAGCGCGAAACCTACCGGCTTCATTGGCACGTGGACGATTGGCGGCGAAGCATTTGTGGCCACCGACGCCACCCGCTTTGACGAGTCGGAAGGGCTGCTCACAAGCACCGCCTACGTGGAAGCCACGTACAGGATCGCAGGTGATCAGCGCATCCTGGTCAAGCTCGAGGTCGAAGTGCCGCCCGGCGCCGGCGATGACGACGCCGTGGGCCCCATCGAGACCATGATTCCCGATGACGCGGCCATGGCCGCCAGCGTGGCCGCTGACACATGGCGCATAGGCGGCGTGGATTACACCGTGACGCCCGCGACGCAAGTTGTGAGCGGCAGCGAGCCGCTGGCCGTAGGCAGCACAGTGCTAGTGAACAGCTATGTCGATGCCAGCGGTGCAACGACAGCCACACGCATTGAGCCCCTTGCCATGGATCAGCGCGTGTTGTTGCCCCTGCTCGTTCGCTAGGCGCAGACCTGCACTATCACCTATGAAAGAGAGGCGGGGGGGCCCCGGGGGGGGGGGCGGGGCCCGCGTTTTTTTGGAAAAGTTAAGGTGCAAACCAACCCAACAACCCCGGGCCGGCCCGCCCGGCGCGGCCCCCCCCCGCCTCTCTTTGTTTGCCAAATGGAACGTGCCAACCAACGCAAATGGTTGGAATTGCGTATAATGGCGTTGTCTGTCCATCAATAACGGCGCAACCAAATCCAATACGCGCACGACGCGCGCCACAATCAAGGAGCGAATTCCTATGGAATACCGACGCATGGGCGATACGGGCATGAAGTTGAGCAGCGTGAGCCTGGGCGCATGGACCACCTACGGCGGCAGCGTGGGTGATGACACCGCCGAGAAGTGCCTGACCGCAGCCGTGGAAAACGGCATCAACTTTATCGATGTCGCCGACGTCTACGCCACCGGCAAGGCCGAGGACGTTGTGGGCAAGTGGATGCAGGACTTCAAGCGTAGCGACCTGGTGATCAGCAGCAAGGTCTACTGGCCGATGAGTGATGATGTGAACGATCGCGGGCTGAGCCGCAAGCACATCATGGAATCGGCCGAGAAGTCGCTCAAGCGCCTGGGCACCGATTACCTCGACATCTACTTCTGCCACCGTTATGACACAGACACGGCGCTGGAGGAGACGGTGCGCGCCATGAGCGACCTGGTGCAGCAGGGCAAGGTGATGTACTGGGGCACCAGCGTGTGGAGCGCCGCCCACCTGGAGGACGCCGTGGGCCAGGCGCGCCGCTACAACGCCTATCTGCCCAAGGTGGAGCAGCCCCGTTACAACATGCTCGACCGCCATATCGAGCCGGAGGTGCTGCCCGTCGCCGCCAAGCACGGCATCGGTATCGTGGTCTGGAGCCCGCTGGCGCAAGGCGTGCTCACTGGCAAGTACAACAAGGGCGTGCCCGAAGGCAGCCGCGGGGCCAGCGGCGGCCAGTTGGAGGAGTGGGTCAAGGGTGAACTGAGCGACGAGAACCTCGTCAAGCTGCGCGCGCTGGAAGCGATTGCCAAGGACATGGGGCTGAGCATGAGCCAGTTGGCCCTGGCATGGATCCTGCGCCGGCCTGAGGTGACAAGTGTCATCACTGGCGCGAGCCGCCCCGAGCAGGTGCTTGACAACGTGAAGGCCGCCGACGTGAGACTCGACGCCGAAATGCAGTCCCGCATTGAGGAACTGCTTGCAAACAAGCCTGCCTAGTCTGCGGAACAATTGCGTGCTCTGATACAAACAAGCCCCTGGCCATGTGGCCGGGGGCTTGTCTGTATTGCTCGTCGGCGCGCGACGGCTAGCGCCTACTCCTCGTCGTCTTCATCGTCGTCGTCATCGTCAAGATCCAATTGGTCATCCGAGAGGAAGAGGAAGACCGTCGCCGATTCGTAGACCTCACCGGGCCTCAGCGTTGTCGAGGGGAAATCGGGGTGATTGGGCGAATCGGGATAGTGCTGGGTCTCCAGGCAGAAGCCGTCGCTCTGACGGTAGGCATTGCCGCTGGTTCCACGGAGTGTGCCGTTGAGCATATTGCCCGCATAGAACTGAATGGCAGGCTCAGTTGTCAGCACATTGAGAACGCGCCCAGTCTCCATTTCGATTACACCGGCCGCCAGAACAAGTGCGAAATCGTCATCGTCAGCATCATCGGCGGCAGCATCAAGCAAGGCCTTGATATCGCTGGGTATCTCGCGCTCCAGCACCCAGTTATGATCATAGCCGCGGCCAAAGGCAAGCTGTTCATCATCGGCGCGAATGTCCTGGCCAATGGGCTTGGGCATGCGGAAATCGAAGGGGCTGGCCGTCACGTCCGCCAGTTCGCCCGTAGGAATCAGGCCGGCGTCTACGGGCGTGAAGTGGTTTGCGTTGATCATGAGGACGTGGTCGTAAATGGCGCCCATCCCCTCACCCGCCAGGTTGAAGTAGGTGTGGTTCGTCAGGTTTACGACTGTAGGCTTCGTTGTGGTCGCGGTGTACTCTATGCTTAACGCGTTGCCGTCTGAGAGTGTGTATACCACCTCAACGTCGAGCGTACCGGGAAAGCCCTCCTCCATATCGGCGCTCATATAGGAAAGCGAAAGCGACTCGCCTTCATCCACAAAGCGCTCCTCAGCCGCCCAGACAACTTTGTCAAAGCCCTTGATGCCGCCATGGAGCGCGTTTTGGCCGTTGTTTACGGCAAGGTTGTACTC
>CAYJNV010000162.1:5276-9725 GCA_964370975.1 uncultured Caldilineaceae bacterium | reverse complement strand
GGACTGGGCTTCTCCATCATCATCTTCCTGGCGGGGTTGCAGCAGATTCCCGAAATCTACTACGAAGCGGCGCGCATCGACGGCGCCAATGGCTGGCAAATCTTCTGGCGCATTACGCTGCCGCTGCTGAATCCGATTATCGTCTACCTTTCGGTGCTCTCGACCATTTCGTTCCTGCGCCTCTTTGTGCTTGTGCAGAACATGAGCCCGCGCGGCACAGGCGGCCCTCTCAACAGTACGACCACGGTTGTGCTGGAGGTCTACAAGGAGGGCTTTGCCAAGTTCAACATGGGCTACGCTGCCGCGCTTACCGTGCTGCTCTTTCTGATCATCCTTGCGATTACGGTTGTGCAGTTGCGGTTGCTGACCCGTCGCGTGGAATATTAGGAGACTCTCGTCATGGCAACAGTGCTAGACGCCGACGCCGCCCGCAGCCTCGAAATTGCCGAACGGGTCGTTTCGCAGCCGGAGCCTCGCTCAACACCATTCTCGTGGAGCATGCTGCTTGCATACATCCTGCTCTCCATTGGCGCGGTGGTGATGATTGTCCCCTTCGCCTGGATGGTGCTCACGAGCCTCAAGCCCGCACCCGAATTGCTGCAATTCGCCTTTCTGCCCAAGAATCCCACGCTCGACAACTATGTGCGCGTCCTCACCACCAGCAGTTTCCCGCGCTGGTATTTCAACAGCATTCTGGTCGCCGCGCTTTCGACGGTCAGCGTCGCCATCTTTGACTCGCTCGCCGGCTATACGCTCAACAAGTTCAGTTTCCCCGGCAAGAACCTGATCTTTCTGGGCATCCTCGCCACTCTCATGGTGCCCACCGAAATGCTCATCATCCCCTGGTTCCAGATGAGCGTAGACCTGGGCTGGAATGTGGGTTACTGGCAGTATTGGGGCATCGCCTTCCCCGGCGTGATTACAGCCACGGGCATCTTCCTCATGCGCCAGTTCTTCGACAGCGTGCCCGACGAGCTGCTCGACGCGGCGCGCATTGATGGCGTGAGCGAGTTGGGCATTTGGTGGCGGATTGCCATGCCACTCGTCAAGTCGGCCGTCGCGGCGCTCTGCATCTTCAATTTCATCGGCAACTGGAATGCGTACTTGTGGCCGCTGATTGTTGCCAGCCAGCGCCAGTTCTACACGCTGCCCGTGGGGCTTAGCTTCTTCCGGGGCGAATCGACCGTGGAGTGGGAAAAGATCATGACGGCAGCCAGCCTCGCCACCGTCCCGCTACTGATTGTCTTCATCATCTTCCAGCGACAGATCATCAAGGGCATCGCGCTGACGGGGATGAAAAGCTGAGAAGTTCAAGAGTTCAAGGTTCAAGGGTTCAAACTTCGTGCCCGATGCACAGTCCGCGCCTTAAGACTCTTGAACCTTGAACTCTTGAACCTTGAACTCTTGAACCTTGAACTCTTGAACCTTAAACTCCTGAACTCTTGAACCTTAAACTCCTGAACTCCTGAACCCTTGAGCCCTAGTTGGAAAACTCCATGACTTCATTCCCGCACGCCGAATACAGCCGCACTGTCCTGCTCCCCTCCTACGAGGATTCCGAGCGCTACCTTTTCGGGCCCATGCTTGCCTCGCACGAGGCGCACGCGCTCATGCTCGCCGAAACGGGTGTCATCTCGGCCCTGAACGCCGCAGCCATCCTGCGCGCCGTGGCGCAGATCCGCAGCGAGGGTGTCGGTGCACTGGGCTATCTCCCCGGCATAGAGGATCTCTTCTTCCGCGTCGAGGGGCGCATCATCGAACTGGCGGGGGCGGACTTCGGCGGCAACCTGCAACTGGCGCGCAGCCGCAACGACCTGGGGCACGCGCTCGCGCGCATGGCCTTCCGCCACATGCTTCTCGACCTCGACGCCGACCTGCTGGCGTTGCGACGCACCGTCCTGGCATTGGCGCACGGGCACGTTGACACGATCATGCCCGGCTACACGCACACGCAGCCGGCGCAGCCCATCACCTTTGCACATTACCTTGCGGGCGTACTGACGGCCATGCAAAAGGACCAGGCGCGTCTTCAGGCCGCCTACGCCAACATGAACGAATCGCCTCTGGGTGCGGCGGCCCTGACGGGCACGGGCTTCCCAATTGATCGGGCGCGCGTCGCCGCGCTGCTCGGCTTTGACAGCGTGATTGCCAGTACGCAGCATTGCATTGGCGCGGGCGACCACTTGACCGATACAGCGGCGGCCATCCAGTCGCTCGCTGTGCAACTAAGCCGTGTGACGCATGACTTGCTCGTGCGCGCCACGCAGGAGACCAACGCCATCCGCATTGACGACTCCTTCATTCAGATTTCGTCGATCATGCCGCAGAAGCGCAACCCCGTGGTATTGGAGCACCTGCGCGCGCGCCTAAGCCGCACGCTTGGCTATGCGCAATCGGTCATCCTGCAGTGTCACAGCATCCCCTACGGCGATACGCAGGACATTGAAGACGAGATCATGCCACCCCTCGTTGCCGCCCTTGCGACGGCGCGCGAGTGCGTCACTCTCTACGCATCAGTCTTCGCCACGCTCACGCTCAACAAGGAGCACCTGCGCGCGCAGGCAGCGCTGGGCTTCACCACGGCCACCGAACTGGCGGATGCCCTGGTGCGCGAGGCCGGGCTGCCCTTCCGTTCGGCGCACAAGGTGGTGGCCACGATGGTGCGCCAGGCTGTGGCCGGCGGCATCCCCAGCACGGCGTTGACGCTGGCGCGGCTGCAGTCCGCGGCGCAAGCAGCAATAGGCCGCTCGATTGCGTTCAGTGAAGAGCAATTCGCACTCGCCCTGGACGCGCAACATTTCATTAAGGTGCGCGCCGGGCTGGGTGGCGTTGCGCCGGCCGCCACCGCCGCAGTGCTGGATGACCTCGCACTCACCTTGCATGCCGACGCAGGCTGGCAGCAAGCTGCCCAAGCGCGCCTGGCTGCGGCCGAGACGATGCGCGCCGCGGCAGCACAAGAGCTGTTGGCTTATTCCACCCGCTGACGGCGTCGCGGGCGCACGTAACTCCGAAAGATCGCCGGCCGATGGGCCGGCGCTCTCAACATGACGTGGATCGCGCGCCTGCTATGCCCTGCCATCGCACCGCATGTCTGGCGCAAGGGTGGCAGGGTGGTGTAGACGCCTGGCCGGCTTCATCTTGGCGCAGGCGCGCGCAACGTTCAGCCTGCGCCAATTTGAAGCCCATCTACGAAGCGATTGACCTGCTCAAGA
Organism: uncultured Caldilineaceae bacterium; assembly: GCA_964370975.1. Classification (GTDB taxonomy): domain Bacteria; phylum Chloroflexota; class Anaerolineae; order Caldilineales; family Caldilineaceae; genus UBA5069. The sequence continues at coordinate 6,513 of CAYJNV010000162.1, read as the reverse complement.
TACAACTTGGGCTTCGCCATGTGAATCTCGTGACCCGATTCTATCCTGGCATCCTGCAAATTCTCAACCAAAGACCTGATCCTCTGTACGTCTGCGTCATCCATAGCCCCGAGTAGTCCCCACGTTGCATGGCGCGATGATCGCGCGTGGAGTAACAACATCGGGCACGTGACTTTCGTGAGGGCGTCATCCGGGTCAAACCCTTCACTCAGCCGCCCGTCAATCGTTGCCGCAGAGAAATCCACGTCATATTCCAGATAGAATTTGAAGCCCGCTCTCAGGCTGAATGGCAAGAAGGGCGTGTCATACGCGCGGTTGGGCCGAAGCCAGCGATTGAATTTGAACAGCCTTACGATTCCTTTGGCAATAGGAGCCGGAATGTAAAGCAGTTCCTCTTTGCCCTCCTTGGGGATACCCATCCCAGTGAAGAGCGCTTCCAGATTACGCCCGCCGGGACCGCCCAGAGCATCTACAGGATTCTGAAACAGGTACGTCATGAACTTTTCTTCCGCAATCCGCGGCCATATTGACGAGAACATGGGTGGGTCTTCGGAGATGACCGCGGAAACTGACTCGGGCGCGTAGGCGCCCAACCACACGGCGAGGACACCCCCGGACGACAAGCCGGAGACAATCGCAGGTTTCCTGACCACCTGCTCAAGGAAACACTTCAAATCATTGCCGCAGATGTTGTAAGAGTAATTCCCTGGCGTACGGCTAGACTTGCCGTGTCCGCGCAAATCAGCGCAGAAGACGTGGAATCTCGCTGCCAGTGCCGGCATGACGAGTTTGTAGCCCTGCCACGATTCCATCTGCCCCGGAATCAGCAGGAGCGGCACCCCATTGTCAGGCCCTTCGACATAGTTCAAGACCACTTCGCCGGTGTCAAATTGCTTTTCAGTGTAGCCGCTGGGGACCCCTGACACACTGACTTTGGGTGACAGGGAGGCAAGGAAAGCCAGGATCGCAAGTATTGAAACAGCAGAAATGCCAACGGCCGTGAGCACGTTCATTCTTTTCCCCGTTATCTCCGCCTACATGTCGGCTGGGTGCAGATGAACCAGACTCTCTTGATGCTCCCTTCCGAGGTTGCGCAGACTTACTCGGAAGCTTGATTAGCGGTGGCGGTGTCTGTCTTCGCAGAGACAGATGCGGGTTGCCCAGAACGCTCGGCACACGAAAGTCTGCAGGCCGCCCAGGCGCGCCGCGGCAGTCGAGTCGCGCCACGCCTGACCGC
>CAYJNV010000162.1:0-5266 GCA_964370975.1 uncultured Caldilineaceae bacterium | reverse complement strand
CGTGCGCGCCGACTCGAGCACGGCGTCACACACAAGTTGCGTCGCCAAGCCGTCGGCAAAGTCGGGCACGCGCTTGTCGCCTTGCTCCAGCCCGTCGAGAAAGTCGGCAACCTGGTGGATGAAGGTGTGCTCGTAGCCAATCGCGCAGCCGGGCACCCACCAGTTTTTCATGTATGGGTGGTCGCCATCCCACACGCCGATGGTGCGAAAGCCGCGCACGAGCGCATCGTCGCTGTGCTGGTAGAACTGAAGCTGGTGCGCGTTCTCCAGGTCAAAGGCAATGCTCGCCTTCTCGCCGTTGATCTCGAAGGTGTTGTGATTCTTGCGACCGCAGGCATAGCGAGTTGATTCAAAGGTGCCCAGTGCGCCATTCTCAAAACGCGCCAGAAAGGCGCAGGCGTCGTCAATGCGCACCGGCTTCACCGTGCCTGGGTCATCCTGCAAGCGGCGCTCAGGGATGAATGTCTCGGTCATTGCCGTGACCTCACGGATGGGCCCGGCCATCCACAATGCCAGGTCGATCGCGTGGGCGAGAAGATCGCCGGTCACGCCGCTGCCCGCTGCGTCGGCGTCGAGCCGCCACAGCGTGTTGCCCCCCTGCGGCAGGTTGGGGTTGATGGTCCAGTCCTGCAGGTAGAGGGCGCGATAGTGGAAAATGCGCCCCAGACGCCCTTCATCCACAAGTTGCTTGGCCAGAGCTACGGCGGGTACGCGCCGGTAGTTGAACGAGACCATGGTGGGGCGACCGCTGCGTGCGGCGGCGTCAACCATGCGTCGCGCCTGTTCGGCGTTCATGGCCAGCGGCTTCTCGCAGATAACCATCTTGCCCGCATCGAGCGCGGCGATGGCAATGTCGGCGTGTACGTCATTGGGCGTGCAAATGTCGATTACATCGACGTCGGCCCGGTCGATCAGGGTGCGCCAATCGGTCGTGCTCTCCTGCCAGCCCCAGCGCGAAGCGAAGGCGCGCAGCGTCGTCTCGTTGCGCCCGCACACCACCCGGCACACCGGTTCAATTGCATGGGGAAAGAAGGTATTTACCTGACGGTAGGCGTTTGAATGGGTGCGCCCCATGAATCCAGTGCCAATGAGGCCAATCCTGAGTTGTTGCACAAGCGGACTCCTTTGTTCATACGCCTGGAGACTGGCTCGAGGGTAGCAAAGCAGTTGCGAGCCGGAAACGGCAAGGCCCGGGCGCAGTGGCCCGGGCCTTGCCGCACACATGGAGACTACTTCTCGAACTTGTCGGGTGTCTGGAGCAGCGCCTGCACCTCGGCCGAGTCAACATTCTCGGGGGTAATCAGAACAGGGGCCAACTCGATGCTCTTGGGGTCAATCGTCTTGCCGTTGATGAAGTCATCAATCGCCTGCACGCCCTGGTAACCCATTTGGTAGGGGTCCTGGGCGATGATGGCCTGAATGGTGCCGTCATCGAAGAGAGGCAGAATCTCGGGGCTGGGGTCGAAGGTGATGATCTTCAGTGTCTTCTCCATGCCCTTGGCAATTGCGGCCTGGGCAATGCCCGAGGCGATGGGCGCTGCAGCCGAGAAGAAGCCTGCAATGTCCGGGTTGCCGGTGATGAGGTCGGTCGCGATGTTGAGCGACTTGGCCGCGTCGGCGTCGGTCCACTGCGTCTCAAGCACTTCCATGTCGGGGTACTGGGCAATCGCGTCCGCAAAGCCGACGCTGCGGCCCGCGCTGACGGAGCCGGCCTGGATGCCGAGGTTGGCAACCTTGCCCTTGCCTTCCAGCAGGCGCGCCATTTCTTCGCCTGCCATGAAGCCACCCTTGTACTGGTCGGTGATGATGCTGGCAATCGGCGCATCACCATTCACGCCCGAGTCGGCCATGGCCACGGGCACGCCCGCTGCCATCGCCTCTTCGATCGGCGGAATCAGCGCTTCGGAGTCGAGCGCGGCGAGCAGGATGCCGGCCGGCATCTTCTTCGTGATGTTGCGCACCAGGTCCACCTGCGAGGCGATGTCGGCCTCGGTGGCGGGGCCCTGATAGTCAACGGTGTAGCCCAGTTCCTTGGCCTTGTCCTGCGCGCCCTTCACGAGGAAGAGGTAGAAGGTGGCCGAGGTGGACTTGGGAATGAAGACGATCTCACCCTTGTCGGCAGGAGCGGCTGCAGCGTCAGCCGCAGGTGCAGCGGCTTCTTCTGCAGCGGGAGCGGCAGCCGGTGCGGCTGCGGGCACGGCGCAGCCGGCCAGCAGCCCCAGAATCAGAAACAGCGCAAAGATCGGTGTCAGCTTCTTCAACATGTCTTCCTCCTGTGGAGTCCTGCGGAAACTGTTGGAACTTTGACGAACTTCATCGAAGTGCTACCGCGGGCAGACGCAAACAGGTCGCGCCTGCCCGTTCTCAACGTCGCCGCCGATATTGATCAATAGCGACGGCGGCGATGATCACAATGCCGTTGACGACATACTGCCAGAAGGCGTTGACGCCCAGAATGTTGAGGCCGTTGCGGATCGTGGTCACCAGCAGCGCGCCGATCAACGTGGCCAGGATGCTGCCCTCACCGCCGAAGGTGGAGGCGCCGCCAATGAGCACCGCGCCGATCGCAAGCAGCTCGTAGCCATTGCCTCCTGCCGGCTGCACGGTGGCAAGCCGCCCCGCCTCCACAATCGACGCAAGTCCGCTCATCAACCCTGCGATGGTGTAGATGCCCACAATCACCAGCGATACGTTAATGCCCGAGAGGCGCGCCGCCTCGCTGTTGCTGCCGATTGAATAGACAAAGCGCCCGAAACGCGTATAGTTCATCACCACATAGAAGATGGCGTAGACAACGATCACAATCAGCGTAGGCACGGGGATGACGTCAAAGACCTTGCCCTGGCCAATGAAGCGGAAGCGTTCATCCAGCCCGTAGATGGGGATGCCCTTGGAGATGATCAGCGCCAGACCGCGGGCAATGCCCATCATGCCCAGCGTGGCGATAAAGGGGGGCACGCCTACGCGCGTGATGAGCAGGCCGTTCGTAAGGCCCAGCAGTGCACCCATGCCCAGCGTCGTGCCCAATGCCAGGAAGAGGTTGCCCGTACTCGTGAAAACGATGCCGCCCACCACCGCCGACGCCGCAAAGACCGAGCCCACCGACAGGTCAATGCCACCTGAAATGATGACCAGTGTCGAGCCGGCGGCAATCAACGCTATGACCGCAGTCTGCAGCGTAATCTCGAAGATATTGTCAACGGTAAAAAAATAGGGCGACAGGAAGGCGAGCACCACCCACATCAAGATCAAAATCAGGAGCATAGTAATGCCCTGGTTGCCAAGCAGCGCGCGCACGCCCGTGCGGCCGGCGGGCTGCGCCGCAGCCGCAGCGCCCGACGGTTCGCCAGGGGGCGGTGCAGGTGCAGGTTGTCGATTGCTCATCCCTAACTGGTCCATAGGTGCCATTCTCCCGCCGGGTGGCGTCTCTGCGCGCGGCGTGCCACAATCAGGCGGCCACGGCCGAGAGCGCGTATTGCATGATTTCCTGCTTGGAGGTTTGCTGCGGGTTCAGTTCGGCCACCATGCGCCCGCCCGACATGACCAGGATGCGGTCGCAGACGTCATGCACCTCCGTCATATCGCTGGACACGAAAATAACCGCATGGTCCGGCTCGCTGACAAAGCTGCGAATGAGCTGATAGATTTCGCCGCGTGCGCCAACGTCAATGCCGATGGTCGGCTCATCGAGGATCAGCAGGTTGCAGCGCGCCGTGAGCCATTTGCCAAAGACAACCTTCTGCTTGTTGCCACCGCTCAGGTATTTGACCTGCTGGCCCAGCCCGGCGGTGCGTACGCCGATGGATTTCACCAGGTCGCCCGCGAGGCGCTTTTCCGTGGCCGTGCTGAAGAAGAGCGAGCGCAGCTTGGCGAGATAGACGAGCGACACATTGTCCTTGACGGGCAGATTGAGGCAGAGGCCGTGGGCGTCGCGATCCTCGGGCAGGTAGCCGATGCCCAACTGGATAGCCTCGCGCGGTGCGCTCATGCGTGCGCGCTTGCCGTGGAAGACAATCTGCCCCTTCTCGCTGCGGTCTGCGCCAAAGATGGCGCGCGCCAGTTCTGTCTTGCCGGCGCCCACCACGCCGGTGATGCCCAGAATCTCGCCTGCACGCACCTGCATGTCAATTGGGGCCGCAAATTGCTTGCTCTCGAGCCCCTCAATACGCAGCATCTCTGCACCCAGCAGCGCATTGTCGGCGGCGCGCGGCAGTGCAAGCTCCTTGCCAATCATCAAGCCGATGACATCTTTGAGTTCGGCCTCGCGTGCGGGCACGGTTGCCACGGCCACGCCGTCGCGCAGCACCGTAATTCGGTCGCCCACCACCTTTACTTCCTCAAGCTTGTGCGAGATATAGATGATGCCCACGCCCGTTGCCTTGAGTTCGGCCAGCGTTTTGAAGAGCAGCTCCGTCTCCTTGCGGCTGAGCGCGGCGGTTGGCTCGTCCATGATCAGGATACGCGCATTCTTGGAGACGGCGACGGCAATCTCTAGCATCTGCTTCTGCGAGACAGGCAGGTCCTTGACGCGCGCGCGCAGGTCCATGGGGAAGTCGATCCTGTCGAGCACTGCCTGCGCGTGCGCGTAGACTTCTTTCCAGCGGATGAGGCCGCGCCCATGCGTAAAGAGGCTGAGCGACAGGTTCTCGGCCACGCTCAGGTGAGGAATGAGGTGGAAATTCTGGTAGACGGTGACGATGCCCAAGTCCTCGGCGTGCTTGGGCGTGTAACCCGCCATGTGAATGGGTGCGCCATCCATGAAAACCGCGCCCTCATCCAGCGTATATGCGCCCGAGAGAATCTTCATGAGCGTGGACTTGCCCGCGCCATTCTCGCCAAGCAGTACATGCACCTCGCCGTGCTCCAGCTCAAAGTCAACGCCTTTGAGGACGCTGACCCCGTAGAATGACTTGGTGATGCCCTGCATGGAGAGGAGCTTGGTCACGGGTCTTCCTTATCTCACAGCATGGCCGAGTGAAATGCTGCGCATGAGAGACGAGCGATCGGCCGGCAACGTATGCGCTGCAACTGCGGATGGCGCCCACATGCGCCGGCGCGCGGTCGGCGGATATGGAGTGGCCACTTTCGCGGCGCTGCGGGGCGCGCGCCGGCGCTGCGATCGAGCTTCTACAGTGCGCGCGGCGGCGCGGTTGATGCGCGCGCCACCAGCGTTGGTTCAATCACAATGCGGTTGCTGTCGCGCTGCCTGCCCGCCAACTCATCCAGCAATAACTCAACGCCCAGTGTGGCCATGGAGGTAATCGAC
>CAYJNV010000161.1:0-9725 GCA_964370975.1 uncultured Caldilineaceae bacterium | reverse complement strand
GAGGATGCGCCACGCGTGCTGCTCGCCAACTCCAACATCGTCCCGCACTGGGCCACGCAGGAGAATTTCGACAAGTGGGAGAAGGCCGGCCTCATCATGTACGGGCAGATGACCGCCGGTTCGTGGATTTACATTGGCACACAGGGCATTTTGCAGGGAACGTACGAAACGCTGGGCGCGCTGGCTCGCCAGGAGGGGTGGGGCACCCTCAAGGGCAAGTTCGTCCTCACCGCCGGGCTGGGCGAGATGGGTGGCGCGCAGCCGCTGGCCGTGACGATGAACGAGGGCGTCGCCCTCTGTGTGGAGGTGGACCCGTGGCGCGCCGAACGACGGCTGGCGCTGCGCCAGGTCGATCGCGTGACAGCCGACCTGGAGGAGGCGATGACCTGGGTGGAGGAAGCACGCGCCGCGCCGACACCGCTCTCCGTGGCACTGGTGGCCAACGCTGCGCAGGTGCTGCCCGAACTGGTGGCGCGCGGCGTGCGCCCTGATGTGGTCACCGACCAGACCTCGGCGCACGACCCCATGTACGGCTACATCCCCGCAGGCATGAGCGTGGCCGAGGCAGCCGCACAGCGCGTGGCCGACCCCGCCGCCTACCTGCAGCGCGCGACGGACTCGATGACGGCGCACGTGCAGGCCATGCTCGATTGGCAAGCGCAGGGCGTGGTGGTCTTTGATTACGGCAACAATCTGCGCCAGCGTGCATTCGACAACGGGTTGAAGGAGGCTTTCAACTACCCCGGATTCGTGCCCGCCTACATTCGTCCCCTCTTCTGCGAAGGCAAGGGGCCCTTCCGCTGGGTGGCGCTCTCGGGCGACCCGGAGGATATCTACACGACCGATCGTGCGATCATGGAACTCTTTCCCGAAAACGAGCATCTGATCCGCTGGCTGCGCATGGCGCAGGAACAGGTTGCGTTCCAGGGGCTGCCGGCGCGCATCTGCTGGCTGGGTTACGGCGAGCGGGCGCGAGCCGGCTTGCGTCTCAACGAACTGGTGGCGTCGGGCGCGGTGAAGGCGCCGATTGTGATTGGCCGCGATCATCTGGATGCAGGCTCCGTCGCCAGCCCCAACCGTGAAACCGAGGCGATGCGCGACGGCTCGGACGCCATCGCCGACTGGCCGCTGCTCAACGCCATGGTGAACGCCGTCAACGGGGCCACGTGGGTCAGCATCCACCACGGCGGCGGCGTGGGCATCGGCTACAGCATCCACGCCGGTCAGGTGATTGTGGCGGATGGAACGCAGGCGGCTGCAAAGCGTTTGGAGAGAGTACTGACAAGCGACCCAGGCATGGGCGTGGTGCGCCATGCCGACGCCGGCTACCCCGAGGCGATTGCGTTTGCGCAGGCGCACAATATCAAGATCCCCATGCAGGATATTTGAAGCCGGGAACACGCAGCCCTTTTTGCGCGAAAGGAAGAGAAGGCAATGCTGAAGATTCTGCGCGTCACGGCCCTTGCAGGAATCCTGCGCGGCGTAAGCCGCAGCGCCCAGCGCACGCTGCGTGACCCTGCCAAGATGCAGAAGTTGGCGAATGACGCCTCGCGACGCGCTGCTGCTGCCGAACAGAAGGGCGGCATTGTGGCAGCCACGTTTGCGCCGATTCTGCTCATGGGGCGCATGCTGCGCGCCTACGCGCGCCGCGAGTACCGCGCCGTGCCCTGGTCAACCATGGCCGCTATCGGCGCTGCGCTCATCTATTTCGTCATGCCCTTCGATTTTGTGCCCGACATATTGGCCGGCTTCGGTTTGGTGGATGACCTTGCGCTCGTGGCCTTCGTGATGCAGAAGGTGACTGGTGACCTGCAGGCCTTCTCGCAGTGGGATATTGCGCAACGCGGCGGCGGCGATGTAGTGGACAGCGTCGCCTCGACGATAGTCCCCGGCCCCGAGACCGCAGCAAGCGAACCCGGTGACGAGCCCAACCCCGCCGAGAGCGACGAGGCCATTCAGGCGATCCTTGCGGCGGTGGTTGGCGACAGGAAGGACAGGAAAGCGTAGTCTATTGGCGAAGGGTGGGGTCAGACAGGAAGAGGGTCGCGGCCGCACCTCGTAGCGGAAGGCCTCCCGGCCTTCACCTTGCGCACACCACAATGTAGGCCGGGAGGCCTTCCGCTACGAACAGCACCCTGCGTTGCGTCGGCATGACAATCTGATCGCTCCGTCCGTTTCCGCCCTCGGCCGTGTACAAATCCGCTGAAATTGGGGTAGACTGCACGTATGCCACGTGCTGATCTTCTCATCCATAGCGCCGCGCAGGTGGTGACCTGCGCCGGCGGCCCCAGCCCGCGCCGCGGCGCGGCGCTCGGCGACGTGGGCGCGCTTGTCGACGGTGCGGTGGCAATTACTGATGGCGTCATTGTGGCCGTTGGCCCCAGCGCCGAGCTGCGTGCCGCCTACCCAGCCCACGAAGCGATTGACGCGTCCGGGCGCGTCCTTTGCCCCGGGTTTGTCGATTGCCACACGCATCTCATCTTTGCGGGCGAGCGCGCCGCCGAGTGGGAGATGAAACTGCGCGGCGTGCCCTATCTTGACATTCTGGCGGCGGGCGGCGGCATCCTGAGCACCGTTCGCGCGACCCGTGCGGCTACGGCGCTGCACCTGCAGGCCGACGCCCGCGCGCGCCTCGATGCCATGCTTGCCCTGGGCACAACCACCGTCGAAATCAAAACGGGGTACGGTCTATCGTTCGACAGCGAGATGGCTCACCTGGCCATCATTGCGTCCTTGGCGCAGCGCCACGCATGCACCGTGCTGCCCACGCTCCTGGCGGCGCACGCTGTGCCCCCCGAGTACGCAGGCGACGCCAACGGCTATGTGCAGATGGTTGTTGAGGAGTTGATCCCGGCCGCCGCCGCCTGGTATAGCGCGTCGCCGCTTGCCAGCCGTGGCGCGCCTCTCTTCTGCGACGCCTTTTGCGAGACAGGTGCGTTCGATCTGGAGCAGACGGCCGCCGTGCTGCGCGCCGGGCGCGCCAATGGCATGATGCCCAAGCTGCATGTGGACCAATTCCACTCGCTGGGTGGCGCGGCGCTGGCGGTGGAGGTGGGCGCCATCTCGGCGGACCATCTCGACGTGACTCCGCCCGCAGACATGGCGCTACTGGCCGCCTCGGACACTGTGGCCGTGCTGCTGCCCGCAGTCAACTTCCACTTGGGCGCGTCGCATTACGCCGACGCGCAGGCCTGGATTGGGGCGGGTGCGGCTGTGGCGCTGGCGACTGACTTCAACCCCGGCTCGGCGCCATGCTTCTCGCTTCCGTTTGTCATGGCGCTTGCCTGCCGCCAATACCGCATGACGCCCGCGCAGGCGCTCAACGGCTGCACAATCAACGCGGCCGCTGCGTTGGGGCTTGCCGACCGCATTGGGTCGCTCGAGGTAGGCAAGGACGCCGACCTGCTCATGCTCGACCTGGCTGATTACCGCCTGCTTCCCTACTGGCTGGGCGTCAACCTCGTGTCAATGGTGATTAAGCGCGGGCGGGTTGTGCTTTAGGCCCGTGCCCGCCGCCGTACTTCGTAGCGGAAGGCCTCCCGGCCTTCGTTTTGGGGGCCATGCACCACGGTGGTCGCGAACGTTAGGCCGGGAGGCCTTCCGCTACAATTCGCGTGGTGTATTCAGGACAGACGGAAGCGGATATGGAACCAGTACTTCTTGACGGCGAAAGCCTGACGATTGAGCAGGTGATGGCAGTCGCACACGGCGCAGCCGCCGCGCCGCTGGTCGCACTGGCCGCAAGCGCCCGGCCGCGCGTGCAGCGCGCGGCCGCTGCCGTGCAGGAGTTGATTGCGCGCGGTACGGTCGCCTATGGCATTACCACAGGCTTTGGCGCATTCAAGGATCGCATCATCCCGGCCGAGCAGGTGGAACAACTGCAGCGCAACATCGTCATGAGCCACGCCGTCGGCGTTGGCAATCCCTTTGATGCGCCGACCACGCGCGCCATCATCCTGATTCGCGCCAACACGCTCGCCCGCGGCGTCTCGGGCATTCGTCCAGCCACGCTCGATTTGCTCATCGAGTTGCTCAACCGCGGCGTCTATCCTGTGATTCCCGAGAAAGGGTCGCTTGGGGCCAGCGGCGACCTTGCGCCCCTTGCGCACATGGCGCTAGTGCTGATTGGCATGGGCGCAGCGCGCGTCGAGAATTCAATGCTGGCGGGCAACGATGCCCTCGCGCATGTGGGCCTTGCGCCGGCCACACTGGCTGCCAAGGAGGGGTTGGCGCTGACAAACGGCACCTCAGTGATGACCGCGCTGGGGACGCTCGAGAGCCACCGTGCACGCATGTTGAGCCGCGTGGCCGACGTGGCGGGCTGTCTCAGCCTGGAGGCGCTTCACGGCACGCCGCTTGCCTTCGATGCGCGCATCCACAACTTGCGCCCCTATCCGCGCCAAATCAACTGCGCGGCCTATCTACGTGCGCTGCTGGCCGGCAGCGACTTCACCCGCCACGCCGACCCTACAAACGTGCAGGATGCCTACACGCTGCGCTGCATCCCCCAGGTGCATGGGGCGGTACGCGATGCAATTGCCTACGCACGTTGGGTCATGGAGATCGAACTCAACTCTGTCACCGACAACCCACTGCTCTTCATTGAAGAGACGGGCGACGAGAGCCTGGGCGAGATCACGGTGCTTTCAGGCGGCAACTTCCATGGCGAGCCGCTGGCGATTGCCATGGACTACCTGGCCATGGCAATGACCGAACTGGGCAACATCTCCGAGCGGCGCACCATGCGGCTGACCGATGAGGCGAGCAACGCGCACACCCTGCCCGCTTTCCTCACAGAGCACGGTGGCCTCAACTCCGGCTTCATGATTACGCAGTACACGGCCGCGGCGCTGGCGGCCGAGAACAAGGTGCTTGCCCATCCGGCCAGCGTGGACACCATTCCCACGTCGGCCAATGTGGAGGACCACGTGAGCATGGGCTTGACGGCGGGGCTCAAGCTGCGCCAGATCAACGACAACGTGGAGCACATCCTCTCGATTGAGTTGATGGCGGCAGCGCAAGGGATCGACTTTCGCCGCAAGCAATTGGGAGCGCAGGCGCGCATGGGCACGGGCACCGCGCCTGCCTATGAACTGTTGCGCAGCGAGATCCCCTTTGTCGAGGCGGATACGGTTCTTTATGGGTACATGGAAGCGGTGCGGCGTTTGGTCGCGAGCGGGGCGCTCGTGCGCGCGGTCAATGCCCATGTGCAGGACACATGGGGCCAGCCGCCCACGCCGAGCAGTCTGTAGGCGGGCGCATTTTTTGCTTCGGTGTGGTGCTCATCAAGAGAAGGCCAGGGTCCTTCCGCTACGATAGCGCCGCATCTGCACCATGTTGTGCTATTAACGCAATGTTTACACAAACCGGGTGCTTTCTTAACCGCAGAGTGCTATCCTGACGCCAGTGCAGGTACGAACTGGGGAGCGAGTCCTGCACCGCACTTTTACTCCTTGTACAACACGCAATACCTATCTTCCTCTTTGGGACTCCTCAAGTCCCGGCCTGTAGCTCACTCCGTGACGGAGCGGGCTATTTGCTTTGCGGGCGCACACGTGTTTCGCGTTTGTGCGTTTGCCTGCACTCCTTGATTCTGGTGGCCCTGTGCCCACAGTGCCTCGATTCGCCCTCGATGCGCATGTCAACCACATAGCCTTGCCGCGGCCGCGAAATATGGTAAAGTAGCGTGCAATCGCGGGCAGGTGCGTGCGCCAACGCCCGCCGCCAACGCGCGCAGATTGCCGTTTCCGACGCGTCGCTGAATCGAACATCCCACGTTGCACCGGCCTGTCCGGCAGAAAATCAGGAACCAACCAAGAAGAATGGGGGCCTTATGGAGCAACTCTTCCGTCGTGGTGTCCAAATCGTCACATACGCGCTGATCGGCGCGGCCGTTGTGTCGGTGACTTTCCTGGCGGCGCGCGCACTCGCACAGGATGTGACCGCCGCGCCTGTGCCCGCTGTCCAGATGAGCGACGCAAGTATCAATGTCGTCGGCGCGGTGAACGCGCCGGCGCGCAACATTCAGTACCAGGGCGTCTTGCTCACGCCCACCGGCGCGCCCCAGGCCAGCGGCACCTACAGCATGATCTTCAAGCTTTATCAGGACAACAGCACAATGGTCTATCAGCAGCAGTTGAATGTTGTCGTCGCAGAGGGTTTCTTCTCCGCCGATATCGGTCCGCTTGAACCCAACCTGTTTATGCAGCAGCAGTGGATTGGCGTGGCCGTGGGCAACGATGCCGAGATGACGCCGCGCCAGCCGCTGCGCTACGTGCCCTATGCCATGCGTGCCGAGACCTCGGCCACCACGAGCATGTTCCGTTCATATGGCGTGGTCAATGCCGACGGCAGCAAGGAGAGCGGGGTCAGGTTCTCCTCCAGCATTATCAACAACTTTGACAATGGTCCCGCCTTCAATATCGACATCGGCGAGCGCTACAACCTGAATGAGTACGTGACCAATGTCACGCCGATCTATACCAACTCGAATGGGTGCGATCGCCCCGTCTTTGTCTCGACGACAAGCGCCAACGATCGGCTGATTGTCGCGATGTTTGACAGGGACGGCAACCGCAAGCTCTGCAAATTCTCTTTCTCGGTGATTGATTTGCCGTAACAAGAGTGCACAGCAAATCTCCACAGAAAGGGGAACGACGATGCTGAGAGAGAGACGAATGCAGCGCTGGCCCGTCAATGCGCTGGTCGCGTTGCTGGTTGTGATAGCGCTCCTGTGGACGTCGGCCACCGTGATGGCACAGTCGAGCGCGCAGTACTCGCTGGGCTGCTGGGCCATTGCCAGCGGCGGCGGCGACCAGCGCTCCAGCGCACAGTACCGTTTGCGAGATGCCATTACACCGGTGGGTGGCGAGATGCAGGGCGCGCAGTATCGCATGCGCACGAATCATCTGGCGCTCTATCGAGTGCTGCGGCAGCCGGCTGGCCCGCCGGCGCCCGCGTCTAAGGAAGGCGACATCTTCATGCCTTTCGTTGCGCGCTTGTTCCACCTTGCAGGCATCTGCAGGTAGTGTGCGGGTAGCGTCGGCTATAACGCGTGGGCCGGTGCATCGCAGCGATCGACAAGAAGGGTAAATGTGAAGCGTTCCGGTGCAGAGACAACGGGGCGATCATCGCGCACGTTAGGCCGCGCAGCCGTGCTGCTGGTGACAACGCCGCAGCGCGCGCTGGCGCAGGAGATGCCTGCGGCGTCAACCCTGCGCTGATCACTACGAGCAATGAAGTCTTCGGCATGCATGGTGTATTGCGCACGGCTGTAGGGCAGCCCTTTGGCGTCTTCCTGGCGGCGACGCATGGTGCCCCGACATAATGGGCCAGCAGAGCCAGCGAGACATCCACTTGAGCGCGTCTCGCCTTGCGGCGGTTAATCAAAGCACGCCCGACTGAATTGCGGGCGTGCCATCTGCTAGAATTGGAATTGAAGGCGAAGGTCAATTGCATGGCAACCGTGTTGTTTTGCACCGAAAGCCGTATGGGAACCTTCGGCCCCACACGTCGTCATAGATAGGGGGGCTTGCCGCGCACGGACGAGGCGGCGCTGGACACAGATGCAGCGTACCTGTGGTACGGCAGCCATGTAATGTCGGTAGGAGACGTCGTCCTCGTCCCCACAACGGCACTGCCGCCATGTCCTGCGGACGAATGCGACCTTCATGGGTCGCACAGGTCAATCAATTGCTTTGTTCATGCTCGGCTTGTCTTATGAAGGAGTGAATCTACATGCATAAATCTGAAATCCCGGTAGCGTCCCCATGGCGGCGCGCATGTGTGCAGCTGCTGGGGCTCGTGCTGGTGCTCGGCGGCCTGGTGCTGCCACCTTTGCCCGCAATGGCGCAGGATGGCCTGGTGCGCGTGGCCGTTTCGGACCCCTACTGGATCGGTGTTTACTTCAACAATGTGGACCTGGCCGGCGCGCCCAAGCTGACGCGCACGGAGAGCAATATCGACTTCGGCTGGGGCAACGGCTCGCCCGATAGTGTGATCCACAATGACTTCTTCTCGGTGCGGTGGACGCGCTACCTTTACCTGGAGGAAGGAGTCTATCGCTTTACCGCGACCAGCGACGACGGCATGCGCATCTGGGTTGACGACCAGCAGATCCTCAACGAGTGGCGCGAGCAGGGTGAGCGCACCTTTGTCGTCGATCGCGCACTCTCCACCGGACACCACCAGGTGCGCATTGAGTACTTCGAGGCCACGGGTACGGCCACGGCGCGCTTTCGCTGGGAGCGCGTCAGCAGCGGCCAGCCGCCGCCCGCCATCAATGCGTGGCGTGGCGATTTCTTCAACAACCGCGACCTCGCGGGTGACCCCGCGCTCGTTCGCAATGACAACGACATCAACTTCGCGTGGGGCTGGTCATCGCCGGCGCCCGGCAGTATCCAGAGCGACAATTTCTCTGTGCGCTGGACGCGCAGCCTCGACTTCCCTGCAGGCAACTACCGCTTTACCGTCACCGTGGACGACGGCGCGCGCCTGTGGGTGAACAATGCGCTGATTATTGACGAATGGCGCGAGCAGGCGGCGCGTACCTTCGAGAGCGACATCTGGCTGCCGGGGGGCAGCGTGCCGCTGCGCCTCGAGTACTTTGACGCGGCCCAGGACGCCACGATTCGCCTTTCGTGGCGGCGTCTGGACGGTGGCGGTGATGGCGGGGGCGGTGGTGATAACGGTAGTGACGATGGCGATGACGACGACGCATGGCGCGCTCGCTACTACAACAATGCGCCCGGCGACCCCAGCTTTGATGATCCCGTGGTCTTTGAACGCCACGAAGATCGCATCAACAACGATTGGGGCACCGGCTCGCCCGATTCGCGCGTCAATAGCGACTGGTTTACTGCCCGCTATACGCGCAAGGTCTGGTTCCCCGAGGGGCGTACGACCTTCACGGTGGATGTGGATGACGGTGCACGTCTCTATGTGGACGGACGACGGGTTCTCGACAAATGGTTTGCCCAGCCGAGGACGCGCTATCGCATTTCGATCAACCTCAGCCGCGGCGTGCATGACCTGCGCCTCGACTACATGGAGGAGACGGCCAACGCGTCCATCCGGTTGACCTACTCGACCAACGAAACAAACCCCGCGCCCGTGGGCAATATCATTACGTGCGTGCCGCCGCAGCCGCAGAACTATGCGTGGATCAAGCTCTACCGGCTGGATGGCAATAACCGCTGGTATTCGATTGGTCGCGGCATTGGTGCGATTGAGGCGAGCGGCTTCCTGAAGATTGACGGGCTGCCCGTGGACCGGGGTCGCTTTGGCGACGTTGGGGAGCCATACAAGATTGAGCAATGGGTGGACGGCCAGGTTCGACAGTCGACAGGCGACTTCCAGAATGGCCAGCCTGAGTTCCGCGTGCGCGCCTTTGCGGACAACTACACGCCGTGGGGCTGCGCGCCGTAAAGCTGTTCAAGGTTCAAGAGTTCAAGGGTTCAAGAGTCGCGCCGAACGCGACTCATGAACCCTTGAACTCTTGAACTTTTGAACTCTTGAACCTGTCTAGAAGACGTGAAACCCGGAGCGCAGAAGCGTTCCGGGTTTCACGTTCTCAGGAGGGGATGTTGCAGGGGTACAGTAGCAGGAGGGATCCACCCTGCGCCAAAGCGCGGCCGCTTATTACGCAGGGTGGAGTGGGGGTTCGGTGACTAGCCGTTCTTCATGGCTGCATGCGCCGCCGCGAGGCGGGCAATCGGCACACGGAA
>CAYJNV010000160.1:0-9748 GCA_964370975.1 uncultured Caldilineaceae bacterium | reverse complement strand
TGCCGCTGGTCTCTGTCATTGCGCTCGGCGCAGGCACCGGCAACCCCGCCTCAAGAGAGGTCTCAATCCAAAGCGTCATGGCCTCCTTCACCATTGGCTCGAGTTCCTCAAGTGTGTCTGCGTCTGTTACACAACCGGGCAATTCCACGACTTCGGCCAACCATACAGGATAATCGCCCTCCAGATATCTTCGAACTGCGATGGTGTATGGCAAAAGCAGGTACTCTTCTACGGTCTTGTTCACTCTACCTCCCCTGCAATAATCCCCGCCTTCTCGAGCAGTTCCAGTACATTCAACACGTAAATTGGAAGTACGAAGGGCCGATGAAAGGGGACTATCGCTCTATGAACGCCTAACCGATAGATAGCATGGCTGCCGCGCATGCGCTTTTCACACCCTGCTCGCAAGAGCACACTGTCAATCTCCTCAAATCGCACGTTCTTCTGATTGCGTCGCCACCGCTGAATTGTCTTTTCAAACTGGCTCACAATGCGCCCGCCTTCGCGTGATTACGATACCACATTTGGTATCACAAATCAACCACCAATGCCTCCGCAAACCCGCGCACCACCAGTTCATTCTCCTCGCGCGTGCCAACCGTCACCCGCAGCATGCCCGCTAAATCGGGATAGCCGTCATTGTCCGAAACCAGCACGCGGTGCGCCTCAAGCAGGTGCCGATAGACTGCACCCGCGTCCGCCTCCGTCTGCACAAGCAGGAAATTCGTGCCGCTGCTGAATACCGTCACGCCGGGTAGCGCGCGCAGCGCCGTTGCCATGCGCTCGCGCTCCGCAATCACCTCGGCAACTCCTTCGACAAAGCGTTCACCATGTGCCAGCGCCACTTCGGCCACCACCTCCTGAAATACGCTCAACGCAAAGCTGTTGACCCCCTTCTGGAGTTGCGCCGCCACTTCCTCGGTGGAAACGGCGTAGCCCACACGCGCCCCCGCCATGCGGTAGGCCTTGCTGAAGGTGCGAATCAGAATCACATTCGGGTGCGCCTGTGCCACGGCCAGCAGGTCCTGTCCGCTGAACTCCAGGTACGCCTCGTCCACAACCACCGCGCAGTCGCAGCCCGCCGCCAGTTGCGCCACTACCTCCGGCGTGTAAACCGTGCCGGTGGGGTTGTTGGGCGCGCACAGGACGACGGCCCTGGCCTTCTCGGCGCGTGCCGTCTCAATCATCGTATCCACCGGCAGCGCAAAGTCGTTCATGGCCTTTAGCGCGCACTCATGCACGCGTGCGCCCAACATGCGCGCGTAGCGCCGGTAGAGCAGAAATGTAGGCGACGGCATTACCACCGCGTCGCCCGGGCCCAGGAGTGTGCTCATCACCACACGGATCACTTCCGACGAGCCGCTCGCCGCAACCACCTGTCCCGCCCCAACGCCCAGCGCTTGCGCCAGCGCGTCAATCAGCCTGAATGGACGCAGCCCCAGCGGATAGCGCGACCATGCACGCACGGCCAGTTGCTGCAGCACTTCCTCCTTCAAGTCGGCGGGAAAATCGTGCGCACTCTCGTTCCACTGTAGCCGGTGCAGCGACTCATCCACTTCGGCGCGTGCCACCGGAGGCAGCCCGGTGATCTCTGCGCGCATTCGTTCACTCGCCATCTGTTGCCGTATCGTCATTTCATCAACAGTCATGCCCGCTACGCCCTTCCATGAGGCCCGGTTGATAGTTCGCCCGATGTGCCTGCACCAGCAAAGAGACCATCCTTGCGTGGCACGGCCTTGCTACTTCTTGCCGAAACCGCTGCGCCCGCCCCCTGAGGAGCTGCTGCTGCGCGAAGAGGACGAGCTGCTACTGCTGCGCGACGATGAACTGCTGCGCGACGACGATCCGCCCGAACTACGTCCAAAGCCGCCGCTCGAACTGGACCCGCTGCTGCGCGTCGAGCCACTCCCCCAGGTGGAGCGTGACGAACCGCCGCCCAGCCCCTTGCCACCCCACCCCGGTTCGCTCGGCCCGCGCTGCGCCGGCCGGCTGCGGATATTTTCGGCATCGCGCAGCGAAAGCCGCATGATTTCGTCGAGCATCTGCGATGGGTTCGACTGCGGGCCCCACTCCATCGTGCGGTCGCGCACCTGCGAGCGCAGCACTACCGTGGCGGCGGTTGCACCCGCCGCCGCTGAGAGCGTTGTCCCCAGATTGCGACTCGCCCCCGTGAGCGAGTTGCCCATGCTCAACGACATGCCCGACAGCGACGGTCGCGGTCGCTGCTGCGGCTTGCCCTGTACTGGGTGCGTCGCCGAAGCTCCCGCTGCGGCCGTCTCCACCGGGCGCGGCCCCAGGTCGCTCTGTGGCCACTCGTCCCCCGTTGCTCCGCTGTTACTCGGGCCACCCAGCGGTAAGTGCGTAGGCAGCGCCATCCACTGCGGTATCGTTGCCCCCAGTGCCTCGGCCTGCGCCAGCACCACATTTTCGACTCCCAGCGCCACCGCATAGGCGAAGTGGCGGTCTAGAATCGCCTGCGCAGCACCAAGGTCGCCATACTCCTTGATATTGGCCAGGTAGTTGCGGAAACGCACCCACTTCTCGGTTTCCGCCTCACCTGTGGCGCTGCGCCGCCTGCCGAAGGGCTGCCCCAGCGCGAGCACCAGCATGAGCACCGCAAACCCAAAGCCGCCCGCCGCAAAGAGCAGCGCCCAGGTGGATTCGCCCCCGAAGACCAGCAGCGTGCCCAGCGCGACCGTCGCCATCACAAACAGCACCGATGGCGAAAGACAGCCTTGCACCCAGCCCCCACCCCGCTCCCCCAAGAAGAAATTCTGCGCGTCCTGCCCCATTTGGGCGTACAGATTCGGCAGTCGTGCGCGCAGCGGCCCCGCCAGTGCATCCAGCGCCACGAAGCGATCTGTGGGCGCGTGGGGCAGCAAGACCTCATTGAAAAGCATCGTTTGGTGCGGCGCAAGCATGACTCTGCCACCCTCCGCCACAGCCAGCGTCTGCCCTGGCGTCAGCGCGTCCGTCGCTTTACGTCGCAGTTGCACGCCGCTTGTGAGCTCCACCTCGATGAGACCCACCGTCGCAAGTTGCATCAGCGAAGCCAGTACGCCCCGCTCCGACGCCGAGCGATCCATGAGGTAGGCCACAATGCCGGGCGCCAGCGCCGATGGTGGCTCGCTTACGTACCCATTCAGGAGGCCGCGCACGCGCCTGCGCCCATAACGGAACCAGACCCACAACCCGGCTGCGATGCCTGCCACACCTGCGACCAGCGCCGACGTACGTGTCACCACAGTGCGCCGCGCCGAAGCCGCCAGCGCGTCCGCCTGCGCCGCCACCGCCTGCTCAAATTGGGCCTGCCAGCGGGGCGTCACCGCCGAGGTTGCGCCCGGCGGCAGCGTCATTACCACCTCCCAACGCGCACGCGCGGCCGGCAAGTCCAAATTGCGGTAGATGACCGAGCCGTCGGTCTGCACTTCAGCCGCCCCCATGGCCGCGCCCGATTCCACGGCAATGCTCTCGGCCAACGTGCGCGGCGGCGGCATGATCTGCAGCCACGCGCGCTCGGTTGTCGCATCGTAGTCAGGCAGCGCCTCAAAGTGAATCACCTGCGCGTCCTCGCCCACGCGCACGCCACCTGCAATCGCGTACTGCAGCGTAATCTGCGTCGTCTCGCCCGCATCCACCGGCGCACCGTACCAGTCGATTTCCACGGTGCCCGCAGCCTGCTCGTCCACAATCACTTCACCGCTGCGTGCGTCAAAGCGCGCCCATTCACGAGCGCCCGGCGTCTCGTGCACCACAAAGCACGCGCTGCAGCCCGTCTCTCCCAATGCCAGCGTCTTGCCGTCCTGCAGCACGCGAATGTCGCGTATGGCGTCCATATACAGCAGCCGGATCGATCGGAAGCCTTGTTCAAGCACCCCGGCTTCCACCGCCACGCTCGTCTCTTCGGTCACATCCAGCCGCCCGTCATACTGCACGGTCATGCCCACATTCACTTGCGGAATGGTGATGCGCACATTGGCGACGTCTTCGGCCTGCTGCCACGGCTGGCGAACAGCCTGCACCACGCCGTGCGCGAAGCCCACTTCTATCTCAAGCGGCTCGCCATCGGCCAACGGCCCGCTCGCTGCAATGCGCGCCCGGTTCCCCGTCGTTGCACCCACACCGTTGCCCGAGATCACCTCGGCACTGAGTGACCCCGCCGCGCCGTCGGGCAGCGTCACGCTCACCGTAGCGTTTTCCACGGGCAGCCCGCTGCGCTCGGCGTTGACGGCAAACCATCGCAGATAATCGCGATCCGCATAGGCCCACAGACCGCCCTCCACCGTGTACTGCAACACAAAAGTGCGCGCCTCACCCGCTTCTGTTTCAGGATACTCCCACTCAACCGTTTGTAGGTTCGTTGCTTCAGTTACGCTGAAGGGGAGTGGCGTCAATGCGTCGCCGGCCTCATCGCGCGCAAAAACCTGGATATCGCGAATTGCCGTTGTGCGCTCTGTGGGGATTTCGGCAAACGCCGTGCTGTAAGCGTCGTCGAAGCGCACCGTCTGTGTTGCCGTCACCGTGAACGTGCCGTCCTCAGCCACGTCGATTGCTACGTCGTAGCGCTCGTAGCGCAGCCCTTCCTGGGCGCGCACCAGCGCCGGCCAGCCCGCAGCCACAAGCAAGAGCAGCAGTAGCATCGCGGCTGTGAGCAGTCGCACTCGTCTAGTGTGCATAGGCCATGGTCCTGAAATTTGCAGAGGAATAACGAAGCGCAGCGGAAAGTCTCCACTGCGCCCATTCTACATCATGACACGACTGCGCCCGCCCTCAAATGCCGGCGCGGCTAGGGTGCCGCCGCTGGTCTCCCCACCATGCCATCGCTTACGCCCGCGTGCCCCCAATCTCTTCCAGCAGCGCCGTAATCGCATCGTCAATCATGCGCAACGCATAATTGCCAATCCGCACGATGGTAAACTCCTCGGTGCCGCCGTAGGGCAGACGCGCCGCATGGGTCGACTCCTTGTCGGCCTCGGCCAACCACGTTTCGCCCGCCTTCGTCGCGTAGATTCCCTCATCGGCGCCTGTTGTCCCCAGGATCACCACGTTGATGTCGGCGCCACTCAGCCGCAGCAGCGCATCGGCCGACTGCCGCACAATCTCCTCGGCAGGCTGCGCGGGCCGGCGCAAGATGCCGGCCAACGCGTCAGGCAGGTTGGCGTCATCCGCAAGCAACTGCTTGTGGACCGGGTCAAAACCCGCCAGCGCGCTGCCCAGCCGCTGCCCGATTTGTCCGGCGCTGTTTGTCTCCAGCAGCCCCACCGTGAAGCCATGCGCCTGCAGCCGCTGTGCCACAACCGTCTCGTAACTCTCGTCCGGCACGGTGGAGTAGATGTAGCGCCCAAGCCGCGCACGCACCTCCGCCTCCAACTTGTCGAGCATCGCCTCGGCCACCGGCGCGCTCTCGGCGCGCGCCGCAATGCGGATGTCCGCCTGCCCCATGTGCGCCGCCAGCCCCACCGTGGGGTTGCTCATGCGCATCAGGTCATCCACAAGGCTGTCGATCGTGCTCTCGCCAATGCCCATCGTGCGCAGCACGCGCCTGCGAATAATGGCCCCGCCCGCGCGTGCGCGCAGCAGGGGCAGCACCGTGTCGTTCATCAACTGCTTCATTTCGCGCGGCACGCCCGGCAGCGAAATCACCGAGCAGCGCCCCGTGTCCACGATGAATCCCGGCGCGGTCCCCACCGGGTTTTCAATCACTGTCGCGCCCTCGGGGATGAGCGCCTGTTGCTTGTTGTTGTCGGTCATCTTTGAGCCAAAGCGCTTGAAGCGCTCTTCAAGCTGCGCCATTGCTGCCGGATTCGTCTGCAGCGGTCGCTTTGTAGCTTCGGCAATCGCGTGGCGCGTCACATCGTCCACCGTCGGCCCCAGGCCCCCCGTCACGATGATCACGTCGCTGCGCTGCAGGCCCGCTTCGATGACGCCCCGGATGCGCGCCAGGTTGTCGCCCACTGTCGTCTTGTAGTAGATGTTCACGCCCGCTTCGCGCAGTTGCTGCGCAATCCACGCCGCGTTCGTATCCACAATCTCGCCCAGCAGAATCTCGGTGCCGGTCGTCACAATCTCCGCGATCAGGCCGCTCTGCGGCTGCGCCTCACCCGCCATGCCCCCACCTCAAGTCCTGATTTGCTTGCATAGGATGCACATGACAACCCCACGTCCACAGCGTCCACAGCGTCCACCGCGTCCACCGTCACCACTGTGGACAACCGTGGCAGTGTGATTGCGCGCGCAGTCTACATCTTCAACGCCACCTGGCCCCGAACCTGCTTCACGCGGTCTGCCAGTTCATTCCGCCCCGACTGGCGCATCTCGGCCTCCATCGCGCGCATCGCTTCCACAAACGCCGGCGTCAGAGCCGAACGGTTCTCGTCCATCATGGCGCTGAGCGCCGCCTTATCCGTGGCAACACCCAGCAGCCGGTTGATCAACTGCAACTCGGGCGGCAAGCCCTCCTGCAGCATTTCCATAGTCGCATCATAGACTGCCTGCAGCCGGCGCACCGCGCCCTTGCTGTTGTTCTTTTGCGCCTGCTGGATGTTGGCCACCAGCAGCGAAAGGAACATCTCGTCAATGAAATCGGCATTCTCACGCAGCGCCTCCTGCAGGTCAGGCGCCTGCAGGATCTGCGCCAGCACCTCCTGCGCCTGCTGCATCCCCTCCTGACGGCTTTCCTGCATACTCTGCTGCACCGTCATGGCGAGTTCGCGCATCTCTTCCAGCGCCTTCTTCTCGTCTGCGGCTGGCTCCTTCTCAAGTCGCGCTGCAACTTCAAGCAGGAACTCATAGTCGAAGAGCGTGGGAACACCCATCATCACCGCGGTGCCCACATCGCGCCCTTCCGGCTCCTGCCACAGGTCAACCAGCAGCGAAACGAGCTCGGCATGCGTGGTATTGGGCCCAATTTTCGTTAGGAAGTCCGTGATTCGCTGTTGCTGCGCGGCCACTGCCTTGCCCGCCGGCGT
The DNA here is from genome assembly GCA_964370975.1 of uncultured Caldilineaceae bacterium. Taxonomy (GTDB): domain Bacteria; phylum Chloroflexota; class Anaerolineae; order Caldilineales; family Caldilineaceae; genus UBA5069. The sequence goes on along the minus strand of CAYJNV010000160.1, from coordinate 2,780 downwards.
CAGTTCAAGCAGCGCCTCGCGCAACGTCATAAAGCGCGCGCCTTCAGCCTCCTGCCCCTGCGCGTTGAGCATCATCATCAGCCGGTCAAAGAGCGCAAAAAACTGGCGATCGATCAGATCACCCGTGCGCCCAATCGCCATTTCCAGCGCCTTGCGGTCATCGGCCAGCGTAAGCAGCGATTGCATGAGTTCCGTCTGGGCGCGCTGGCGGCGGATCATCTCCGCCGTCACTCCTTCAAATTCCCACAACTGCTCGCTGAAGCGGTTCCAGTCGCTATACTGCTTGGGCTGGAGCAAATACCCCTTGCGGTCCTCCTGCGGCAGCTTGCGCATCAGCGCCTGCGTCATCTCGCCAATGACCTTCTGCTGCTGCACCTCGTTCATGCGCGCTTCAGCGGGGATGATCACGCCCAGCCACTTCTTCTCGGGCACATGCACCATCAGCGGCGCGCTGATTGCCCCGCCCGTCCCGCACGCAGTGCACACGGCCGTGTTGATTTGCCCGCCCAGCAGCGGCTGCTTCAACTCGGGATTCGCGCCCAGGTCAATAATGGAGAAGACCGGCACCACGTAGGGCGTGCCGCAATTGGGGCACTGCACCTGCGCGCCCTGCGGCGGAAAGAGCAGATCTTCGGCGGAAACACGGCGGCCTGCACGCGGTCCGGCCGCTGCACCGGCTGCACCGTCCGCCGGCCCAGTCATGGGCGCCGCGGCTGCGGTTGCCGGCTCCGGCGCCTTCTTGCGTCCTGCGCTCGACGGCAGCACAAGCCCCGAAGCGCCCTCCGACTTCCTGCTCGCATCATCCGGCGGCGGCGCGCCTGCGCCCCTGCCACCCGGAAGTATCAACCCGCTCATAATCGACTCCTACCCTTCTGTATGGTACAGCGCGTAATCGTTCTCTCGCTATTGATTGTTCAGCGTCATCCAGGCGGCAACCGCCAATCAGCCATTATAGCCCACGCACCGCTTCAGGAATGAATGCAGCCGCGCCCAACCCGCACAACAGCACCGCACAGTCAACCAGTCTACCAGCCACCTAGTCAGCTCCCTGCTTCCCACCCCTCCACCACCAGCGCGCGGCAGCCCGCCAGCCAGCGCCGGTCTCCCGCCACAGCAAGCGTAAAGTCCCCGCTGTAGCCAAAGGACTTGAGGTCACGCAGCGCCTCCGTCAGGTTGATGCCGCCTGCCGCCGGCGCGCCAAAGGGAAGCTGCTGGTCGCCCGTGCCGTCGTTGTCGCCCACACGCACATGGCGCAGCCGCTCGGCAAACGCAAACAGATAATCACGCGTCAGCCCGCGCGCTGTGTTGATGTTGAGTCGCCCCACATCGAGAGCCAACCCCACCTGCGGCGCCCGCTTGAAGATCTCGCGCAGATACTTGAGCTGGTGGGTGTTGTTCACCCCGTTCTCCAGCGCAATCTGCACGCCCCGCTCACCGCCGTGGCGTACAAGGATTTCCAGCAGTTGTTTGTAGGCCTCGTAGCCCGCCGTTTCATTCCAATGGGGCGGCCACCCCTTGAAGGCCAGCGTACAGAGGGGCGCGCCCAGTACCTGCGCCACGTCCACAGTGCGCCGCAGCTCATCCAGCGCTGCCTGGCGCACGAGGGGCGACGCGTGTTCAACGGGCAGCGAATCCGCCGCGCGGCAGATCACAGCCAGCCCGTGGTCCCGCAGCCGCGTCGCCACGGCGGGCCAGTCACCGCGCTCGGTCGCCGCATCCGGCGCCGCCACCGAGAGGTCAAAGAGGTCAAAGCCGTTGGCCGCCGCCCAGTCGATCTCCTCAACCAGCTTGCGCCCTGGTGCATTCCCCATGCCCACTCGCATCAGCTTCGCCTCCAGGCGCACGCAACGACTGCGGGCGTAACGTGCCTCGAAATCCAGTGCCTATTCATTGCGCGTTCGCTTCATCTCTGCTCTCCGTTGTAGCGCGCCACAAGCACGCCGTCGCGCACAGGCACAATCATCGGCGTCCATGCAGTGCCGCTGTGCACGATGTCGGCCAGTTGGCGAATCGCCACGGTCTCCGGCTCACGATTCTCCAGATCCCACAAGCGCCCATCCCACAGCATATTGTCCACAATCAACACCCCGCCCGTGCGCAACTTGCGCTGGATTTCGCCAAGTGCGCCCGGATAGCCTTCTTTGTCAATGTCCATGAAGATGATGTCGAAGGGGCCCGGCGTCCGGCTGAGCGCCGCCACAGCCTCACTCTGGTGATAGCGCACAAGGTCGCCTAAGCCCATCGCGTCCATGTGGCCGCGCGCCTGCGCCGACATCTCCGCGTCCCACACCGTATGATGCACAACGGCTGCCGGGTCATCGCCGCCGCTGTCGCGCACATTGTCGCGCACAGCCTGCGCAAACCACGCCGTCGAGTAGCCGAAGCCCGAGCCCAGCTCGAAAATGCGCGTCGCGCCTGTCAAGCGCGCCACCAGGTAGCAAAGCTGCCCCGAAAGTGGGCCGATAATGGGAAAGTCGTGCGCTTGCGCATACGCTTCCATGGCGGCAAGTTCGGCCGGGCGCGCCGGCATGATCGCCTCCAGATACGACTGCATCTTCCAGTAGTCAATGACGGCTTCTTCGTCCTCGTACATGGATTGGTCCTCGCTGGCTCTGACGGTGAATGGCGCGCATACGCCCGCGCGCAGCGACGTCCATTCTAGCACGCCCACACGGGACTCGCCGACGTAGCCCCGTTTTGACTGAACACCAAATGCCGAACTCCACTCCCCACTGCCCACTCCCCACTCCCCACTGCCCACTCCCCACTCCCCACTCCCC
>CAYJNV010000159.1:7165-9769 GCA_964370975.1 uncultured Caldilineaceae bacterium | reverse complement strand
CTTGTATCTCTCTGCCTCATTTTGCAGTTGTTGCCGTTTTCGTTGTTCCTGCTTTTGCTCTTCTTTGCGTTTCCTCTGCGCCTTTGCGGCTCTGCGTCGTATTTACTTGAGCACGTCGGCGATGGCGGTGCAGAGATAGTCCATATTGTGCTCGGTCATCCCCGCAACGCTGAAGCGGCCCGAGCCCACGGCGTAGACCGCGTGGCGTTCGCGCAGCGCCTTGATCTGCTCGGGCGACAATCCCGAGAAGGAGAACATGCCGCGCTGGCGCGCAATGAAGGTGAAGTCGCGGTCCACGCCCTTCTCGTTGAGCGTCTCCACAAAGAGGTGGCGCATGGTGTTGATGCGGTCGCGCATCGCCGCCACCTCCAGCTCCCACTCGGCGCGCAGGGCTGGGTCGGCCAGGACTGTGGCCACAATCGCAGCGCCATGCTGGGGCGGGTTGGAGTAGTTGGAGCGGATAACGGTCTTGATGTGGCTCAATGAAGCTTGCGCGGCATCGGCGCTTGCGGCCACGAGAGTGAGCGCACCCACGCGCTCGCTGTAGAGGCCGAAATTCTTCGAGTATGAGCTGGCCACCAGCAGCTCGGGCACGCCGGCCGCCACAATAGCGATGCCTTCGGCGTCCTCGCGCAGCCCTGTGGCAAAGCCCTGATAGGCAAAGTCGATCAACGGCAGCAGCTTGCGCGCACGGGCCACCTCCACCACAGCGCGCCACTGGTCGGCGCTCAGGTCCACGCCGGTGGGGTTGTGGCAGCAGCCGTGGAGCAGCAACACGTCGCCCTCGGGAATCTCACGCAGGGCGGCGAGCATGGCGTCGAAGGCCACGCCGTTGGTGGCGGCATCAAAGTAGGGATAGCTCTTCACCTCAAGCCCGGCCGCTTTGAAGACGCTGGGGTGGTTGGGCCAGGTGGGCTCACTCGCCCATACGCGTGCGCCGGGTTTCATCTTGGCGACAAAGTCAGCAGCCACGCGCAGCGCGCCCGTGCCGCCGGGCGCCTGCGCTGTGACGGCGCGACCCTCCCGCACAATCGCGTGCTCGGCGCCGAAGATCAGCTCCTGCACCGCCCTGCCATAGGCGGCCAGGCCGGCAATGTTCAAATAGTCCTTGGTTTTCTCGTTGTCAAGCATGCGCGCTTCGGCGCTCTTGACGGAATGCAGCACGGGCGTGTTGCCGTCGGCATCCTTGTAGACGCCCTGTCCCAGATTCACCTTGTTGGGGTTGGCATCCTTGTTGAAGGCTTCGGTCAGGCCCAGAATCGGGTCGGGCGGCGCAGGGGTAATGGTCTCGAACATGGGTATTGGTCCTCTACCTGAGATTCAGGATGGCGGGTTGTCCGCAGGGTCCACAAACAGATCAACAAATTCAAAGCGTTCCACATCAACAAGGCCGCGGTCGGTGAGCTTGAGGGCGGGGATGACTTCGAGTGCCATGAAGGACATGGCCATGAAGGGGTCGTGCATTTCGCTGCCGCGCGCGTGGGCGGCGTCGAGCAGGCGGTCGTAAGCGGCGCGCACCACGGCCACGGGTTGGTCGCTCATGAGGCCGGCCACGGGCAGGGGCAGTGCGGCAACAACCGTGTCGCCTTCGGCCAGGGCGAGGCCGCCACCCATGGCCGCCACCGCCCTAACTGCAGTGGCCATGGAGCCATCGTCGGCGCCGATGACAACGAGGTTGTGATGGTCATGCGCGACGGTGCCCGCAATCGCGCCGCGCTGCAGGCCAAAACCCTGGATGAAGCCGACTGCCATACCGCCGCTGGCCTTGTGGCGCTCGATGACCGCCATCTTGAGCAAGTCCCGTGCGACGTCGGCCACGGCTTCGCTATCCACCACGGTTGCCGGCAGTTGCAGCGCGTCCGTCACCAATTGCCGCTCGCGCGCGCCGATCACGCGCACCGTGTCGCCTCGCGCCTGTATGCGAAAATTAAGCGCGTCCAACTTTACGTGGACGCTCTGTGCAATGGTTGGCGGGATGGGTGGTTGCTGCAGGTCTACAGCGGCCAGCAGCGCGCCCGCCTCGGCCACAAGGCGGCCGCCGCTGTAGACCTGGCGCACGCTGAAAGCGGCAAGGCTGTCAAAGACGATGAAGTCGGCCACGCGCCCAGGCGCAATCGCACCCCGCTCGCGCAGGCCAAACCACTCGCTCGTGTTGAGCGTCGCCATCTGGATTGCTGTGACCGGCTCGATGCCGAAGCGGATCGCCTCGGCCACCATGTAGTCAATCGTGCCCTCGTCGAGCAGGTCGGCGGGGATGCGGTCGTCGGTGCAGAAGCAGATGCGGCGGCTGTTGGCGGGCGTGATCATGGGCAGCAGCGCGTGCAGGTTGCGCGCGTTTGTGGCCTCGCGAATCAGAATGTAGAGACCGCGCGCCAGCTTCTCTTCCGCCTCGGCGACGGTCACACACTCGTGCTCGCTGCCAATGCCCGCGGCCGCGTAGGCGTTGAGCGCCTTGCCGGTGAGCAGCGGCAGATGCCCGTCGAGCGGCCGCCCGGCAAAGGCCGCCAGTTTGGCCAGCACGTCGGCATCGCCGTTGATGACGCCGGGGAAGTTCATCACCTCGGCCAACCCCACCAGGCTCGGTTCGCCGAGCAGCGTGGCCAA
>CAYJNV010000159.1:1520-7065 GCA_964370975.1 uncultured Caldilineaceae bacterium | reverse complement strand
AGTTCATCACCTCGGCCAACCCCACCAGGCTCGGTTCGCCGAGCAGCGTGGCCAATGCGTCGGCATCGAGCGCTGCGCCCGATGTCTCCATGGCTGTGGCGGGCACGCACGAGGAGGCCATGAGCTTGACCGCCAGCGGCAGCCCGCGCGCCGCCTCCACCATGAAGCGGATGCCGGGCAGCCCGGCCACGTTGGCAATCTCGTGCGGGTCGCTCACCACACAGGTGACGCCGCGCGGCAGCACCGCCGCGGCAAACTGGGATGGTATGCAAAGGCTCGATTCGATGTGCACGTGCGCATCAATCAGCGCGGGGGCCAGGTAGGCGCCCTGCAAGTCAATGGTCGCGTGCGCGCCGTAGCCCGGCCCTATGCCCGCGATGCGCCCGCCCAGCAGCGCGACATCCCCCTCCTCAATGCGGCCCGAGAAGACGTTGACAATGCGTGCGTTGTGGAGGAGCAGATCGGCAGGCTGGTCGCCGCGGGCCACGGCCAGCAGTTCGGGCAAAGGCATGAGGCCTCCATGGCTGAAGGATTTCACGCCAGTATAGCACAGGGGTGGGGAGGGCTGGTGGACTGGTTGATCAGTTAACTCAACGGCAAGCGATCATTGAAGACGGATCATTGGTAATTGGCCGCGACCAATAGGCGCGCTTCAATTATCCATCATCAGTTATCAATTATCGTTTACCGCCATCTCCAGCGCGCCAATCGCCGTATAGTAGCCGGCGTTCTCGGGCAAGTGGATGGGCGTGGCGTAATACTGGCTCACCAGGGCAATCACGGTGCGCAGGCTGGCCATGTCCGTCATGTGACCGATGACGACAATCTGCTTGCAGCGCAGCGCGTTGGCCGCCGCCACGGCCAGCAGCCCAATCACCTGGCCGATGAGCGTGACCAGCGCCGCCGCCATGTCTTCGGGCGAGGCGTCCACATCTTCGTGCGCCAGCCGGCCAAAGTTAACGGCTGTGGCGCTGGCGGGCAGCGTGCCGATGGGGCCCGTGACCACGTCGCCCAGGCTCAGGTCAACTGCGTTGGCGTCACCGGCCAGTGCAAGGCGGTCGATCTCCTGCGGATCCACGGTGCCCAGCAGTTTGCGCCCGAGCCCCAGCAACGTGCCGCCCCCCACGCCTGCGCCTGTGATGTGGCGATAGTTTTTCCCCTGCGCCGAGATTACCGCCGTGCCTGACCCAGCGCTCACCACCAGGATGCGCGCGCGGCGGTTCACCTCGGGCAGCGCTGCCTGGCCGCCACGCCCAATCGCAGGCACCTCGTTGATGCCCACAATGCGGGTGCGCCCAATCTGTGCGGGCAGGAGGCGATGGCTGCCGCCCGTGACGGCGAGCATCTCCAGGTCGTCGAGCGCAACGGCCCCTTCGGCCAGTACGGCGCGCACCACCGCAGCATCGGGTTTGCCGATGTAGGCGTGCGTCCAGCGCGTCCAGACGCCGCTGCTGCTCACCCGCGCCACGGCGTCGGTGTTGGAGATGCCAAAGTCAATGGCGGCCTGAGGTGTAGCGGCTTGTGCAGGCATGTGCGGATGCGGCTCAGCTTTCGGGTTGGAGGGCGGCCGGCGCGGTCAGGGCGGGCCGGCTGTGCCGGGCCAGTTGCCAGCCCGTGATGGCGCCTGTCAGTAGCGCCAGCCATCCAACGCTGAAGCCACCAACCAGGAGAACAAAACCGATGCGCTCCATGAGGGGCGGTTCGTTTTCACCGCTTGCCATAAGCGCAATCACAAGTGTACACAAGAGGAAGGCAAGCAGCATCACACCGGCGCCGCGCAGTGCGGCGCGCCCAGGATGCAGATGTGCGTTGTGCGGCTGTGCGCCGAAGAGGAAGCCCATCAAGGCGGCGCAGGGAAGAGGCAGCAAGAGCACAACCCAGCCCGCGGCCGAGATTGGGAAGAGCACATTGGCCAGCCAGGCAGTGGTCGCGAGTGCGATCACCGGGACGAGGGCAGCTATCGTGTACCACCCTGCCGCGACTGCGCGGCGCTGCATCATGCTCGGCATGGCGCTCCCGTAAGTCAGAGTCTAGCCCCTGATTTGTTCCTCGAGTCGCGCCTTCGCCAGCGCGGGGTCGGCCTTGCCTTTGGTGGCGCGCATGAGCTGGCCCATGAAGAAGCCGAAGAGCTTCTCCTCACCGCCGCGGTAGCGCGCCAGTTCGTCGGCGCTGGCGGCAAATATCTGCGCGATCGTCTCGTCAATCAGGCCCGTGTCGCTCACCATAGCGAGGCCCGCGCCCGCAATGATGGCGTCAGCGTCGTCACCCGTGGCGTACATCGTCTCGAGCACGCGCTTGCCTGTGTTGGGGTTGACCACCTTGTTGTCAATCAGCGTGAGCAGCGCGGCCAGTTGTTGCGGCCGGACGCGCGTCTCGGCAATCTGGCGGAGGTCAGTGCCGTCGCCGTCGGCGTAGAGCAGGCGAAAGAACTCACCCGTGAGCCAGTTGGCCATGCGCTGCGGCTTGCCCGCATCGCTGCCATAGGCGTCAACTGCTGCCTCAAAGTACGCGGAGACGGTGCGCTCGCCGGCCAGCAGGGCGGCCTCTGTGGGGCGCAGGCCCCAGACGGCCACGTAGCGGGCGCGCTTGGCGTCGGGCAGTTCGGGCAGCGTGGCGCGCAGGCGCTCAACCTCGGCGTCGGTGACGTGCAGCGGCGGCAGGTCGGGCTCAGGGAAGTAGCGGTAGTCATGCGCACTCTCCTTGCTGCGCTGGAGCACCGTCTGCATGCGCACTTCGTCCCAGCCCATGTTCACCTGCTGAATCTCGCCGCCGGCATGGAGCACGTGCGCCTGGCGCTCCAGTTCGTAGGCGATCGCGCTGCGCATGGAGCGGAATGAGTTGAGGTTCTTCACCTCCACTTTTGTGCCAAATGCGCCGCGCTCGCGCTGTTCCATCGTGCGCACGCTGATGTTGGGCTCGCAACGCAGCGCGCCCTTCTCCATGTCGCCGCTGTTGACGCCCAGCGCGCGCAAAATCGCGCGCAGCTTGGTCATGTAGGCGTAGGCCTCTTCGGGCGAGTGGATGTCCGCCTCGGAGACGATCTCCATGAGCGGCACGCCGGCGCGGTTCAAGTCGACATACGTTGCGCCGCCCTCGTGCACGGAGCGCCCCGTATCCTCCTCCAAATGAACGCGGTGAATGCGGATGCGGCGGGTCGCGCCGTCGGCAAGCTCGATGTCAAGCCAGCCATCTTCGCACTGGGGCAACTCGTACTGGGAGATCTGGTAGCCCTTGGGAAGATCGGGGTAGGTGTAGTTCTTGCGCGCAAAGACGGCAGTCTCGTTAATGCGGCAATTGAGCGCCAGGCCCGTGCGGATGGTCGCCTCGATGGCGGCGCGGTTGGCAACGGGCAGGCTGCCGGGCAGCCCCAGGCACACGGGACAGGTGCGCGTGTTGGGGGGCGCACCGGCGTAATCCGTGGCGCAGGTGCAGAACATCTTGGAGCGGCTCTGCACCTGTGCGTGCACCTCCATGCCCACCACCAGTTCGTAGCGCGCGGTGATCGGGTCTGTGGCGTGGCCGGCGGGCTGGGCGTGGGTTGCGGGTAGGTCACTCATGGGCGGCGGGGATGGCAATGGGCTGAATGCAGAATGGCACGGAGGGCGGAAATGGAACAATCGTCGCAGGCGCAACGTCGCATCCTGGCGTACTCTGTTGTAGAGTAATGCCATGCTGCGCCGTCAGCCAGGGCGTGTTCTTGACACTGGCGCCAAAACGCACAGACAGTTGGTGCGCGAACAAACATAAATCATAGCAGATGGCGCAGCGAATCGCAAAGGAATTGCTTTACGGTCCTGCGCCGCTACGGCAGCCCCGTATCCCATTGCCCATGAACCTAATACCAACCGCCTTGACCCCAAACAGAGTGCATGTGCACCGCCGTGGACGTGCGCACCTAGCGGCCGCACTTGTGCTGCTGGTGCTGCTGCTGACCGGCTGCAATCGCGGCGGAGAGGCAGGAGCTGCCGAGGTAGTGCCCACCTTTACGCCCACGCCACTTGCAGCCAATGGCGTCGGCACAGAGAGTGATGCCGCCGCCGTACCTGTGGAAGCCGCGCTGCCCGGCGGTGTGGCCGCACAAGCGCCCGGTGGCGCGCCTACGGCTGTGCCCGTGCCCACAGCTGTGCCTGCGCCCACCGCCACTCCGCCTGATGCCGCCGTCACCGACCCCACCTTTCTGCTCAACAAGGGGCGGCAGCTCTACCGTGTGGGCAATTACACGGCTGCGCTGGCCACGCTTAACGAGTTGCTGGCGCGCAGCGGGTTGGAGCCAACGCTGGCGCTTGAGGCGCGCTTTGAACTGGCGCGTACATCCCTGGCCAACGGTGCGCCCGCCGACGCGCTTGCCGCCCTGGATCAACTGGATGCCGCCACGCAGGCCGCCGGCGCTGCCGATTTCCTCGGGCGCGACACCTTCCTGCGGGCCCGAGCGCTGGCTGCCTCCGGCGCGTACGACGCCGCTATCCAGGCGTACTGGAGCTTTCTCGAGAGCTATCCCTGGATGAATGAGTATGTGCAGCCGCGCATTGCCGATGCCTACATGGCGGTAGGCGATGTCGATGCCGCCGCCGACGCCCTGCAGCGCGCGTCCGACGCCTCGGCCGATCCACCGGCCAGGTCGCGTCTGCTTGAGCGCAAGGCGCAGCTGTTCAACGACGCAGGCCGCCCCGCCGACGCCGCCAACGCGCTCCTGGCCATCCTTGACTTTGCACAGAACAGCGCCTACCGCGCCAGCATTCAGTACCAGGCGGGTACGGCCCTCGCCAATGCAGGCAATGACCCCGCCGCCATCGAGCAGTGGCGCGCCGCCACTGCATCTGCGCCTTCTGCGCAGGCCGCCTATCTTGCGCTGGTGGAACTCATCAATCGCAATGTGGACTTTGACCTGGTGCAGCGCGGCGACATTGATCTCCTGGCCGCCGCCTATGGTCCGGCGATCAACGCCTACACCGCCTTCCTCGAGAGCGCCGATCCCACTGACACGCGCTATGCGCCTGCGCTGCTGGGATTGGCCGAGTCCTATCTTGGCGCCGAAGATGCGGCCTCGGCCATCCCGCTGCTTGATCGGGTCATCAACGAATTTGCCACGTGTGATTGCTTTGGCCAGGCGTGGCTCGACAAAGCCACGGCGTTGGCAGCGCAGGGGGATGAGGCCGGTGCGCGCCGCATCCTGCGCACCTTTGCGCGCGACTTTGCCGCCGACGCGCTCGCACCTGAAGCGCTCTGGCAGAGCGCGTCCATGGCGCTGCGCGTGGGCAACGATGTGGAAGCGGCAGTGGACCTGCTGGCGCTGGCCGAACTCTTCCCGCAGAGCACGCGCGCAGCGGATGCGCTCTACGCCGTGGGCACGGGCGCGCTGCGCGCCGGGCTGCACGGCCAGGCGGTGGCCTCCTACACGCGTCTGCAAAATGAGTACCCCGATTACCGCTGGCCCGGCGTGGCCTATTGGCTGGGGCGCGCGCTTGCCGCCAACAACCAGCCTGACGCTGCGCGCGTTGCCTGGCAGGCGCTGGTCGACCGCGCCCCCGACATCTACTACGGTGTG
>CAYJNV010000159.1:0-1420 GCA_964370975.1 uncultured Caldilineaceae bacterium | reverse complement strand
CTCTACCCGCTGGCCCTCGAGTTCGCGCGCATTGGGGCCTATCGCCACAGCATCTCCAGTATGGCGCGGCTGCTCCAGTTCAGCCCCGCAGGGCTTGTGGAAAACGCGCCCCTCTTTCTGCAGAGTTTTGTCTACCCGCGCTACTTTGATGAGCTGATTACCACCGAGGCGCGCGCCCACAGAATGGACCCATTTCTCTACTATGGCATGATTCGCCAGGAGAGCCTCTTTGAGGAGGGGGCGCGCAGCTATGCCGCCGCGCAGGGGCTAGCGCAAATCATCCCCGACACGGCGCGCTGGGTGGCCGATCAACAGGGCCACCCCGACTGGTCCAATGATTTGATCTACCGTCCCTACATCAACGTGAATTTTGGGGCCTACTACTTTGACTGGGTGCGCCTCTATTTGAACGGCAACGAGGTCTCGGCGCTGGTGGGCTACAACGCCGGGCCGGGCAACGCCAAGTCGTGGCGCGAGCTGTCCGGTGCGGATGACACGCAGTTTGTGGAAATCCTCACCTTCAGCGAGCCGCGCCTCTACGTCCAGCTCATCACCGAGAACCTCTACCACTACACGCGCCTCTACGGCACGCCCTAATCGCCAGTTCGCGGGAAGAACGGAAACAGCGGTAACGACACGAAGTCCCATTTGTGTCGTTACCGCTGTTTCCGTTCTTCCCGCGTAGAGGCGTTGCTTTGCGCCATGCTATACTGCGCGCAGAATCCTTCCACATGCACAATTCCACAGGAGTTCTTCGATGATCGATCGCCGCACCTTCGACGACAAAATCGTCACCATCGAGCGCTATATCCTCGACCAGCAGTCCGATTACCCCGAGGCCACGGGCATCCTGACGTATTTGCTGTATGACATTGCGCTGGCCGCCAAGTTGATCGCCAGCCACACCAACCGCGCCGGTCTGGCCGATATTCTGGGGAGTACGGGCGCGACGAACGTGCAGGGCGAGGTGGTGCAGAAGCTCGATGAATACGCCGAGCGCACCATCTACCGGCTGAACGACCACACCGGCCGCGTGGCGGTGATGGCCTCTGAGGAAGAAGAGGAGGTTATCCCGATTCCTCCCCGCCATACGGCGGGCAAGTACGCGCTCGTGTATGATCCGCTCGACGGCTCCTCGAACATCGACGTCAACGTGAGTGTGGGCACCATCTTCGCGATCCACCGGCGCAGGAGCGAGGGTGGGGCGGGTACACTCGAAGATTGCCTGCAGCCGGGGCGCGATCTGGTGGCAGCTGGTTATGTGGTCTACGGCTCCAGTACCATGCTCGTCTACTCCACGGGGAACGGCGTCCACGGCTTTACGCTGGACCCCACGGTGGGGGAATTCTTTCTTTCGCACCCCGACATTCGCATCCCGGCCAAGGCAAAGTACTACAGCGCGAATCAGGCGTATGAGCGC
>CAYJNV010000158.1:0-9784 GCA_964370975.1 uncultured Caldilineaceae bacterium | reverse complement strand
GCTAGTGGCTGGGTCATGCAGAATCCTCTGAGATGGAGCAGAGGAACAAAGGGATCATTGATCATTGATCATTGAAGATTGATGATTGGTAGTGCGCTCGGTGAGAGCAGATCAATGATCAATCTTCAATGATCAATTATTCCTTTGTTCCTCAGGCTCGCTGTCACGTCGTCACCAACTTCACCACCGTCACACCGTCACCGCCTTCGTTGCCTTCGCCGGGGCGGCTGGAGCCAACAATGGGGTGCGCGGCCAGGGCATCGCGCACGGCTGCGCGCATGGCGCCCGTGCCGCGACCATGGATGATGCGTACAAAGGGCAGGCGTGCGCGTGCGGCGGCGTTGAGATAGCGCTCGAGGCGGTCGAGCCCCTCGTCCACGCGCACGCCACGCAGGTCCAGTTCCATACCGGGGCTTTCGGCGGCGATGTTGCTTGCCTGAAGTGTAACGCGCGCCGGCACATCCTCACGCGTGGCCTTCTGGCGCAATTCAAGGCGCTTGACGGGCAAACGCAGCCGGAAACTGCCCAACTGCACGTCGGCCTCACCCTCGCGTTCGTAGATAGCGAGGACGTCGCCTCCGGCCTGCAGGCTGGGCACAAAGACGCGGTCGCCCACCTCGATCGCGCCCGCAATGCGCTCTTCCGTGCGGCCGGGCATGACAACGCGCCGCTCAATCTGGCTCTCCTGGCGGCTGCGGCGATTCAGTTCCTGCTGCGCGCGGTTGAGGAATTCATCATGCGTGGGCGCGCCCACGCTGCCGGCAGCACCCGCGCCAAAGGGCGTAGAGCGCAGGTTACGGCGCATCTGGTCGAGCTCGGCGCGTAGTTCGGCCACTTCGGCCTCCATCAGGCCGCGCGCCTCGGCAATCACCGTGCGGCGCGCCTCCTCAATCGAGGCGAGTTGGTAACGCAGGTCGCTCTCCACCAACTGCGACTGCCGCTCGCGCGCCTTGGCCCGCTCGGCGGCTGCAAGCGCCTCCATGCGCGCGCGCTTGATGTCGGCCAGCAACTGGTCGGCCTCGAGCTGGTCGGGGCGCACCATGGCTTCGGCGCGGTCCACAATCGTGGGATTCAACCCCAGGCGGCGCGCAATCGTCAGCGCGTTGGATCGCCCCGGCAGACCGATGCTCAATTCATAGGTGGGGCTCAGCGTCTCGACGTCAAACTCGACCGAGGCATTGACTACGCCGGGCGTGTTGTGGGCGTAGAGCTTGAGGTCGCTGTAGTGGGTGGTGGCAAAGGTGGTGATGCCGCGGTCGCGCAGGTTCTCGAGCAGCGCAATCGCCAGCGCCGAGCCTTCGTCGGGGTCGGTGCCTGCGCCCAGTTCGTCGAGCAGCACGAGCGTGTGCGGGTCGGCCTCGTCAAGCAGTTCGATGATATTGGTGAGGTGGCTCGAGAAGGTGCTGAGGCTCTGCTCAATCGACTGCTCATCGCCAATGTCGGCGTAGATGCCTTCGAAGACGCTGAGCTTGCAGCCGGGGTCGGCGGGCAAGAGCAGCCCCGACTGCGCCATGAGCGCCAGCAACCCCACCGTTTTGAGCGCGACCGTCTTGCCGCCTGTGTTGGGGCCGGTGACCACGACGATGAACGTTTCGTCATCCAGATAGATGTCTACGGGGACGACGGTTACGGGGTCAAGCAAGGGATGGCGCGCCCGGTGCAAGTCGATTACCGTGCCGGGGTGGTAAATCGTCTCTACGGCGCCGTTGGTCTGCCCTTCGCGCGCGGCCAGCGGCTGCTTGACTGTGCGGAAGCCCGTGACTTCGGGCAGCGTGCAGTCGGTGTCCAGCGCGTAGCGGGCGCGCGCAAAGACGAAATCCAGCTCGGCCAGAATCTCGGCGTTGCGGCGAATGTATTCGGCCTCGTCGGCCACAAGTTCGGTCAGCTCGGTGAGGATGCGGCGCACTTCGCGCTCTTCCTCCAACTCCCACTCGCGCACGGCGTTGTTCTGCTGCACGACCTTGATCGGCTCAATAAAGAGTGTCGCGCCGCTGGCCGATTGGTCATGCACGATGCCTTCGATGCTGCCCTTGTACTCGGCGCGCACGGGGATGACGTAGCGCCCCTGCCGCTGCGTCACGAGCGTATCCTGCAGGTAGGGCTTGAGGTCGGGGTTGTGCACCAGGCGCTCGAGCGTGCTGAGCAGCCGCTCCTGGGCGACGCGCAGTTCGCCACGCACCTGCTGCAGCTTGGAGCTGGCGCTGTCCACCACGTCGCCCCGCTCGCTGATGCAGCGCCCAATCTGGTTGATGACCTCGTCGCACGGCTCGATGTTGTAGGCAAGCTCGGCGAGGCTGGGGAAGGCGTGCTCCAGCCGAACGAGCAGCGTGCGCAATTGGCGGGCGCGCAGCAGTGTCTGGCGGATTTCGAGCAGTTCGGGTGCAAAGAGGAGAGCGCGGCGTGTGGCTTTGTCGGCCGCAGCGCGCACATCGCGCACGCCGCCAAAGGAGATTTCGTCCTTCTGTTCAAGCAGACGCACGGCCTCGGCGGTTTGGGCCAGGCGCTGGCGCACCGTGTCCAGGTCATCCGAGGGGAGCAGGGCGCGGGCAAGCTCCTGCCCGCCCGAAAACGCACAGCGCGCGGCCACCCGCTCGAGGATCTTGCTGTATTCAAGGACATGCAGCGTGCGTGGATTCATGAATCTCCGGCCCCGGCGCAGCCAGTGGGCTGCGCGCCCCGGCCTCGGCGCGGCCAGTGGACCGCGCGACCTTGAAGACAAAAAATTGTATCACAAGGGAACGGGGAACGGGGAACGGGGAAGCGTGAGGACGCAGTGGTCGAGGCAGGTCATCATTTGCATGGGCGTACCCGGGGCGCGAACAATGGATGTGCACCTTTCATGCCACAGCCGCGACGATGTCCCGCAATATACGCCAATGATCTGAGTGGACCGGGGGTGGACACGCAGGGAGGAACGATGCTGTGCATCGTTCCTCCCTGCGTGCGCTACCTGCGCGTTCTCGAGAACTTCACCGCACGCTTATCTGCCGCGCTGCACCGTAGGGAGGTAGACATGCTGTTGCTCAACTCCCACAGCGAAGGTTGTCAGGTGTTCGATGGATACGACGATGCGGTTGGCTGCGGGCTCTCGCGAGATAACCGTGATTCCGTCCGCCAACCACGTGCCTGTGGCAGGGTCGTAGTAGAGCAGTTGCAGGTCCTCCTCCACCATGCCGACCACGTCGGCATCTGTGTAGACAATATCCAACACGATCGGCTGATTCAGCCGCAGGCTGCTGACTGGCTGCCCGTTTTGCGTTACATTGATCTCGAAGGCGAAGCCGCCCACCTGGAAGCTGGGTGAGCTGGGCGGCGGTGCGGCGGGCTGCTGGAATGTGAGCGTTGTGGGTTGGTCGACGGCCCCAGCCGGCACATCGACATGAACAACCTGGCCGCTCGCGCCGCCAAAGGTCGTGCTTATGGGCTGGCCGGGTTCGACGACCACCTCGCTGGGAGGTGTGGCCGTTGTGGTGGGCGTGGGCGTCTCGGGCGTGGGCGGTGGCATAATCATGATCACACCCGGCTGCAGCCAGCCAGGCACATCCTGGCCCTGGGTGCCGCCATAGCTGGCCGTCGGCTGCATGGAGAAGTTCAGCGGTGCCAGGCGCATGCTCGGCTGGGATTTGCAGCGAATGCCGAAGGTTAGCGTGAGCAGCAGGCCGCTGGGGACGGCGCTCAGGGGCGGTGCGTAGTCAACCAAGGTAATATCGATCTCGCCATCGGTGTCGGTGGCGTTGTAGCTGAGGCCCGCGACAAAGGCGGGGGGCACATTGAAGCGCGACGCATCGAGCACGAAGTCGAGACACTGCTCATCAAAGTCTATCGAAAAGAGTATCGCCGAGACATCAGCCACGCCCGCCGTGAAGGTCACGGGAACCTCCACTGTGAGTGACTCCGCCGGCGCCACCACCTTGCCGATGACCAGCCCGGGCATTTTGGCCGGGTCGAGAATCGGCGTTGCGGTGGGCGTACTTGTGGGCGGCACGGGTGTGTAGGTGGCAGTCGCCCCCGGCACAAGTGTGGGCGGCACAGCGGTGTTCGTTGGCGTGGCGGTGGGCAAGGCCGTCTGCGTGGGTGTGGCCGTGGGCAGGATGGGCATCGGCGTTTGCGTCTCGCCCGAGATGCGCATCGAACCATCGACATAGCTGCCTTGCACGACCGCGCCATCGACGTTGTAGAAGCGGCGCGGGAAGGTTTCGGAGAAGGGCAGCGGCACCGTCATCTCAGTCTGGCCCGGCGGCGGATAGCAGGCCACCAGGAAGGGTATCGAGAGCAGCACCCCATCCGTCATGGCCGTTGTCCCCGCCGTGTAGCCCAGCATCTTCAGCTCCTGCGTGGTTTGCGCCGGGTCATAGCCCGCACCGAAGCCATAGCCGCTGGGCACGTTGAAGATGACGCCCGGTGACGGCTGATAGACGAGGCACGGGTTCAGGTCGAAGCCGAACTGGAACTGGGTGAGCGCCGCGCCCCCCGTGTTGAGCGTGACGGGGATGTTGACAATGCTCCCCGCCACCACGAACCAATTCTGCGGCACACTGACCACCGGCTGCCCCGTTCCTGCGCCCAGCAGGGTGAAGGTGGTCAGCGCTGCAATCAGCGGCGCAATACGGCGTAGACGCGCAAGGATTTCCTGCATGTTTCTTTCCAACGGCAATAATGGGCCGGGGGAGAGGGCTGTCGCCACTTTCCCCCGGCCCTGCGTACGTGCGGCGCGGCGTTGCGCCGCAGTTGTAACTACTGGTTCATGAGAAGCGGCAGGAACATTTTCTGCTGGCGCTCACCCACGCGGGCGAGAATCGTGACGCTACTGCCATCGTCCGAGGCGGCTGCTGCGCCCTCAATCGCCAGGCCGGCTGCGCCGTTGCCCACGCCCTGGAGCGTGACCGTGGCGAGCGTGCCGTTAAGGGCAGGCATGGGGTCTACTACACCAAAGATGGCCACCTGCAGCGCGTTGTCGGCTGCATCCCACATGGCCAAGCCGGTCTGGTTGAGGCCGAGGCTGAACTGCACGGCGTCGGGGTTGCCGTCATCGTTGGCGTCGGTCATGTCAAGCGCCACCTTGCTCGGGTCAAGCTTGATCGAGAAGACCATTGCGCCCATCTGGTTGCCCTTGGCGTCGAGGACGAGCGGCACGGCCACGGCCTTGCCTGCCTCGACCATCGGGTCCTTGGCCACAGTCAGCTCCGCCGCTTCGACGGAGGCAGGGAGAAAATCACCAACTTGGCAACTCGTGCCGAAGCTCTGCTTGACGGTGCAGACGACGTCGTTGACGTCGATTGTCCTGCTCTGGTCGGAGTCACAGCCGAAGGGGCTGCCGTCGAAGCCGGCCGTTGGCGCCTTGAGCCAACTGACGGCGTCCCCGTCGAAGATTTCCAGCACGGTGGCGACGTAGTCGGCGGCGTTGACGTTCTGATTGTTGTCGGCGTTGCAGTTGCCGCGGCTGGAGGCGTCGATGACGGTTACCGAACTGTCAGTCGGTTCAGTCATGTCCAGAAGAAGAGTACTCTCGAGGAAGGAGACTGTCGCCAGGTCAAGAGCGACAGTCATCGACATGGCGAGTGTGGCAGGCGAGACACCTGCGTTGCTGTCGGGGCACGTGTTGAGCGCCTTGAAGTGGAGTCTGTTGATTTCGCCGGTTGCAGCCGCCGGCGACCCGACTGTGAACGAAGCCACGCCTCCAACATTGGTGGCGGGTCCGTTGGTCGCCGAGTCAAGCACAAGGCATAGCGCGTTGTAGGTTACGTTGTACTTGAGCTCAGTCGCCACATTGGTATTGGGCGTGTAGGTCACCGGGATATCCAGCGTACCTAAGCTACCCATACGTGCGACGTCACCATACGATATGGAGGAGAGTGCGAGCGTCGCCTTTGGGCCGACGGTGACCGTGAACGCCAATTCCTTGTTGAGGGTGCCCTGGTCAGTGCTGCGCACGCGAATGGAGTAGGTGCCTGGCGCCAGCGCGCCCGACGCAACATTTAACTTGTTATCAACGATTGTGAAGGTGGCGTTGTTTGTGTTGCCTGCGCCCGTGACCAGCGAATACGTGAAGGTGTTTGCGGTGTCCGGGTCGGTCGTGCTGAAGGTGGCGCCGGTCCAGCCGGAGACTACCGGCGGCACAGTCGGCCGGTCGAGGTGGACTACGGTGGGCGCCTGGTTGAAGTTCAGCGTCACGTTGCCGGAAACCGTTGTGAGCGGGACAGACGATATGCCATCGCTGCCGGCGGCGTTTGTGCCAGAGTTAAAGCTGAAGGTTACTGTCGGGTCGAAGCCTTCGCCACAATTACCCACATCGGCAAAATGCAATGTGGCCACTGCGCCAGTGGGAATGGCACCAACCAACGTGCCGGCGCCGCCCGGCCAGTAGACGGAGAAGCCCTTGGGCGTTTCTGCCCACCCGTCATACAGGCCCCAAGTGGCCGGCTGTCCGTCAATCGTAGGTGTACCGAGGCACGTAGGGAGAGCGCCCAGTTTCACATTCAAGCCATAGACCGGAGTGCTGCCCGACGCCAACCTGAATTGCACATCGAGTGGCTTCGCTGTAGCCGGGGACGTGGTGAATTGCACCGTGGTGTCGACCACGTACAACATGGCAGTCTGCTCGAAGCCTGGACCGCTCGCGACGGTATTTGTGGCAACCGGCAGGAAGGGATTCACGTAAACCAGTCCTACGCTCACAACTTCGGTAGAGACAGGGGCGGCTGCCGCGCCCCACCAGTTGTGGAGGGCCGTAACTGCAGCAATCACGGTACTGCTAATGTAGGGCGTCGTAGCCAAGCTCGGGAAACTATTGACTGCAAAGTTGAGTCCCGTGCTGGCGGCCGCTCCGCTGGAGAGTTCGATGGTTGCGACGCCGTAGGTACCGGCGAAGAGATTATGCGTGAAGAGGGAGTTGGTCACGCCATCGAGGTCAAGCGCGACACCACAGCCATTAATCGTGTTGTGATCGACCATTGCGTTGTCAACTGGTGCCAGGTAGATGCAGCTGTTCCAGTTGCTAATGACATTGTTCGTGATGGACAGGTTGTTAACGCCTGCTGAAGCCTCAATGCCGTTTACTGTGGTGGGTAGACCGGGGCCGGTAAGGATGTTGTTTGTGAAGATGTGGTTGGAGCCAGACGATGCCAGAATCGCTGCATGGCCATCGACGGTGAGTCCACCGGTGATCGTAAAGCCGCCGATCTTCACACTGGTGGCGCCTGAGCCCAAATTGAAGCCGCCGGTCAACACAGAAGCATGCAAAGGAGCGCCGAGGATGGTCACTTGCTTGGTTACGTTGACTTCCTCAGGATAGGTGCCAGCGGCAACTGTGATGGTGTCGCCAGGCGCGGCTGCAGTGACAGCCGCCTGAATTGTGCAAAACGGCGCGACGTCCGGGGTATCACTGCAGCCCGTCGTTGGGTTGACAACAATTGTCGTCTGCGCCATGGCGCTCGCGGAGAAAGCAAAGAGCGCGACCACCACCGCAAGAAGCGCAGCGGACGCAAAGAAAAAGCGACGAATGCCGGGAGAGGCTTCGTACAACATAGGGGGTAACTTTCTATGAAATAAGTGTGCGCTGCAATGCAGTGCACGCAAGACTGCACGAGGGCGGGATGACCGATGTGCTCAGCGGATGCCGAGGCGCACCACTACACTGTGGATGACCCGGTGGACGTGTTCCGGAAAGGGAACTCCTATGATTCCGGGATCGGATGCAACAGATAACGTTGCGTGCCCAAAAGGTCAACAAACTGCAAAATACATGAACGGACTGTGAACAGCTGCGCTGCGGCCACAGACAAGGAGCAGCGTCGAACGCAGCAGAAGTAACGAAGAAGGGGACAGTCCTCCAGGACGGAGGCGCACGTCAGGCGGTCCCGCTCGCGAGGTCGGGGGGACGCCACGCAAGCTTCAACCTAAGCCCATGCGATCGCCTTGCATGACTACATATGTCCCTACTTTTCGAGGTTGTCCCGAAATTTGCAGAGATCGCAACAATTCTCATCATTGCGTACGCATCTTGGTGTGAGGCTCGGGGGATGCTCGTTCGTGCAACCCGGCGCAGCGCGTGCCCGATATGCTTTTGCGCCCGCCCCGCCTATATCAAACGCTTATATTGAGCTAAACGTTACCTTACGCCCAATGCACAAGCGCTGTCTCTTCGCCGCCAACTACGGCTTTGGGGCGCGCTTGCCAACACGAAAGTGTGTCTTGGGCGGGGTAACGGGGGCGGGGCAAGGGGGGCTGCGGAAACGGGGATAGTCGGGAGAAAGCAGCGAGCGCAGCGTCCCCCCAGGCCGCTGCGCCCGCCTCGGGGTACTATCCGTTGACCAACGGCAGGTAGTGCCAGATTTTGGACGGCGTTGGCGATGGCGTTTCCGGCGTTGGCGTCTCCGGCGTTGGCGTTTCGGGCGTCGGCGTCTCAGGCGTTGGTGTCTCAGGCGTTGGTGTCTCCGACGTTGGTGTATCAGGTGTAGCAGTCGCCAGGAGTACAATTGTCACCAAACCCGACGTGAAACCACCTGATACATCCTTACCATCGGGGCTGCTGAAACTCGGCAACGGCCTCGTGGAAAAGAGCAGGGGCGTTGTCATGCTGACCCGTCCGGGCGCCGGCTGGCAGCCCACGGCGAAGGCAAACGTCACCAGATGCTCGGCGGTCAGGAGGGCAAAGGGCGGTTCCGTATCCACCAGGGCAATGCCGATTTCTCCCACCGTGTCGGCCCCATCATACATAAAGTAGGGTATTACGCCTTTGGGCAGTGTGAAGGCTACGGCATCGGGGATGCCATCGCTATCGCTATCAGCCTGCGGCAGCACCAGACAATTCGGATCGATGTCCAGCGAGAATTGCAGTGCGGCTATGGCCGCGCCGTTCGGGTCAAAGCTGATGCTGACATTCACCTTTGGCTGCGCAGAGAGAATTGTCAGATCGGTTGCAGCAAGTTGCGGCCCCGACGTTTGCGCCAGCGCATGACCTGTCAGCCACGCTGCTGCGCCGACTATGGAGAGCGCGAGACAAATCGGAACAAGTAACCACACATGTGATCGGTGACTTGAATTGACCATTGCGGGCGGGGAACCCTCCTGGTTGGAGCTGACCTGTGCAACACAGGCTAGCCGATGGTGAATGTGGCGCAGTTGGCATTCCATCTGCGCTTAATGTGTGTTGACTGCCGGAAGGAACACCTTGACCCCGGACGAACTCTCGGGTGGCTTAATCATGATCACACCCGGCTGCACCCAGCCCGGTACATCCCGACCGTCAGGGCCGCCGAAGCTGGCGCGAGGCTCGCTCGCGAAATTCAGCGCGGCCAGGCGCATGCTCTGCACAGGCGGTGCTTCACAACGGATGCCGAATGTCAGCGTCAGCAGCGTTCTGTCGGAGAGAGTGGCGATGGGTGGCGTGTAGTCCGCAACTGTGATGTCAATCTCGCCATCCGTGTCGGTGGCGTCAAAGGCGACACCGGGCACAAAGCCGGGCGGCAGGTTGAACTCTGCATCGCCAAGCGTGTAGCCCAGACATTGTTCGTCCATGTCGATCGAGAAGAGCATGGCGGAGACCGCCGCCCCTTTCGACTCGAAGCGGATGGGCACGCTGATCGAGCTGCTCCCCGCAGGCGCCGTCACTTCGCCTATTTGCAGGCCGGGCATATGCGCCGGATCAGGCGTGGGCGTCTGCGTGGGCGTCGCTGTGGGCGTGTAGGTCGGCGTCGCTGTCGGACTTGGCGTGTGGGTCGGCGTCAACGTGGGCGTGGGCGTGTGCGTATACGTTGCTGTGGGCGGCGCAGGCGTCCCCGTGTCC
>CAYJNV010000157.1:0-9838 GCA_964370975.1 uncultured Caldilineaceae bacterium | reverse complement strand
CCGAAAGTACGCATTGCAGGTTCAAGAATGACAACGTCGCCGACGATCAGGCTCGACACTGCCGCCCAGATCCGCGCCGGGTCCGGCGGGCAGCCAGGCAGGAAGACATCCACCTGGATGATCTGGTGCAGTGGCAGCACCTTGGGCAGGAGCTGCGGCATCACATGGTCGCTGCTGCCGTGGGGCGCCTTGCCGGGACCTTCGTGGTATACGGCGGTGAGCACGTCATCCAGCCCCAGGCTGTTGCGCAGGCTCGGCACGTTGCCCGTAACGGCGCAATCGCCAAAGCTGACGACGATCTTGCTGCGCTCGCGCACCTGACGCGCGAGCTCAAGGTGATCATTGTTGCAGATGGCCCCTTCCACCAGCGCTACATCGACGTTGTGGGGGAATTCCTTGATGTCGGCAATGGGGCTGTAGACGAGGTCGGCGAGTTCGGCCAGATCGAGAAGCTTCTCGTCAAGGTCCAGAAAACTCATGTGGCACCCCGAGCAGCCACCCAGCCAGACAGTGGCCAACCGCACCTTGGGGGGGCGGTTGCTGGACGGCGTGGCCATGGACTCCGTCGCAGGCGTGGGATGTATGGGTTCAATTCGATTTGGCATCTGAGTACTCCCAAATGTTCTTTTCGCGGCCCTCGAGAATCCATTTCAGGAAATCGTGCTGCTTCTCCATTTCGGCCACGGAGGAGCCGCGCGCCGAGAGCGCGCCTGTAGGGCAAACCTGAACGCACTTGCCGCACGAGGTGCAGGCGTTACTCGTGCCCCAGGGCTGGTTGAGGTCGGAAATGAGAAGGCTGTTGGCGCCGCGTCCCATCAAATCCCAAACATGCGCACCTTCAATCTCGTCGCAGACGCGCACACAGCGGGTGCAGAGGATGCAGCGATTGTGGTCAAGCGTGTAGCGCCCATGGCTGGCATCCACGGGTAGTGCGGGGTTGAGGTAATCGTAGCGCACGTGGTCCATGCCCACCTGCGCCGCCTCCCACTGGAGTTCGCAGTTGCCGTTCATCACGCAGACGGCACACACGTGATTTCGCTCGCTGAAGAGCAGTTCGAGAATCATCTTGCGGTATTTGACGAGGCGGTCGCTGTGCGTGCGCACAACCAATCCCTCGACTGCGGGGGTTACGCAGGCTGGCTGGAGTTTGTTGTTGCCCGCGACTTCCACCAGGCAGAGGCGGCAACCGCCGCGCTCGCTCAACCCGTCCAAGTGGCAAAGTGTAGGCAGTTTGATGCCATGTTCGCGCAGCACGGAGAGGAGTGTCTGTCCTTCTTGTGCGCTTACCAGTTCATCATTGATCGTCAGTGTGACAACAGCCATTAGACGGCCTCCAGTTCATCGAGGCGAGCGGCCTTGCGCTTGGGTTTGGGTGGCGCGGCCACAACCGGCGAGATTGGCTTCTCATCGAGTGCGCAGACGCCAGCCGCGCACTTGTGCTTTGTGATATGCGCTTCATACTCATCGAGGAAGTAGCGTAGCGTGCTGACTACAGGGTTGGGCGCGTTTTGCCCAAGCCCGCAAAGGCTTGTCTCTTGCACCATCACGCAGAGTTCGCGCAGTGTATCCAGGTCGGCCAACGTAGCCGCCCCGCGCGTAATCTTGTCGAGCAGTTTGTAGATTTGCAAAGTGCCCACGCGACAGGGTGCGCACTTGCCGCACGACTCGTCGGCGCAGAAGTCGAGGAAGAATCTGGCCACGTCCACCATGCACGAGCGCTCGTCCATGATGATGAGGCCGCCCGAGCCGACGATGGAACCAAGTGCCTTGAGGCTCTCGTAATCCACAGGCGTATCGATATATTGGGCCGGAATGCAGCCGCCGCTGGGGCCACCCGTTTGCACGGCCTTGAAGGCGCGATTTTCGGGAATGCCGCCGCCGATATCGTAGACAATCTCACGCAGCGTAATGCCCATGGGCACTTCGATCAGCCCGGTGGTGTTGACGTCGCCCGCCAGCGCAAAGATCTTGGTGCCCTTGCTCTTGTCCGTGCCGATGGCGGCAAACCACTCGGCTTTGTTCTGGATAATCGGCGCAATGCTGCCGAAGGTTTCCACGTTGTTGATGAGGGTGGGCTTGCCCCACAGGCCCGACTGGCTGGGATAGGGTGGTCGTGGCACAGGTTGGCCGCGCATGCCCATGATCGAGGCCATGAGCGCCGTCTCTTCGCCACAGACGAAGGCGCCGGCGCCAATGCGAATGTCAATGCGGAAATTGAACGGGCTGTCCACCATGCGGCTGCCCAGCAAACCGCGCCGCTCGGCCGCGCGAATTGCACGCTCGAGCCGCTTGGCCGCCACGGGGTACTCGCCGCGCACATAGATGAAGCCTTGTTCGGCGCCTACCGCGTAGCCCGCAATCGCCATGCCTTCGAGAATGCGATGTGGGTCGCTCTCCATGAGCGAGCGGTCCATGTATGCGCCGGGGTCGCCCTCGTCACCATTTGCCACCACATACTTCTTGTCCGACTGCGACTTGCGCACCAGGTCCCACTTGATGCCGGTGGGGTAGCCTGCGCCGCCGCGCCCGCGCAGGCCGCTGCGTGTAATCGCGTCGCAGACCTCGTCGGGCTTCATTTCGCGCAGAACGTGCGCCAACGATGTGTAGCCGCCGCGCGCCACGTAGTCCTCTAGCGATTCGGGGTCAATTTGCCCGCTGTTGGCCAGCACCACCTTGTGCTGCTTGGCAAAGAAGGGGGCGTCATTGGGGAACACAAATTCCCTGACGGGCTCGCTTTTCGCCACATGCTCCTGCACAATGCGCGTGGCGGCCTCTGGCGTTACCTGCTCGTAAACAACGTCCTCCTGGTCGCGCATCTTGAGCGTGACCACTGGCCCGCGGCTGCACGGCCCCATGCAACCCGTTGAGACAACCTGGACTTCGGCATCCAGGTCACCTTCTTTGATGGCTTTCTCAATTGCCTCGCGCACGGCGGTGCCGCCGGAGGAGAGGCAGGGTGTGCTGGCACAGCAGAGCACGCGGCAACGGAACGCATCCTGCCGCTCCTGCTCGCGCTGCGCCATGGCTGTCAAATCAGCTCGATTCATGCAATACGCTCCTCTTTTTCGAGCGGTGAGTTACGTGGGGAGTCAGGCCTCAAGAGCGGGAACCAGTGCTGGGGCCGGTTTCTCCACGCCATCGTCATTGGCGAGCAATACGGCGCGCACGCGCGCAAGTGCCTCTTCTGGCGTTTGGCGGGCAATGACGTCGCCATCCACCACGAGCACGGGCGCGAGGCCACAACTGCCCAGGCAGCGTGCCGTGTTGAGGCTCAGTTTGCCGTCACCTGTCGTCGCGCCTGCCTCCACGCCGAACTCGGCCTGCAACGCAGAGACGATTTCGGCGGCGCGTTTGACATAGCACGCTGTGCCCATGCAAACAATGCAGGTGTGCTCGCCTTGTGGCGCAAGGGAGAAGAAATGGTAGAAGGTGGCCACACCGTAGACCCAGCTTAACGGCAGCTTGAGTTGATGCGCCACATAGACCAGCAGGTCATCCTCGAGGAAGCCGAACGCCTCCTGCGCAGTGTGCAGCACTTCGATCAATGCGTCCTGCTGGTAGGAAAAGCGTTTCAGCGTGCGGTCAATCAACTTGAAGCGCGGGTCACCACTGGGGTGAGCCTGTCCCCCAGCGCCACTGCGGGGTTTAACCCGTGGTTTCGGGTCGGCGAGTACGCCCATACCGTTCCTCGTTCAATCGGCGAGGCCCCGAAGCAGGTGGGGCCGAAGAAATGGAAGACAACGGGCAACGCAGGTGGAATCAATTGGCGTTGACAACACAAAAATGAGTGGGTGCGCGGAGTGTGCTGCGCAACGCCATTGCGCACGTACATCATGTGAAGTATTTCACAAAAGGCACGAACGTGCAACCTGCCCAAGATGGGAAAAGGGGTTAGTCCGCTGGATAGTCCGCGTCCTGGTCACATGGGGAGGGGCGAATAGAGAAGCGCGGCTTCCACTTGCAGAGGCCTCGCTTCAACAGGTTTGACGATAGACAATTGGCCGTCAGCGGCGCGCGATTTGCGGGTCGCGGATGCGCGGCAGGTCGAACCAGACATCGTCGCACCACGCGGCTTCTTCGGCGCTGAGAACCATGCCCACAGCTTGCAGGCTGTCCTCCAACTGCGCCACCGTGCGCGCACCGATAATCGCGCTGGAAACGCCCGGCTGCGCCAGCGTCCACGCCAGCGCCACATGCGTAAGGCTCTTGCCGGTGGACTGCAGCCTGGCGTGCAGGCCCCGCACCTGCTCTAGCACCGCATCGTTCCAGTAGCGGCGGCGGTAGAGATCGCCGCTGCGTTCGAGGCCGAAACGGGCGTCGGGCGCGAGTTCGGCCTTTTCCACATAGCGCGAAGTGAGCATGCCGCCTGCCAGCGGGTTGTAGGCCAGCACGCCCAGCCCTTGCGCCGCGCAGAGGGGCAGCAACTCCTCTTCAATCATGCGAAAGAGAATGTTGTAGCGCGGCTGCACGGTGTCAAAGCGCACAAGGTTGTACTTGTCGCTCGTCCACAGTGCGCTCGCCAGCAGCCACGCCGGATAATTCGAGCAGCCCACGTAACGCACCTTGCCCGCGGTCACAAGGTCGTCGAGGGCGCGCAGTGTCTCCTCAATCGGCGTCTCCAGGTCGGGCCAGTGCACCTGGTAGAGGTCGATGACGTCGGTCTGCAGGCGGCGCAGGCTGGCCTCGCAGGCGCGTGTGATGTGGTAGCGGCTTAACCCCTGGTCGTTGGGGGCATCGCTCATGGGGCCGCGGCACTTGCTGGCAAGAATAATGCGCCCGCGAACAGCGCGCGTTTTCAACCAGCGCCCTACAATCTCCTCGGTGCGCCCTACCATGGAGAGGTCACCCCCCAGCGGGTAGACGTCGGCGGTGTCAATGAACTGTATGCCCGCCGCGTCCGCCGCATTCATGATCGCGAAGGCGGTCTCCTCGTCGGCCTGGTTGCCAAAGGTCATCGTTCCCAGGCACACTTCGCTCACGTGCAGGCCTGTCTGTCCCAACCGTCGAATCTCCATGTGACTTTTTCCTTCAAATCTGTTGTGCAGACATATTGCTATCCCGGCGCAGTCTCGCGCTCAAGCCACTCGAGGTAGACAAGTGCATGCTCGCGCGTCTCGCCGCACATTTCGGCCATGGGGCGCAGGCGCGTGCAGACCGCAGGCCGTTCGGGCAGGCCGAAGAGCGCGCAGCGGTTGTCGTCCGTCAGGTGCGGACAGCGCAACCCGCCAGGCTTGCCGTGGGGTAGTCCCGGCATGGGGGATGAGATCGAAAGCGCGATGCAGCATGCGCCGCAGCCCGCACGACACTCCATAGCCAACTCGAATCAATGCGTGCATGCAAAGCAGGATTGCCCGCGCGTAGGGCCGGCCGCGCGTAGCGTCATTAGCGCGCGTCGAGTGGTCGCTGACGCCCGTTTACCTGTCCCAGATGGCAGTCACGTGCGCAAACGACGGCACGTAGAGGTATTGTCCGTGGCGATTGCTTTCATGGATGAAACCACTGAGGCTCTTGCTCGGGTACTGATCGAAATCACCAATGACCGCGAGCCGCACTCGATAGTTAGTGAACTTCTGCAGGACTTCACCGAGCTTGCGCGTACTCAGATCAAAGAAGTCCGGCTCAAAATTGTGTGCATGCAGAACCAAGGCGTCCGATTGCGCATTGGCAATCAGGTCGAGAGCATCAGCGGGCGTGCTAACCAGGATTGCGTCCGACGTGATCACCGTCACCGGGCGTTCAGCCATCATCACCGTTTCAACGTTCATTACCGATAGAATCCTGTGCTGACTGTTCGAGCGCCGATGCACCAGCCAATTTGCGCGCGAAGTCTACAAAGACACCATTTGTCCAGCCAAATCCCGTTACGTGGCCATAGAGTCCCTCTTCACCGCCGCTGCCGGGGTTGACCACGTCGTACTTCTCCCACAGCACGCCGGTGCGCGCAAACATGGCGGCGCAGGTGGTGCACCAGCGTTCGCGCACATCGGTCGCGGCCTCTACAAAACCATAGCGGTCGAGCCCCGCCGCCGCAATCCACTGCAGCGGCGCCCAGCCGTTGGGCCATGCCCACTGGCGGCCAACGCGGGTGTCGAGAGAGGTCACCAGGCCGCCCTCCTGCAGAAAGCGAGGCAGCCATGTGTTGACAATGCGCTCGGCCTGCTCAGGCGTAGCCAACCCGGCCCACAACGGATAGAAGGTGGCCAGTGAAGGCGTGGGCGTGCGCGCCTGGGATACGAAATTGAAGTCCAGGTAAAGGCCCGCCGCGTCATCCCACAAAATGCGATTGATGGTTTCGGCACGGGCCTCAGCGCGGGCCTCCCAGCCGGCGGCGCGCGGCTCGTCACCCAACTGACGCGCGAACGCAGCCATATCCATTTCGCGCATGTAGAGGATGCTGTTCAGGTCTGCGGGCAGGTGCGCCAGCCAGAGATCGTCGCAGCGCGTGGAGTGGTCCCAGCCACTCTCGCACGAGGCGAGCATGTCGAGGTAGTTAATGTCAAAGTAGCGTGACAAACCGCCATAGACCAGACGGTGATGGGGCTGCGCGGTGCCGAGCCAGACGATTTCATGTTCTGCTTCGGCCAGCGCCAACATGCGCGCCAGCCATGTGGGTGCAGCATCACGCTGCTGGGCTTGCACTTGCGGCCAGACAAGCGCCACCATCTGCGTAAAGAAGGGGGGCTGGCTGCGCGAGAGAAAGTAGTAGCGGCTGCCGTTGGGGATGGCGCCGAAGCGTTCGAGCATCCACGCCATGTTTTCAGTCATGTCGAGCGCGAGTTGCTCGTGCTCGCCGCCGATTAGCCCCAGCGCGGTGAAGTACGAGTCCCAGTAGTACATCTCCTGGAACATGGCTCCCACACCCGGCACAACGTAGGGACGGGGCAGCCCAATGAGCGTCTGCTGGTCGACCGGGTTGGAATGGGTGAGCTGCGGCCAGAAGCTGTTGATGTAGGCGAGCAGACCGGCAAAGCGCATGGGGTGTGTCCTTCATTGCGGCGGTGCAACCTCGCGCCAGTATATCATAGCGTTGCTGTGCGATGTGACGCGCTGAGACGCACTCGACAGGGGAGCGACGCGGCCAGGCTGGCCCGCAGGTGTGCTGTGGTTCGACGCGTGCCCGGCGCTATGGTATGATTCCGTAAGTTTAGCGCGCGTCATGCGCGGCAGGTGATCGATTCGTGGAGCTGACCGGGACGATGGGCGAGGAAGCGTTGGGCGAGGCGGCTGCGCTGCTGCAATTGAGCATTGAGGCGCGTGCAGCAGCGCGCGCGGCGCTTGACGCAGAAGTGCGCGTCTGTGTGCTCTGCAAACTCTCTCGGACGCGCACGCACGCAGTGCCAGGGGACGGCAACTATACCTCCGTGGTGCTCTTCGTGGGTGAGGGTCCCGGTTTTGACGAGGACAAGCAGGGCCTGCCCTTTGTGGGGCGCAGCGGCCGCTTCCTTACCGAGAATCTGACGCGCGTGGGCATCAACCGCGCTGATGTGTACATCACCAACATCGTCAAGTGTCGCCCGCCCGACAACCGCGACCCCGAGCCTGAAGAGATTGCGGCCTGTGCCGGTTACCTCGAACGCCAGGTAGCGCTCATCAACCCGCGCATTATCGTCACGCTGGGGCGCCACAGCATGAATCGCTGGCTGCCCGGCGCGTCCATTACGCGGGTACACGGCCAAGTGAAAAACATTGGCCACGGGCGCGTGCTGCTGCCCATGTTTCATCCTGCAGCGGCGCTGCGCAACCCGGCGTGGCGCGGCGAATTTGAGAAGGATGTGGAAAGACTGCCGGGCCTGGTGGAGCGCGCCCTGCGCGCCAACGAGGCGGCGGCGCGCGGCGAAGTGCTGCCCGCAGGCGCGCCCCATCCGGGCGATGCTGATTATGTAACGGCTGCGCAGGTGGGCAAGGCGGGCGATGACCCCGCTGCGAGCCGCGCAGAAGTGCGCACTGACGCGCGCGTAAACGCGCCCGCTGAGGACGACGGCCCCGCACAAATGCGGCTGCTGTAGCCGGCCGGGCGTTGGGCTTCATTATTTGATGGTTGATTCCGGCCAGGGCGGGATGCGCCCCGGCCTTGAAGACTTTTGTTGAAGTCAAACTGCGCGTGGCGCGATGCCACGCGCGCGACAAGAAAGGACGTTTCATGGATAGTTCAGAACGCGGCGCCGCGGGCGCAGCAAAAAGCGCCGCGGGTGACGCACTGCCCCTCTTGCGGGTCGTCCCGCTGGGCGGTCTTGGCGAAATTGGCAAGAACATGATGGTGCTGGAGGTGGGTAAAGAACTGCTGATTATTGACGCGGGGCTCATGTTCCCCTCCAGCGACATGCACGGCGTCGACATCGTCATCCCCGAAGCCGGCTATGTGCTCGATCGCGTGGACGATGTGCGCGGCGTCATCTTGACCCACGGTCACGAGGACCACATTGGCGCGCTCTCTTTCCTGGTCGAGGAGGGGCTCAAGGCGCCCGTCTACGCGACGGCGCTCACGCGTGGCCTGCTCGAGGTGAAACTGCGCGAGCAGAAACTCCTTGGCGATATGGAACTGCACACCGTAACGCCGGATTCCCTTATCGAGCTTGGTTCTTTTCGCGTGGAGTTTTTCCACACAACGCATTCATTCCCCGACAGCGTCGGCGTTTCAGTGATGACGCCCGCCGGGCGCGTGGTCCACACCAGCGACTACCGCTTTGACGCGACGCCCCTCGACGGCAAGCCAACCGAAGAAGGCAAACTCAAGCGCTGGGGCGATGAAGGTGTGCTGCTCCTGATCGCGGACAGCACAAACGCCGAGAAGGCCAAGGACACACCCAGTGAACGCTCGCTCGATGTCATGCTGAACCGCGTCATGGGCGAAGCCCCGGGCCGTGTGCTGTTGGCGACCTTTGCCAGCAATCTGGGCCGCGTGCAGCAGGTCATCCACGCCGCCACGCGCCACGGGCGGCGCGTGGGTGTGATTGGTCGCTCAATGGTCAACAATGTAAAGATCGCCATCCAGCTTGGCTACCTCGACATCAAGCACGAGGACCTGTTGACTGCCGGCGAGATGGAATCGTTGCCCGCAAGTGAAGTGGTCATTATTGCGACGGGCAGCCAGGGCGAACCGACCAGCGCGATGGTGCGCATGAGCATCAACGACCATCGCCAAATCACGTTGCGCGCGGGAGACACGGTTGTGCTCAGCGCAACGCCCATCCCCGGCAATGAAGAGCTTTTTAATCGTACGGTGGACAATCTCTTCCGCCAGGGCGTCGATGTCTTCTACCATGAGTTGGGCGATGTCCACGTGAGCGGCCACGGCGGGCGCGAGGACTACAAGCGCATGTTGGGCCTTGTGCGCCCGCATGCGTTTATTCCGGCGCACGGCGAATACCGCCATCTTGTGCTGCATGGCCGCATTGCTGAGCAGAGCGGTGTCGCGCCTGATCAGGTTTTCGTCGTGGAAGATGGCCAGGTTGTGGAATTTGGCCGCTTCGAGGACGGCGTCATATCGGGCCGCCTGGGCGAGAAGGTGTCCGCTGGTCATGTCTATGTGGATGGCCTGGGCGTGGGCGATGTAGGCAACGTGGTGCTGCGCGACCGCCGCCACTTGAGCCAGGATGGTTTCATCGTCTGCGTGGTGGCGGTGGATGAGGAGGACGGCAGCGTCATCTATGGCCCCGAGATCATAAGCCGCGGCTTTGTCTACATGCGCGACAACGAGGAACTCTTTGGGCGGGCGCAGGATGCAGTGAATCGTGTGTTACGCAAGAAAATGCCCGTGCAGGTGCTCGAGGACAAGATTCGCGACGCGCTGGCCACCTTTGCGCACAAGGAGATGGGGCGGCGGCCCATGGTGCTGCCC
>CAYJNV010000156.1:0-9854 GCA_964370975.1 uncultured Caldilineaceae bacterium | reverse complement strand
AGAGACGGCGGCTTACCTCCAGCGCCGTCGCGCCCCCTTCCACGGCGCGGCGCGTCTGTTCCAGACGCGCGCGGTGGTGTTCCTGCAGCGATGCAATGCGCGCCTGCCATTCGGTAATCAGCGACCCGTGGCCGGGCAGAGCGAGCCGCACCTTCAGCCCCGCCAGGCATTCGAGCGAGTCGAGATAGCGGCCCAGAGGGTCCGCCTCTGTGGAGGGCCAGAGGCCAATATTGGGCGTGATGCTCTTGAGCACCTGGTCGCCGCACAGCATCAGTTCGTCGGCCGCATCGTAGAAGATGAGCTGGCCGTCGCTGTGGCCGGGGGCGTGGATGGCCAGGAAATTGCGCCCGCCCATGCGGATAGTATCGCCCGGGGAAATCGTCAACACCTCCTGCGGGTGCGGCATGGTCATATGACGCAACTTCTCGGTTTGATCCGAGATGACGCCGCGCACATCGTTGGGTATGCCGCCCATGCGCCAGTACTCAGCCACAAGCTCGGGCCGCCAACCACCCTCAACCCACACAATTTGCGCCAGTTCGCGCTCGCGCGGCGACAGATAGACCGGCGCACCGGTGAGATGCTGGAAGTAGCCCGACAAGCCGTAGTGGTCCGGGTGCATGTGCGTGAGCACAATCTGGCGAATCTGCTGCGGCTCCAGTTCAAGCGTGGTGCAGGCCTCGTGCCAGGCGGCGCGCACATCGGGCTGGTCCAGGCCTGTGTCGAGAATCGTCCAGCCCTCGTCGTCGCGCAGCAGATAGCAGTTGACGTGATTCAGCGCAAAGGGGAGGGGCAAGCGAATCTGATAGAGGTCTGCCGCCACTTCACGCACCCTGGGCGGCGCCGTCGTGGTCATATGGCTGTGAGGCATTTCGCGGACGCTTGTTTGCATCAGGGGTCTTCTTTCTCGATCAATTTAGATCAATTTAGGTCAATTTCGTTATATTTCGGTCAATAGCGGTCAATGGCGGCGCCCGCACAATGCGTGCTTGCGCCCATATGCGGGCGGGTGCGCCGAAAACGACACACCCGTTCTCTTTGCTACGAAAAGAGCTGCTGCAACTTGCTGGCCAGCATCAGGTTGCCATGCACCTTGATTTTACCCTGCGCGAACGCACTCATGGGATTCAGCGCACCGCTCGTCATGGCCACGAAATCGCCATCCTGCATGGTGATGGTGACGTCGGCGTTCTCGGCGCTGCCTTCGCGCACGCCGGGATTTTCCTTCAGGTCGACCACCCACGCACCGCCCGGTTCGCCTGTAATGTTGAACTGGAAGATGGCATTCATGCGCTGTGCCATGCTGGGGTTGCGCGCGATGCGTGCCTGCATTTGGGCGAAGACTGGTGCGGACTGCGACGCGTTGGTTGCTGCTTCAGGTGCATCCATGGAGATGTGCGACTCTTCCTGACGAGATTGGGCGGCGGCAGGCGCGGGCGCCGCTGCAGGCGGGAGCGACCAGCTTCTGCTCGGGTCTCCGGCGTCGCTGCCCAGCACCAGCTCGGCCATTGTGGAGACAACTTGGGGGTCAAACGTGTTGAGGGTGAGCGTCTGAATTGGGCTTGCCTGCCAGCGCTCGAGCCCTTCGGCAATGCGGCTGCGCGGGCCGCAGAGCGCCACCGCGTCCACCAGTGCGTCGGGAATCGAGGCGGCGGCCTCTCGCTTCTGCCCGCTCAGATAGAGTGCCTGAATGCGGTCTGCTTCCTCTCCATAACCATAGCGCGTGACGAGGTCATGGTAAAAGTTCTTGCCCTTGGCCCCCATGCCGCCCACATAGAGCGCAAGGAAGGGCTTGATCGAGGCGCGGCAGGCGTCCACGTCATCACCAAGCACCACGAAGACCGACGGCGCAATGTCAAAAGTGGCGTAGTCCCGTGACGCCTGCGCGCGTGCAAAACCGGCCTCCACGGCCGGGCGGAAAACGGCGTCATAGTGCGCCGGCGCAAAGAACATGGGCAGCCAGCCGTCGGCGATTTCGGCGGCCAGTTCCACGTTCTTCGGCCCAATCGCCGCCAGGTAAATGGGCAAGTCGGCACGCCCGTGCAGGATGCTCTTCAGCGGCTTGCCCAGCCCGGTGGCGTCAGCCCCCATGTAGGGCGCCTGGTAGTACTCTCCCGCAAAGTCGAGCGGCTCCTTGCGCGCGAAAATGGTGCGCACAATATGGACGTACTCGCGCGTCTTCGCCAGCGGCCTGCCGTAGGGTTGGCCATGCCACCCTTCCACCACCTGCGGCCCCGACAGCCCCAACCCCAGCAACATGCGCCCGCCCGAAAGCTGGTCGAGCGTCATCGCCGTCATGGCCGTCATCGCAGGGGTGCGCGCGGGCATCTGCATGATGCCTGTGCCGAGGTGGATGCGCTGCGTCTGCGCGCCAATCCACGCCAGCGGCGACACGGCGTCGGAGCCGTACGCCTCGGCGGTCCACGCCGCATAGTAGCCGAGACGGTCCGCCAGGCGGATCATCTCCATGGGCAAATCGATTGTCGCTCCCGAGTAGCCGACGTTCAGTCCGAGGCGCATAGGCGTAAGATGGCGCAGAGATTGGGGTGGACTGGTTGGCTGGTTGACTGGTGGACTGGTGGACTGGTGGACTAGTCTGCACCAGTCCAATCAACCAGTCCATCAATCGACCAGTCACTTCTGCTCTCACCCTACCACTCCCTTGTTCAGCCCGCGTTGCCCCTGCGTCCCGGGCAGGGTGGCGCGGCGAGCGATGTCGCTACGATGATGCGCACCGGTGAAGTCGATGTGGGCAATGGCTGCGTAGGCTTTCTCAATCGCATCGGGCAGCGTGGAGGCAACGCCGGTGACGGAGAGGACGCGCCCGCCTGCCGTCACCACCTGGCCGTCGCGCAGAGCCGTGCCCGCGTGGAAGACCATGCAGCCCAGATCCTCAGCCGTGGCGACGCCCGTAATTGGGTCACCCGTGGCATAGTCGCCCGGGTAGCCGCCTGCCGACATCACCACGGTAACAGCGGTCGCGTCCTGCCACTGCATCTCCACCGTGTCCAACCGGCCCTCGACACAGGCAAGGATCAGTTCCACCAGGTCGCTTTCGAGCAAGGGCAGGATGACCTGCGTTTCGGGGTCACCCAGGCGGCAGTTGAACTCGAGCACGCGCAGCCCGGCGGGCGTAAGCATCAGCCCGGCGTAGAGCACACCCACATAGGGCATCCCCTCGGCGGCCATACCGCGCAGCGCGGGCAGCAGCACCTTGCGCTCCACCTGCGCCTGCAGTGCGGGCGTCATCAGCGGCGCAGGCGCATAGGCCCCCATGCCGCCCGTGTTCGGCCCCTGGTCGTCATCGAGCAGCCGCTTGTGATCCTGCGCGGCAGGCAGGGTGCGCAGCGTCTTGCCGTCGCAAACGGCGAGCACCGACAGCTCCGGCCCGACGAGTCGCTCCTCAAGCAGCACGATGTCGCCCGCGTCGCCAAATTGGCGTTCGGTGAACATGGCGTGGAGCGCGGCCTCTGCCTCGGCCATGCTGTTGGGCAGGATGACGCCCTTGCCCGCGGCCAGACCGCTGGCTTTGATCACAGGCAGCGCTGCCAGCCCGTGCAGGTAGTCCAGCGCGGGCTCCAGCGCGTCAAAGCTGCGCGCAACTCCTGTGGGGATGGCGTGGCGCTGCATGAACTCCTTGGCGAAGGCCTTGGAGGATTCGAGGCGCGCGGCGGCCTGCGTGGGGCCAAAGATGGGCAGCCCTGCCGCCTGGAAGGCATCCACAATGCCCGCCGCAAGGGGCGCTTCGGGCCCAACGATGGTGAGGTCGATGGCTTGCGCGACGGCAAAGTCGCGCAACGCCGTCACGTCATCGGCGCGCAAGGGGACGTTCTCGACGCCGGCGAGCGACGCCGTGCCACCGTTGCCGGGGGCTACAAAGAGACGATCACACAATGGCGAATGGCGCAGCGACCAGGCGAGGGCGTGCTCGCGCCCGCCGCCACCCACAAGGAGGAGATTCACCGGGGACCTTTCCAAGCGCACGGAATCGGTGACAATCGGCAAATACGACGCGAAAGCCCAGAGACGCAAAGATACGCAGAGAACGGCAATAGCAGGCTTGCTTCTCCTTGCTCTTGCTTTTCTTTGCGTATCTTTGCGTCTCTGCGCCTTCGCGTCGTATTTGCCGTTGCCATGCTACCCATTCACATCCGGGCGCTTGCCGCTGAGGCTGGCGTGCTTGTCCAGCAGCTTGTCAAGCTCCGCCACCGCGTCATTCGTGGCAGATTGCAAATCCTGCTGGATGGTCTTCTGGTCAAACATGTAGGCAAGGCGCGTCCAGTAGCTGTTGTAAATGATGCCCAGCCAGGTGATGAAGTGCAGATTCTCCTCTAGCGCCTGCAGCGGGCGGTTGAAGAAGTAGGAGATGAAGGCCGCCGCACTCAGCCCGCCGAAGACGAGCCCATACCAGGGCGATTGCGTCCAGATCGAGAGCGCGACCGCCACCACGAAGGAGAGCACGCCCACACCGAAGATCACGCGGTACATCCACACGGTGGTGTAGTACGGCTCCATGAAGGCATCGAGGATGCGGTTGAACATCTCGCTGTTCTGTTCAAAACCCTCGCGCACATGTTCGCGCCAATAGTTGTACAGCATGGGGTCCACATCGCGCAGCAACGAACCCTCACCCACAGGGGGCATGGGCAACTGATCGGGCAGGGGAATTGGCTGCTGCGCCCACGTGGGGTTGCGCGGCTGCGCCGGGTGAATCAGGTCGCCATGCGGGCCCACCGGCTCGACTGGCTCGGGCTTGACAGGCGGCGGCGGGTTGACGGGTCCACCGCCGGGCTGCTCGAGATCGGGAGCGGGCAGCATGTTGCGCAGCGTCGCCACCGCGTCGCCCATCAGGTTGGCATAGGTGTTGGCCACTGCCACACCGTTATAGTAGGTGGCAAAGGTGACCAAATCGTCGGTGCGCATGGCCTCAATCAGGCGCGAGTCGGTGCGCACAAAGTCGAAGAAGCCCAGCACCTGGCTGCGCTCGTCGTTCTCGAAGGCGTCATACATCGCGGCCACATCGGTATAGCCAATGCGTGCGTGGTTGAAGCCCATAATCTGCGGCGCGCCCATGCTGATCGAAAGCTTGGCGGCGTCATCGTTGCAGTAGACGCGCGCAAAGCTGAAGGCCTGCCACTCGCCATCCTGCCCGGCATGCACGGAGCGCCAGGCGGCGTCTTCGGCGGGCCGCCACTGGTGTGTCTCGCCCCGCCACGGCGACGTGGCGTCGAAACGGAAGTAGCGGTCAAAAAGCTCCTGGTTGTGCTTGCCCCACAGGTTGTAGAAGACATGCGCCTCAAAGCGGATGATCATGCTGCCCGAGGGGCTAAAGGCGCGACCGCCCGACTCCACGGCCAGCACGCCCGCCGCCAGCGTGGGATCGACGCCGAGCACCTCGCCCACCTTGCTGAGCAGCCCGCCATACTGCCCCCAAATGCGCACCATCATGCGGCCCGACGCGCTGTTGTCGCTGGGCGGGGTAGGAATGGCGTGCGCAGCGTCGGGCGGCAACGGCGTCGTGAGTAGCGCCTGATTGAAGCGCAGCGACCCGCCCACTGCTGCAGGCGGCGCGGGACGTGCCGCATTCGTCAGTTGCTCAAGCGCAGCCAGCAGCGCCGTGCGCTCGCCGGCCGAGATGTTGGGCAACTTGTCAAACGCAGGGCCGGTATAGGCTCCCTCGCGGTCGCTGGCCAACTGCGTCAACGAGAGGCCGGCGCGCCCCATGAGCGCCCACGGGTCGTTCTGTCCCAGTGCGCCCGCGGCGCGCACAAACGCGTTGATCACAATCTGGTTGGTTACGGTGGGCTGCGTGGCGGTGGCAATATTGGGATCGCTTGCGCGTGCGGGGCCACTGCTTCCGGTGGTGCTTCTGCTTGGTTTGCGTGCGCTGCGTTTACTCATGGCGCCGATGTCCTTTGCGCTGGGGTGATGGCGGTGAACGGCTGCGGTGTTTCAGCGGACAGGGGTATGCGTAGGGCCGGCTCTATTGCGCCCAGCCCACCTGCTGCAATGTAATTTCGTAGACTTTGGGCCAGAGTTTGCCCGTAACAAAGAGACGCTCGCCCGCAGCGTCCCAGGCAATGCCGTTGAGCACATCCACCTGGCCCGTCAGCGTCTCGTTGGCGAGGATGCCCGCCAAATCGACGATGCTCGTCACCACCCCCGTCTCCGGGTTGATGCGTGCGATGAAGTCTGTCTGGTACACATTCGCCCACACCTCTCCGTTGATGTACTCAAGCTCGTTGATCTGGTGGAGTGGCTGGCCCAGGTAGGTGACATCGATGCGGCCGATTTCGTTAAAGCTCTCGGGGTCGCGGAAGTAGAGTGTGGGTGTGCCGTCGCTCATGATCAGGCGCGTGCCATCGTAGGTGAGCCCCCAGCCCTGCGTGGGGTAGGTCACGCGCTTGATCTCGGTGAAGCTCTCGCGGTCATAAAGAAAGGCCACCTGCTCCTGCCAGGTGAGCTGCCAGATCTTGTCGTCAATGACAACAATGCCCTCGCCGAAGAACTCTTCGGCCAGTTCGTGCTGCTGTAGCACCTTGCCGCTTTCGATTTCCACCTTGCGCAGCGAGGAGCGCCCGTCGAGGCCGGTGCCCTCATAGAAGACCCCGTCTACAATTTGCAGCCCCTGTGTGTATGCCTGCACGTCGTGGGGAAAGCTGTTGACAACCGTATAGCCGTAGGCGGGCACGGCGTTCGTCGCACCGGCAGGCGTGGGCAGGAGCGTCGGTGCGGGGATTACTGTGGCTGTGGGGGGCGGCAGCGGCGTGGCCGCGGCTGCAGCCGGCGCAGCGGCCGATTCAGCTGCCGGTGCAGCGGTTGAGCCGCACGCGGCTATAAGCAGCACCAGAGCGAGCAGGCAGGCCACGATGACAACCAAGCGCGGCGCCGCGGCGGGGACGTTGCAATGAGGGGTGCGATGCATGTGCAATCGAGACTCCCGAAATGTGCGCGGGGCATGGCATCGATGCAAGGAGCGATACAATGTGCATAGTACCAGATAATCGCACCGCAAGCGAATGGATTGCGTAAAGGAGCGCGAGAAGATAGGCAGCCTCGTCGCTAGAAGTAGTCATGCCTGTGCCACATCCGCGTCACCCTCTCTCACCAAAGCAGGCAGTGCATCGTCGCGCCTGTGCTTCGGGTGGGTGGCTTGGTGAACGGTACGACGCGCGCTATCATGCAACTCTGTCCACCGCCACAGGGGAGATTCGTAATGGCCGACGCGCCACGCAACACATCCGCCACACTCGGCTATGTCCGCGTGGCTGCCGTATCACCCGCCCTGCGCGTGGCCGACGTTGCCTTCAACACGCGCGTCATCTGCGAGACGCTGGCGCAACTCGCCGCGCAAGGCGTGGCGCTGGCCGCCTTCCCCGAATTGGCCCTCACCGGCTACAGCGCGGCCGACCTCTTCTACCAGTCACTGCTGCTCGATGCCGCCGCCGCGTCGTTGGGGGAGATTGAAGTCGTCTGCGGCCTTGAAAACATCTGCGCCGTGGTGGGGCTGCCCGTGGCAGACGGTGGGCGCCTTTACAATTGCGCGGCCTTCGTCTCGCCCCACGGCCTGCTGGGGATTGTGCCCAAGAGCTATCTGCCCGCCACCAACGAGTTTTACGAAGAGCGCTGGTTCACGTCGGGCGCAGGGCGCGTGGGCGGCAGCGTGCGTGTTGGCAGCCGTGACATCCCCTTCGGCACTGATCTGCTCTTCCGCGCGCACAACCTGCCCGATTGCATTGTGGGCATCGAAATCTGCGAAGACCTGTGGGCGGTGGAGCCGCCCAGCGGGCGCGCCGCACTGGCGGGCGCGACGCTGCTTATCAACCCATCGGCCAGCACCGAATTGCTGGGCAAAGATGCCTATCGCCGCGAACTGGTGCGCCAACAGTCGGCTCGCTGCATGGCGGCCTACGTCTACGCCGCCTCGGGCCCCGGCGAATCCACCACCGACGTCGTCTACTCTGGTCACTCGCTCATCTATGAGAACGGTACGTGGCTGGCCGAGAGCGAGCGCTTTGCGTTCGACACACAAAGCACCGTGGCCGACATTGACATCCAGCGGCTGACGCATGAGCGCTGGCGCAACTCGAGTTACAGCCAGGCGGGCGCCTCGGCTCATCCGCCTTTTCGGGTACTTCCCTTCGCGCTGCCCCACGCCGAAGCGCCGTGGCCCATCGACAGCCTGCTGCGCCCCCTCAGCCGCACGCCCTTTGTCCCCACCGACGATACGCAGCGCGCCGCCTCCTGCCGCGAAATCTTCAGCATACAATCCACCGGGCTGGCCGCACGGCTGCGCCACACCGGCCTCAGGCGGGTGACCATCGGCCTCTCTGGCGGGCTCGATTCAACGCTGGCGCTGCTGGTGGCGGTGCATGCGTTCCAGAAACTGGGGCTGCCGCTGGACGGCATCCTCGGCATCACCATGCCCGGCTTCGGCACCACGGCGCGCACGCGCACCAACGCCGAAACGCTGGCCGAGCGGCTGGGTGTTTCGTTGCGCAAGATCGACATCACGGCCGCCGTCACCCAGCACTTTGGCGACATCGGCCATGACCCCGCCAACTTTGATGTGACTTACGAAAACGCCCAGGCGCGCGAGCGCACGCAAATCCTCATGGATGTAGCCAACGCCACCGGCGGTCTGGTGGTGGGCACGGGCGATCTCTCCGAGGCGGCGCTGGGGTGGATGACCTTCAATGGCGACCACATGTCCATGTACCACGTCAACGCAGGCGTACCCAAGACGCTCGTGCGTTACCTGGTGGCGTGGGCGGCGGATGCGCTCTTTGGCGGCGCGGCGGCTGAGGTGCTCCACGACATCGTCGCCACACCCATCACCCCCGAGTTGCTGCCGCTAGGCGCTGGCGCAGAGCTTGCGCAGAAGACCGAAGAAACCATCGGCCCATACGAACTGCACGATTTCTTCCTCTTCCACGTCGTGCGCTATCAGTTCGCGCCGCACAAGGTGGATTTTCTGGCGCGTCGCGCCTTTGCGGGCATTTATGACGCCCCCACCATACGGCGCTGGCTTGCGCTCTTCTACCGCCGCTTCTTCAGCCAGCA
Organism: uncultured Caldilineaceae bacterium; assembly: GCA_964370975.1. Taxonomy (GTDB): domain Bacteria; phylum Chloroflexota; class Anaerolineae; order Caldilineales; family Caldilineaceae; genus UBA5069. The sequence goes on along the minus strand of CAYJNV010000156.1, from coordinate 791 downwards.
ATTCAAGCGCTCCTCCATGCCCGACGGTCCCAAAGTGGGCACGGTGGCGCTCTCGCCCCGGGGCGACTGGCGCATGCCCAGCGACGCCTCCAGCGCGCTCTGGCTGGCGCAGGTCGAGTCGCTTGCAGCGGATGACGCGCCGTGAGCGATACGGCGCTGATTGTCCTCGCCTGGCCTCAGGCGCAGGAGATGCTGGCCGCACTCAACGCGGGCGCGGCCGAGGTTACAACCTCGCTGGACCTGGGATTCACGCGCACTACACTGCCGCTGGCCGATGGTCAGATCATCCTGACGGGCGACTTGCGCCTTGACGCCGACTACCTGCAGGCCGTGGTGGATGACCCGAACTCGTGCATGCGCGTCGCAAGCGACGGCCTCTACAAGATTGCCGCCTATTCCGAGGAGACGGGCCGCTACTATAGCCTTTACCCCACCCGCGGCGCGCCCACCATGCTCATCTCCGGCATCCCCATGCACCGAATTAAGGATACCGACCCCCTGGCCGACACGCGCGCCAAGATCCGCGCTGCCGGGCCGCTCACCGGGGACGTACTCGATACCTGCACGGGACTCGGCTACACGGCGCTCGAGGCTGCGCGTTCGGCGCGCAGCGTCATCACGCTCGAACTCGACGCCACGGTCTATTCCATCATCCGCCAGAACCCCTGGTCGGCTCGCCTCTTCGAGGCGGCCAACATCAGCACGCGCACGGGCGACAGCGCCGCACTCATCACCGAATATGCCGACGGCTCGTTTGATGCCATCCTCCACGACCCGCCCATGTTCAATCT
>CAYJNV010000155.1:2592-9965 GCA_964370975.1 uncultured Caldilineaceae bacterium | reverse complement strand
AGGGTGGACTCCTCGTCGTAAATGCCTTCGGCGTAGCCGCTGGCCACGCGCGCCGGAACCCCGAGCACGCGCAGCATCATTGCCATGGAAGTGGCGTAGTAGTCGCAGTAGCCCTCGTGAATGGTGAAGAGGAAATACTCGATTGGGTCGGCGTCGGGTGGCGGCGCGGCGATGGCGTCGTTGTAGGGAATTGTGCGCAGGTAGGTCTCGATTGCCTTGGCCTTGGCATAGGGCGTTGTGGCCGTCATCGTCAGCGATTGCGCCAACTCCGTCACACGCGACGAGAAAGCCTCGGGAATCTGCAAATAGCGATCCAGAATCTCGGGCGGGTAGTCGGTGGAGGCACTCTCCATGTCCAGTTGCGAGACGTCGGTGGCGTTGGAGAGCAGCGTGTAGGTGTCGCCCAAGTCGAGTTGCCTGCGTGCACGCACCATCGTGAACTCAACTGGGCCGGTCACCCCCTCATCCACACCCCAGGGTGGCGCAGCGAGCGCCGCCGCCGGCACGCCACTGACCAGCACATCCACAGGCAAGTCGATTTGGCGCACGTCAGGCACGCCAAAGACCACGTTGCCAGATGGCGCCATAAGCGTGATGGTCTGCGTGAGTGGGGCGCGGCTCTCCCAGTCTGCAATGGGCGCGGGCTGCAGCGACGGTAGCAGCAGTTGCGTTTGATTGGTGTTGAGCCAGCCCTTGCCGTCGTAGGTATCGAAGATCACGGCGCGCCAGTAACGCGCAGAGGTGGTGCTGGCGTTGAAGATGAGGCTGTCGCCCACATCGCGTTCGCCCCCTAACGTAAGCGATCGGCCGAATGAATTGCTGGAAGCGAACTCGCGCCGGTTGAGCCCCTGGTACAGGCGGTTGATGTCCTGCGAGGTTTGCTCCCAGCGCTCATTGAGGGGGGCGAGCAGTTGGCGCACCTGCACGTTGCGCCCGAGCCCCGGCAGCAGCCACGTTGCCGCCAACACAATCAGGCTGTAGGTGAGCCCCGTGCGCACGTAATCCCAACCAACTTCGTGGGTCACGTGGACGCGCTGGTCGCGCCAGCGTAGTTGCTGCTCGGCCAGATGGGCGCGTACAAGCAAGAAGAGCGCCAGCACGGAGAAGGTCCCCAGCAGCGCCCATACGGGCTGCGGCGCGTAGTAGGCGTTGACAACCACCGCCAGGCCGGCGGGCACCACAGCGCGCCACAAATAGCCGTAGCGCAGAATCGACCACATCCCAAGAAAGGAGAGCCACCAGAGCAGGAAGGAGATTTCGAAGATGAAGACGTAGTTGTCAGCGCTAGCCGAGCCGCTCATCGCTGCATCCACCCAGTTGAGGAGGCGCAGGAGCACAAAGTAGGCGCGTGCCTGCAGTTCGGGTAATCCCTTGTCGAGGAAGGGGGCGATTTCGCTGCTGGTGGGCAGGCGCGCCATCAGCACGAGGATGGCCGCCAGACCGGTGAAGAGCGCATGTGAGAGCGCGAAGAAGCTGTCAAAGCGGCTGAAGGACATCAGCGCCCCCAGCACGACGGCGCCCAGTGTCACCGGTAGAACGATGCCCATACCTGCGGGCACGTGGCCCGCGGCATCCATGGACGCCGCCAGCACCAGGAAGAGAAACGCGCTCAGCAGCGTGGTCGCCGCCAGGCCATCCTGAAAGTAGACGTTATTTGTATAGCGGAAGCGCGGGCGTGGCGCCGCGCTGAGTGTTGCCTGGGTCATAAATGAAAGGGAGTAGGGAGTAGGGAGTGGGGAGTGGCAAATCCGGACGATAACCAAATCTGCTCACGCGCCACTCGCTATTGCCCACTGCCCGCAGTTCCTAAAGCAGTGACCACATCAGCCCCGCCGCCAGCAGCAGCAGCAGAAAGCCCGCGGCTACCAGCACAAGAACGCCGCTGGGGTTCAGCCCCTGGCTTGCATATTGTAGCGTCTGCGGGGGGTCCGCGACAGTAATCTGCCACGCACGTGCGTCACCGGGCGCGCCGCGTGGCCCCTCGAGGAGTGTGAGGACCTGGCTATTCTGTACAAGGCTCTGCCAGTTGTTGGCTTCGGCCCGATAATTGGCGGCTTGAATCTTGGCGCGCAGTGCGTTTTCCAGCGACGCGTCCGAACGATCTCCGGGCGCGCCGGCCGCTTCCAGTGCGTCCGCCTGCTGCTCCAGGTCATCGGCAATCTTGTTCCACTGCTCGCCGGGGGCGCGCAGGTCCAGCGGTAGTTTGAGCAGCACATCGCGGTGGAGGAAAGTTGCATCGCTGCTGGCTTCGGGCGCAAGTTGTGTGAGCAAGCTACGCGCCAGCGCCCAATCGGCGCGCAGGGGCGTGATGTTGGCCAGGGCAGGGCCTGCGCTCACATTGTCGACGGTGACGCGCAAGGTGACAGGGCGTTCCGGTTCCGTCGGCGTGGGCGCTGTGACGGAGACGACGGCAACGTCCTGGGCAGCCCAGAGGTTGGCCAACTCGGTGGCGGCCGTTCCGGCGGCGAGGGCGCGGCCTGGCGCAGGCATGGCCACAAGCACCACTTCGGTGCCGCGTGGATCCACCGTGACGGTGCTTTGCCAGGAGGCAAAGAGCGACTGCGCGTCGCCGGGGGCCTGCAGACTCTCGCTAATGATGCCGCTGCCGGAGACGGCCACAGCTTCGTCACGCTGTCCCTCTTCCAGCAACTGCAGCGACTGCTCGAAGAGGATTCGGCGGCGTTGCTCGGCAATTGCGGTGGCGTCCATGGCCCCGCCCGACTGCTCAAGCTGGTCCAGCGTGGAGAGGGCTGCTTCCCAATCGCGGCGGTCGGTGGCGTCGCGCAGTACAATCGCCAGCCCGTCACTGAGCCACTGCTGCAACTCAACGCGCTGTGCGTCATCCGTCGGGAGCACGCCCAATGCGGCCAGCACCGAATCCACCAGCAGTTGCGCGTGCTCGGCGCTGAACGAGCCGCCGCTGCCCACAATGCGCTGGCGGTAGAGGCGCGCTTGCCCCGTGTAGATCGGTGCGAGCGCGGCGGGGGGCGCACCAGCCACCGCGCCGCGGTCCAGCGCCGAGCCATAGGCGGCCAGCGCCTGTCCATAGAAGCGGTCGCGCACGCCGCCGTCGGCAGCTTCCTGCGACAGGCGTGCGTAGCTGTTTCCCAGCGTCACCCACTCGGCCACGCCCCCGGCTTGTGCGGCGGCGCGCTGTGCCACAATCTGCTGCCAAAGCGCAGGGTTGGCATACTCGAATACGAGGGGATCAGCGGGAATGTCGCCCTCATAGAGCCACTGAATGGCGGCGGCCTCGGCAGTCTCGCTGGGGCTGAAGCGCCACCCCTCGGGCGTGGTGCGCAGCCACGAGCCGCCGCGAATTTCGGCGGGAATGTTGACCGTGAGGCGGAAGCTGGTTGTGCCGGGCCACGCCTTGTCCAGCGCGGACGCGTCGAAACGAGTCTGCAGCACCGCCGCATTGCCCAAATCAAGCGAGTAGCTGAGGCGCAGGTCGGTGCGTCCGCCCGCAGGCACGCTGACGAGCGCTTGTGCGCCGTCGTCGGCGGTCTGGATTCGGAGCGCGTCGCCATTGGCCGTGGCGGTCAGGTCGTTCGGCAGCGGTCCGGCGCTAGCGGCCGTGGGCGACCAGAAGCGCACCGTGGCCAGCGCGTCGGTGGCGCTGTCGTTGCGTAGCCGGTAGAAAGAAGTGGCCTGCGCCGTGCCGTCTGTCGCGAGCGTAATGTCGCTGGTGTGGGTTTGCAGCGTCACGCCGGGCGCCGAGAGGGGCGTAACGATGACGGGCGCGCCACTGCTCTGTGCCAACGCTGCGCGCGGCAGCAGCGTGAGCGAGACAGCAATCAGCGCGGTGAGCACGGCAAAGCCAGCCAGCCGTGGCACATGCGCGCGTCGCGTCATGCGGCCAAATGGAGTACGGTGGCGGGAGTGGGGCGGTTTAGTTGCAAATCTCCACTGCTTTTGGTATCGTTCCATCACAAGCAGAGAGCCGCAAGGTCGTAGTGGCGGCGCAACGGGCGATTCTCTTTGGAATTCATTTCGCTATGGTGAAGCTGCTCATGCAGTGGGACATTCGAGCAGGGCGCGAACAGGATTTCTCGGAGTTCGTGGTGCGGGAGTTTGCCCCCCGGTTGATGCAGCTTGGCATCGAGCCAAGCGAAGTTCTGTATACCATGTACGGGGAAGGTCCGCAAATGCTTACGCTAGGCGCGGTGGACAGCGCTGAGAAGCTGGCGACCATCCTGCGCAGCAGCGGCTGGGAGAAGTTGCACACCAAGCTGCTCACCTATGTGACGAACTACAACCAGAAGGTTGTGCGTGACAACGGGCGCAATTTCCAGTTGTGACTGGGCCGCCCACAATCCACGACTGAAAAACAGTGAGACGGAGGCGCAGAGCCTCCGTCTCATTGTTTTTTGGGGGGGGCAGGTGGATTACACGTTGTGGCGTGTCAGACAATCCACCGTCTGCTACCAGAAATGTGCTGCCTTGCCGATGCAGCGGCAGGTTCAAACGCGCGTGATGCGCACACGCCACGTCTCAGGCCCTTCTTCCAGGCTGTCCCAGCCAAAGATGCCAGCGCGTTCATGCAGGAACTGATAGTACAAAGGGGTGGGCGCGTGGTCGTTCAAGAGCTCAAACGCGCCGCCCGCTTCCAGTTGATCAAAGGTGTCAAAGACCATCACGTGACGGTCACGGGGCTGAATTGTACGCAAGTCCAGTTGTGTCATCTCGATTTTCCTCCTTGATAGGGTGTTGCATTTCGCCGCAACAACGCCAAGCCAAATATGCTAATGTCCCGAGCCGTCCGGCGCTTCTTCGCTGAAGAAGATCTCCGGATTGTCGTCGCCCTCTACGTACAGGTAGCCCGCCAGCCCGCGCTCCAGGCGGCTCAGCGCGTGGTCAACCAGAATGTAGCGCCCCGGCACTTCGACCTTGAACTCGACCATGGTTGCGCCGCCCGGCGGAACAAGTGTCGTCTGCACATTGGTCATTGGCGGTGAGGTCAGTGACGCAAGGTCGTAGACGCGGTCCAGAATCTCGCCGATGACGTGGAACGACGATATGGCATTGGGGCCACCGACGCCGAAGTAGATGCGCACCGTCTCGCCCACAGTGGCTTGCAGGGCAAAAGCATCCTGTGTGAGCGCGCCGGCCGCGCCGTTGAAGACGTAGTACTGCGGCTGTTCGTCCAGCATGGCCTGATAGCTGAAGTCAAGTTGGCCGGGTGTGCCAAAGGGCTGCGCCGTGTACATTTCGCCCTGCATGATGTAGTACTCGCGGTCTACAGAGGGCAGCCCGCCTTCCGGCTCCACCACAATCAATCCGTACATACCCGAGGTAATGTGATGGGCCACGCTCGGCGTTGCACAGTGGTAGACATAGACGCCGGGCGCAAGCGCCTTGAAGGTGAACGAGCCTGACTCGCCCGGCATTACCTGCGTATAGACTGCACCACCGCCTGGCCCAGTAACCGCGTGCAAATCGATGGAGTGGGAGAGCTGGCTGTCCTCCTTATTGTGGAGCACAAGCGTCACCGTGTCGTCCACCCGCACGCGTACCATGGGCCCCGGCACCTGCCCGCCAAAAGTCATGTAGCGATAGGTCGTGCCGTCGGCCAGCACGCCATTGAGTTCAACAGTCTCAAGGTCCACCTGAATGGTCTGTGGGCCGCGGTCGCCCACGGAAGGCGGCACATCGGCAGGGCTGCGCGAGATGATCGCCGCAGCGGGGTCGACGGGCCCGGCTGCCTGTACCGGCGCGGCGGCAGGTGCGCTTGCCATGGCCCCCATGGCCGTTGTGTTGGAGACTTGCACTACGTTGCCCGCTGCATCATGGCCCGTCACCGTCAGCATGCCCTTCATGCCGACTTCGCGGTGGCCCGGCACCGAGCAATAGTATTCGTACATGCCTGCCTGCGTGGCCACAAACTCTACGGTTGCGGTCTGCTCCGCACCAACCAGTTCGCCCGTGTGCGCGTTGAACGCGTCGATGTTGAGGTCGTGCAGCGTGGGATCGCCGTTGATGACGGTGATCCGCACCCTGTCGCCCACATTGACGACAAGCGCCGGATTCACAACGCCATCGATATCGCCCCCCACGCCCACGTAGGCCATGGCGGGGTTTTCGCCAATGCGCGTGCGCAGCGTGTACTCGACCACCGCCGCCTCGTCGGCAACGTTTGCAGCCGATCCCGTCAATGCGCCGCGCGAGCCGTTCTGCGCGGCGTTGCTGCGCTCATTGCCGATGACGCCCGCCAGCAGCATGAAAAAGAGCACGATGACAAACCAGAAGACCATTGTCGAAATGGATCTACGACCAGATTCGTTAAGCATTCTAGATTTTCCTCTCGTGTGATTCCTTCACAATCAGGTATGGCAACGTAATCGCGTCCACTGGGCAAAGGTCCTCACACGCGGCGCAATAGGTGCATGCGTCCGGCCTCAACAGAGCCGCTTTCTCGCCGCGCCTACCCAACGCATTGGTAGGGCAGGCTGTAATGCACTCGCCGCATCCCGTGCACTTCAGCGCGTCAATCTGCGGCATCCACAGTTCCGTCATAAAACCATCGCCTCCGCGCCAACCTGCACGTATGCGTCATGCGCCGGCCGCCGCACTGGGCGCGGCAAGCGCTCCATCGTCATGTTCATGCAGGATAGAGCAATGCAGAGCAACTGGATTTAAGCCGGCTTAAGTCGTGAGGAATTGCATGACAATTGTCACGCCCCCGGCGTGACAATTGTCATGGTGCGCAACGCAAGGATTACAGATGGACTGTGCACAGAGTCTGCGGATACAACATGAGTGTGCCCATTGTCCCGCTCGATTCTGTTGCTGTTGCGTGTAGATGTGACGCGGGTTGGGTTCAGAGCAGCGCGATGGAGCGCAGGATCGCCTCGTCGACAATCACAATGCGGTGGCGATCAAAGCGTATCGCGCCCGCCTCTTCGAGGGTGTGCAGCACGGTGCTGATGGTTTGGGGCGTGGTGTTGATGTGCGCGGCAATCGCCGTGCGTGTGATCCCCGGCCCTGCCAGTGCCGGGTCTTCGGCCTGCTTGAGCAGAAAGCGCGCAAGACGCACAATCACTGAATGAAGCGCCAGGTCCTCAATCTGCGCGACCAGCGTGCGCACACGCCGCGCCAAGCGCTTGATGACGTTGCGCGCCACTTGCGGATTGTGCGTCAGCAGGTGGTCGATCATCGCCGACGGCAGCAGCCACACAAGCGCTTCGGCGCTCAGCGCAGCGGCGCTGGCTGGGTTGCCCCCCGCATCCAGCGCGGCGATGTCGTTGAAGCTGTTGCCGGGGCCGCGCAAGTGCAGAATGTGCTCGCCCCCATCACTGGTCAGCTTGAAAACCTTGACGGCTCCCAATTCCACAATCCACAAACCGGCGGCTGCTTCACCCTCGAGGAAGATG
>CAYJNV010000155.1:0-2492 GCA_964370975.1 uncultured Caldilineaceae bacterium | reverse complement strand
GCATGATGTATAGTGTCCACCAATCGCGCCGCGCCCTGAATTGCGTTGTAGACTTTGAAGGCCGGGGCGCGGGCGCAAAACCGACCCCAATTCCCCAAACCAGTTGAGCGAGAATCAGAATGAATGAACGAATTGAGAGTTGCGGCAGCGGCCGCGCCCATGCGTCCACGCTGCGTGCTGTCAGGCTTGTGCTGGTTGCACTGGCGCTGATCGCAGTGCTGGCCGGCTGCAGCGCCGCGCCCACAGCCGAATCAGCGGCCGCCGCGAGCGCTGCTGACGTGCCAGCCGACGCCGCGCCTGCGGCCGACACCTGGCAGAACATCCCCGTTGGCTTCACGATCGACGGGCTGCCCTTCATGGGCAACGCCAATGCGCCCGTTTCGCTGCACATGTACAGCGACTACCAATGCCCCTTCTGCGCACGTCACTTCAGCAACACCGAGCCGGGCATTGTTGAGAACTACGTAAAGCCGGGCACAGTGCGCCTCGTCTTCCACGACCTGCCGCTGAAGGAACTGCATCCCAATGCCGTGGCTGCGCATGAGGCCGCCCTTTGCGTGGCCGACCAGGGCGCGCCTCTCTACTGGGCCATGTACGATGCGCTCTTCATGGCGCAGAGCGAATGGTCCGAGCAGTCCGACCCCGCGCCGACCTTCGAACGCCTTGCAGGTGAGGCCGGGGCCGATGTCGACGCGCTGGCGGCGTGCGTCGCGAGCGGCACAAAGCAGGCCGCCATTGTCCAAGCCGTGGCAGACGCAGGTTCGCTGGGGTTGGATGGCACGCCCAGCTTCCGCATTGCCAACGAGGCGTCGGGCGAGGCGTACACGCTGGTGGGTGCACAGCCCTACAACCGCTTTGAAGAAGCGCTGGACGCTGTCCTTGCGGGCAACGCGCCCCCCGTGGCTGCCCAGCCCGCCCAGCCCGAGCAGCCCGCCGTCCCTTTCTGGGCCACGGCCGAAGGTCTCGCGCTTGACCCCAACCGCCCCGGCTACACCGTGGCCGGTGACCAGATGCGCGGCAGTGCCGACGCAGCCGTCGTCGTGGTCGAATTCTCCGACTTCCAGTGTCCCTACTGCAAGCAGCACACCGAGCGCACCCAGCCCGATCTCGACAAGACCTTCGTGGATACAGGCGCAGTGCGCTGGGTCTACAAGAGCTTTCCTTTGCCCATCCACCCGCAAGCGCCCGCCGCGGGCGTTGCCGCCGAGTGCGCCGCCGACCAGGGCCAGTATATGGAAATGCACAAGGCGCTCTTTGATCGCGTAAGTGCGTGGTCGATCAGCGACCCTTCGGCCGTCTTTACGCAGATTGCCGGCGACCTGGGGCTGGACACCACTGCATTCGCGGCCTGTTTAGAAGATCCAGCAAAGGCCGCACTCGTAGAGGCCGACCGTGCCGACGGCGCGCCCTATGTGCAGGGCACGCCCACCTTCATCATTATCAGCGGCAGCGGCGGGCGCATTATTCCCGGCGCGCTGCCCCTTGCCACCTTCAGCGCCGAACTGCAAAAGGCGGTGGATGGGCAGTAGGGTTGGCTGCGTGATTGAAGCCTGCCGCTTGACGACTGACGATTGACGATTGGGCCGGTGCGCAGTGCGCATCTGCGCCCTACGACCATTGCCATCCGCACAAAGGAGCTTGCATGGCCTGTCGCACAAAATACTGGGGAGCACCCGCGCTGCTGCTTGCGCTCATGTTATTGAGCGCATGCGGCGCAGGTGGCGATACCGTTGCTTTGCCGCAGGCGGCGGCCCCATCCGCCGCGACCGTGGTTGAAGCCGCCACAGTGCAAGCTGGAACTACTGTAACTGTGGAAGCAGTTGCGACTCTCGCGCCCGCGATTGCCGAGACTGCCGCCGAAGCACCGGAGGCCGCACCGGCCGCGCCTGTAGACTGGCTGCAGACGGCCTCGGTCGAGGGCGACTACTTCGTCCTCGGCAACCCCGAAGCTCCCGTGCGCATCCTCGACTACTCGGACTTCCTTTGAACGACCTGCCGCGCGCACGTGATGCGCGTTGAACCCGAATTGAAGGCGCAATACGTGGCATCCGGCCAGGTGAGGCTGGCCTTCAGCCCGATCGTTGACCTGGGGCCCGGCTCGCTGAGCAGCCAGATCGCCGCGCGCTGCGCCGGCGCGCAGGCACCGCTGGACTTCTGGCGCATGCACGACGCGCTCTTTGCGAACCAGAGCACGATTTATGGCGCGCCCGCCAACGACTACTACGTTGAGTTGGCAAGCGGCATGGGCATGGACGGCGCTGCGCTGCGCTCCTGCATGGAGAACCCCGATACGGCCGCGACTGTGACACGCCTGGACCAGGCGCGCCGCGAGGCGGGCATTCGCAACCGCCCTTCCTTTGACATCAACGGGCAAATTGTGGCTGGTGGCCTGCCATTGGCGCAGTTCCAGCAAGTGATTGAGGGGAAACTGGGGGAGTAGGGAACAACAAAACCCTGACACAGAGGCCACAGAGGGAACAGAGATACACGGA
>CAYJNV010000154.1:8614-9975 GCA_964370975.1 uncultured Caldilineaceae bacterium | reverse complement strand
TGCAGTGACCGTCAATGCGCTCCACACGAATGGTCAGGTCATAGAGCTGGAACTCGTCAGATTGCATTGGATGTCCGTTTTCTGGTTGATTCTGTCTGGAGCCACCATGACAGGATGACTTGCTGCTTGGTTACTGTCATCTTGTCGCAAACCGACAAATCCGTCTAGAATTGCGTCGCGGAAGATGACATCCCGCCACGAGCGTGCCACGTCGGTTGCTTGTTGTCTTGCCCGACCGCCCACTCCCCACTCCCTACTCCCTACCACCCAATGCCCAACATCACAATTGCGTTCCAGACCGACAAACCGCTCAGCGCCTATGGAACGCTGGCTGCGCAGGCCGAAGCGTGGGGCTTCGACGGCGTCACCGTTTACAACGACATGCTCTATCAGCCGGCATGGCTGCCCCTGCTCGAGATGGCGCGCGCCACGCGGCGCGTGCGCCTGGGCGTGGCGGCCGTCAACCCCTTCACCTGCCACCCGATCAATATTGCGGGCAACATCGCGCTGGTTGATGAGGCGTCGGGCGGGCGCGCCTACCTCGGCATTGCGCGCGGCGCGTGGCTCGACTTCGTGGGGCTGCAGCCTATGCACGGTGTGCGCGCCCTGGCCGAGGCGCTGCGCTGCGTGCGCCACCTGCTGCGGCGCGACCCGGCCCCGCTCGCAGGTGAATTCTTCCCGCTGGCAGGAGGTGATGCGCTGCGCTGGCCGGCCGTGCGCGCCGACATCCCCATATTGCTTGGGACATGGGGCGAGCAGACACTGCACGCCTGCGCTGGAGACTACCAGGAAATCAAGATCGGCGGCAGCGCCAACGCGGGCGTGCTGCCCCACTTTCGGCGCATCCTGCGCAGCGCGGGCGACGCGACCGACCAGATTGACATTTGCATCGGCGCCGTCTGCGTGGTCGACGTGGATGGCGACGCGGCACGCACCCACGCCCGCCGCGAGGTGGCGCTCTATTTGCCGATTGTCGCCGCGCTGGACCCGACAATCGCGATTGAGCCTGATCGCCTGATGCGCCTGCGTGCCGCCGCCGACCGCTATGACTACGACGCGGCGGCCGCGCTCATCAGCGACGAACTGCTCGCGCGTTTCGCGTTTGCGGGCACGCCCGACGAGATCGCCGACCATGCGCTGGCGCTGCTGGATGCGGGCGCGCAGCGCGTGGAGTTCGGCACCCCGCACGGCCTCACGCCGGAGAGCGGACTGCGCCTCCTGGGCGAGCGCGTCCTCCCTGCCATCCGCACCAACACCAGGTAAAGGCGACGCGGAGGCGCAAAGGCGCAAAGAAAGCGCAAAGAAAAGCAGCAACAGAAATTTCTGTCCGTGTTTTTGCTTATCTTTGCGTTCCTATGCGC
>CAYJNV010000154.1:5692-8604 GCA_964370975.1 uncultured Caldilineaceae bacterium | reverse complement strand
CACCAACTAGATACGACGTAAAGACAGATACGACGCAAAGGCGCAAAGACGCAAAGGAACGCAAAGAGAGGCAACAACAGAGTTTTCTGTTCGTGTTGTTGCTTTTCTTTGCGTTTCCTCTGCGCCTTTGCGCCTCCGCGTCGTCCTTACCTGGCTTTTGTGCGCGAGCGCATAGGCGGGGTGTGGCCTGGTTGTTTGACACACGCGCCCCACTCTGGCACAATCGCCACACCCTCGCACCCAGCCTTCCTGTCGTTGCTGTATGAGCGGCACTGCGCTTGATCCTGCCTGCCTTGCGGAGACAGCATGGAACAGCGGCCCGCCCCACATTCCCCCTATCTTGAGTTTGAGGTTCAGATTGAGCCTCCCCGCGACGACGGCCTGTGCCCCGTTCAGGTTCTGCGCGCGCCCGCGGGTGAAGCCAACGGCACACTCGATGCACACGCGCTGGCAGAGATACCGGCCACCGCCCCCGCCACGGTGCAGGAGGCGCGCACGCTGGGTGGCCTGCTCTTCGAGGCGCTCTTCCAGGGCGAGGTCCGCAATCGCCTGGATGTGAGCAAGCAGTTGGCCGCCGCCGAGCATGCCGGGCTGCGCGTGCGCCTGCGCTTCGAGGACCCTGCGCTGGCTGCGCTTCCCTGGGAACTGCTCTTTGACGCCCGCAGCGACGAGTTCCTGGCCCTCGCGCGCGCCACGCCCCTCGTGCGGTACCTGCCATTGGGCGCACCCGCCGAGCCGCTCACCGTGGAACCGCCGCTGCGCATTCTGGCTGTGGTGGCCGCTCCCGCCGACTGGCCGCCCGTGGATGTGGCAGGCGAGCGCGTCCGCTTGCAGTTGGCCGTGGACACGCTGCAGAAGCGCCACCACGTGGAGCTGGTGTGGCTGGAGATTGCGACGTGGGAGGCGCTCCAGTCGGCGTTGCAGGAGGGGCCCTGGCACATCCTCCACTATGTGGGCCATGCGTTCTACGATGAGGGCGCGGGTGGCGGCGCACTCGTGCTGGCGGATGAAGCCGGGCAATCTGCGCCCGTCTCGGCGACGGCGCTGGGCGCGCTGCTCAAGGATCACCCATCCCTGCGGCTCGTCGTGCTCAACGCCTGCGAAGGTGCACGCAGCGGTGAGGCGAGCCTCTTTGCCGGGTTGGGCGCGGCACTGGTGCAGAGCGGCCTGCCTGCCGTCGTGGCCATGCAGTATGAAATCAGCACGGCGGCTGCGGCGGCGTTCACGCGCGCCTTCTACGGCGCGATTGCCCACGATCTGCCCGTTGATGCTGCCGTGGCCGTGGCGCGAAAATTCATGCGCCTGGCTTCAACCCCCCCCCCCCCCCACCGCGCCGCGGGCGGCGCTGGCGGGGGCGCGGAGTGGGCGACGCCCGTGCTCTTCTTGCGCGCCCCCGACGGCGCGCTCTGGCACACGGTTCAGCCGCCTGTGCTTTCGCTACGGCGCGCGCTGGTGGCGGCGGCCGCAGCGGTTATCGGTCTGCTTGCGATCGGGGCTCTGGTCTGGTGGGTGATCCTCCCCACCTTCTTTCCCACGCAAATGGATGCACCTTTTGGCATTGCCGTCGCCGGCATCGGCGAGTTGGACGAGTCCGGCAAAGTGCGCGTATCCCCCTTTGGCACGTCGCTAAGCACCGAGATCTACGCGCGCCTGCTGGATGAATACAACAACGCGCGCCTTGGGGCCGGGGGCGCGCTGGAGAGCGCTGTGGTCGTGTGGAATGACAGCGCCGGGCGCGCCCAAAAAAATGTACGTTTTGGCGTCATCCCGGGCGCGACAACAGCGGCGCGCGCTGAAGCCGCCGCTGCGCTCGCCAAGCGTATTGGGGCCGAGATGGTGGTCTACGGCACCATCACCCCGCGCACCACGGGCCAGGATTTGCAACTCGAGTTCTACTACGCCACGCCTGTTGAACTGGGCGAGCCGCTGCCGACGGCGGGCAGCCAGCGCATCGGTGCGCCGATCGTGGGCGCCACCTCGTACCGTGTCAACGCCGAAGCCGCCCACAGACAGATGGACGGCGCCGTGCAGGTGCGCGCCACGGGGCTTTTCTGGATTACGCAAGTGCTCAGCTATCTGCTTGCCGATCAGCCTGAACAGGGGCTCGCGGTGGCGCGCAGCCCCGCCGCCACCCGCAGCCTGGAAGCATGGCGCAATGAGGACGGCCGCCAGTTGTGGCATTTGGTGGTGGGACAGGCAGCGCTCTATGCCCGCGACTATGAGACCGCCCTGGCCGAGGCTGAACTTGCGGGAGGCTCAGGCGCGAATGGCAACGAGCCGGATGTCAACGCGCTTATGCTCGCAGGCAATACCTACATGGACCGCGCGCAATTGCATTATCTGCGTTATGTCGATGTAGACCCGGCAGATGTTTGTGTGGATGCGCGCAACCTTGAGGCCGCCGCGCCCACGCCTGAGGAGGCCGCGGCCGACGCACGCCGCGCCGTCGCGCTGCTCGAACAGGCCACCGCCCTCGCCCCGACATCCCCCTGGCCGCCCGTGCAGAATTTCGCGCGCATGAACCTGGCGCTCGCCCACCGGCTGCTGGGGCAGGTGGAGATCTTTGCAGGCAACATGCCCGCCGCCGACGCAGCGCTTGCGCTGGCCGTGACCGGATTTGAGCAGACGCTGCAAGCCTTTGACGCCAAAACGCAGCCCCAATTCGTGGGCTGGTCGCAGGCGGGGCTGGGCGTCACCCGTCTGCTCCAGGCACACATTCGCAACGTGGCACGCGTTAACGCGCTCAACGCCCAGGATGCACCCGCTGCAGCAGCAGCGCGTGATGACGCCGTGACACTGGTGGAGAAATCCATCGGCGCGCTGGAGGCGTGCATCGCCCAGGAGCCAAACACAATGGGCTCCCCCACCTTTCAGCAGCAAATTCTCAACTGCGCCTGCCGCCCCTACTTGCA
>CAYJNV010000154.1:0-5592 GCA_964370975.1 uncultured Caldilineaceae bacterium | reverse complement strand
CATCGTCTTCGTTCTCGCCCTATCTCGAAATCTATGCGGCAAACGAGGAGTCGCCCTTGGTCGAGGCGGGCGGTGATCTGACCACAACTGTGCTCAGCGGCGCGCCGCTCACACAGACGGGTATCTACACCGTGGCCGTGCTGGGCGAGCGGCTGAGCGCACGTGGCCCCTATACCCTCGCCGTATCACTGGCAACGACGAGCACGGCCGCGGCCATCGACACGGTTGCGCTGGATGTGCCGGATTTCTACGTGGCCGCGGGCCAAAGCGTCACCGGCACACTTGCCAGCCGCTTTGGCGATCTCTGGCAGATGCACCTCTGCAGCGGCGCGCCCGTCACCATCAGCGTACGCACGACTGCCTTCGCGCCCGTTCTCGAATTCTCTGCAGAAGTGAGCGGCACGTTGGCATTGATTACGTCCACGGCGGAGAGCCCGGATTCAGGCGCGGCGAGAAGCAGCCTGTTGCCCCGCGCTGATGCACCTGAACAGGATGACTCCGAGCAGTGGACTGCTGCGGTCTTCACTCCCTCCCGGACCATCGACCTGCAGGTGACGGTAGGCGGCGAAAGACGCAGCGATCGGGGCCCCTACACGCTTCTGGTGGAGACAGTCCCAGTAACCGCCACGGAGACCATTACACCTGCGCAAACCCCGCTTCAGCCGCCGGCCACGCCGCCCACAGCCATACCGCTGGCCACGGCTACACCCCGGCCCACAGCGACACCGTCGCCCGCAGCCATCCCAACCTGTCGCGTACTCGTCTCGGCGTTGCGCCTGCGCAGTGGGCCGGGCACAATCTATGAGCCGCCGCTCGCCGGGCTGCCTCTCGATACTGTGCTGGAACTTCTGGGGCGCAGCGCCGACTCGGGCTGGGTTAACGTGCGCGTGCAGGGCAGCGCCCTCAGCGGCTGGGTCAGCGCGGGCGCACAGTATGTGCAGTGCACCGTGTCCATTGGCGGGCTGATTGTGATCAACGCGCCGCCCACGCCCACGTCCCTTCCCACAAGCACGCCAACAAACACGCCGCTGCCCACCAACACACCCACAATTGCGCTGCTGCCCACGCCGACCCCACCCGTCTTTGTGGTTGTGCCCGGCACAGGCTCCGACGGCGACGTGCGCGGCAACCTGCGCACAGGGCCGGGCGTGGGCCGCGACGAAGACGGCACAATGGTCTTTACGCGCCAAATCTGGTTCTTTGCCGATACGCAGCCACCCTCGGGCAGCCGTGTGGACCATGTTGTCTTCCATATCACCAGCATTGACAACGTGGATGAGAACGGGTTCCCGATCGAAGTCCACTTGCAGTCCGAAGGTACACCCAGGTATTGCAGTTTCGGCGGCGGCGAACCCGACTGCAATGTGCTGGGGCTGGGCGCAGGCGCGCGCTGGCCCAGCACGGGCACACCGATTGTCAACGGTGACTACAACGTTGACACCCGCATCTTCCTGGATGGTGACGCGGAAGACAACCCTTCAAGCAGTTGGTTCGCGCGCATCCGCATCCAGTCGCCCGACCTGCCCGACGCCTCCGGTCAAGAGACTGCGCCCGCGCAGCCGGATGAACCGACGCCGACACTGCCTGCACCCGCCCCGCCCGAGTCGTCGGAGATTCAGGTGGAACTACGCGAAGTGGGTCCCGGCTCCACCGATCTGGTCGTGAACGGCGCGATCGCCTTCCAGGTGGCAGCGTGGGATCCCGCCGTGGGAACCAGCAACGGCGACGGCATCGACGCAATCTACCTAGCTATGCAGGACAGCACTGGTACTGTCCACAGTCGCGAAGAGCGTGTCGCTGCCTACTGCGCCTTTGCCGGCGGCGAGCCTGACTGCAACGTCTACGACTATGCCGCCGCGGGCTATGTCTGGGACACGGGCGCGGCTGTGGAGCTGGGGCCACTCGTTCTCACTGCCGATGTGTATGCCACTGATGGGCGCGTCGTCAGTTACCGATGGGACGTCGAGGTGCAGTAACAACGTCCTTTGGCGAGAGGGCAACCATGAACCGAGGAACTCACACATTAGTTGGGGTGGCAGCCGCACTTGCGGCCACGATCTGGCTCCTCCTCGCGGGCAGGCCGGCGGCAGCCCAGTTCGGGCGCGCTACGCCAACGCCTGTGGGCACGGCCACGGTGCGCCCAGCGGCCACGGTGCGCGCAACGGCAACGCCTACTGCCACGGTTACGCTAACCGGCACACCCAACGTGCGCCTGCCCACGCCCACGCCGCCCGCCTTCGCGCTGCTGCCCGCGCCCAGTGTCAAGGAGCATCTCGCGGGCGACGTGGTGACCGCGCCGGGTGTGCTCCTCAGCGGTGTGTACCCCAGCATCTTCGGGGATCGCGTGGCTTTGGCCATGGCCAACCTGCGCGACACGAGTGCAGGCGCGTATGCGGGTGACGGCATCGACACCGTGACCTTTACGATTCTCGATACGGCAAATGGCGCCGCGGTGCACACGCGCGTAGCGCGCGATGACCGCTGTGCGTTTGGCGCGCAAGGCAGCCAATGCCGCGTGCTCGACCTTGCGGCAAGCAACTATTACTGGCCAGGTGGTGCGGCCGCACGCAGCGGCCACTATCTGCTCGTGGCTACAGCCCAGGGAGCAATCGCCGATCACAAGGGTACGTGGACGCTGCCCTTTGAGGTGCGCCTGGCGCGTGACGGCTTTCAGGATTTGGATGGCGCGGCGCGCATTTACGCTCTGGAGCAAGACGCGGATGGGTGGATTGTCACCGTGGAGAGCTTCGGCTTTGCGCCCCTGGCGCTGGGCACGCACCTGCACATCTACGGTGCGGCCTCCGTGGAGGCAACCGCCCCTGCACCCGGCGCCATTGTCATCGAGTTCCCAGACGCTATGGACAACATGCGCGTGGGCGACTGGACGGGCAGCGTGCGCATAGTTGTGCCCACCGCCGCGCTGAACGCCTACGTGCGCTTCCTGTGCGTGGCCGTCGCCCACCCGGATCACACACTGCTTGCCGGCCGCGGCCAGTGCGTCGCGCTGGGCAGGTAACGCAGCGGTTCACAGCGCTGCCGCTGAGGGGGCAGCATGTAAGCGGGCGCACTTCGCTCGCAGCCCATCTGCGTTTATACTCAAAGGCCGGTTGGCGCAGCAGCCCACCGGCCTTTGCCATGCGAGAGGTGTGATGCATTCCGAGAGCGCGGTAATAAGCGACGCGTCCTTCCTGCACATTCAGTCCGTCCTTGATGCTGCGGGCGCAGCCTATTCGATTCACGCACACGCGCCCTCGGTGACCATTGCCGATGCCGACGCCAACCTTGTTTTTCCCGTTGAGCGGCTGCTCAAGACGATTGCCTTTCGCAACAAGCGCGGCGGGTGGGTGCTGGCAGGTCTCTGCGGCTACGCGCAGGTGGACTACAAACGGCTGGCCGAGGCGGTAGGCGTCAACCGCACGCAACTCATGCGCCTCGAACTGCACGAGATGGAGGCCGAGCTGGGCTATGCGATTGGCGGCGTGGCTCCCATTGCGCCCAACGACCAGACGCATGTCTATCTTGACGCCGGCGTGCTGCGCCATGCAACGATCTTCTGCGGCACGGGCCGCCGCGACCGCACGTTGGAAATTGCGCCCGCCGATTTGGTGCGAATCACTGCCGCCCACGTGGCCCCGCTTGCCAGGAAGATGGTGTGTGAGGGGTAAGTAGACGGTAATTGATCACAGATCATTGATGATTTGCCGCATGGTGCACGCAATGAACGAGTATGCAGGTTCCCTTTGCAGCCGCCCGAATCGGGTCATGTCAATCTGTTCGTAGCGGACGAGATGAGTACGCAAGGAGGCAATGTTGACGGCAACTTCCGTGACAACAGATCTGCTCCAGCAGTTCCTCGACGCGTTCAATCGCCACGACCTCGACGCCATCATGGGCTTCTTCGCAGACGAGTGCGTGCTGGAGACCCCGCGCGGCCCGGACCCCTGGGGCCGCCGTTACGTGGGGCATGCGGAGGTGCGCGCGGGGCTGGCCGGTCGCTTCTCGGGGATTCCCGACGTTCACTATGGGGAGGACCAGCATTGGGCGTGCGGCGACCGAGGCGTCTCCACCTGGCTCCTGACCGGCACGACGACGAACGGGCAGCGCCTGGCGGTGCGCGGGTGTGACCTGCTGGAGTTCGTCGAGGGCCGGATCACCCGCAAGGATTCCTACTGGAAAATCGTGGAGGGCTAAGTACTGGCTGCAAGGCGTATTGTGTGTGGTGGCTCGACCGTGATCAGCACTTTTGAGACATCACCTGGTTCCCGCGGATAGGTCGTATTCGTTCTCAATGCTCAATTCGCAACATTGCAGTTCTCTTTCACCACGAATCACCCCATGCTCGGACTCGTTCCCAAACTGCCACTCTACTGGTCTTTCCGCTATTTTGGCTGGCCCAAGGTCAAGCCATTCTCGGTGGTGATCAGCATCTCGTTTCGCTGCAACTCCAAGTGCCGCACGTGCGACGTCTGGCGCAAACCCAATGACGACATGAGTGTCGCCGAGTGGGATCGCGTCTTCCAGTCGCTGGGACGTGCGCCTTTCTATATGACCTTCACCGGCGGCGAGCCTTTTCTGCGCGCCGACCTGGACGACCTCGTCATCAGCGCCTACAACCGCTGCCGCCCCGAGGTCATCACCATCCCCACCAACGGCATGCTCACCGAGCGGGTGGTAACACAGGTGGCGCGCATGTGCCGCGAGTGCCCCAAGTCCTCGATTGGCATCAACCTGAGCATTGACGGGATTGGCGATGAGCACGACGACATTCGCGGCGTGGAGGGCAACTGGACGCTCTCGATGGAGACGTGGCGGCAATTGAAGGAGCTGCAGAAGGAGCACAGGAATTTGGTGCTCACCGTGCACACCGTCATCAGCCGGTTCAATGTGAAGCGCTTCAAAGCCATTCAGGAAGGGCTCAAGTTCCTCGAGCCCGACTCATACATTACCGAGGTGGCTGAGGAACGGGTGGAACTCGACACCGTAGGCTGGGGGATTACGCCGCTGCCCGAGGACTATGACGAGATTGCCGATTTCCTCAGCCAGCAGGCGCAGCAATCGCCCGCGCGCGGCATTGCGCGCTTCACGCAGGCATTCCGCTCCCAGTACTATCAGTTGGCCAAGCGGGTGCTGCATGAGCGCACACAGGTCATTCCTTGCTATGCGGGCTGGGCGAGCGCGCACATCGCCCCCAATGGCGACCTCTGGTCCTGCTGCATTCGCGCCGAGAGCGTGGGCAACGTGCGCCAAACCAACTACGACATCTCGCCACTGTGGCGCGGGCGCGCCATGGAGGAACTGCGCGGCAGCATCAAGCGCAAGGAGTGCGCCTGCCCCATGGCCAACGCCAACTACGCCAACATGCTGCTGCACCCGCCCACGGTGGCGCGTGTGGTGCTCGATGTGGTGAAGTAGCCCGGAGTTTTCATGCCGCGGGAATTCATGTGGTAGACTCGTTGCCTGTCGCGCCCGACGGCGAGGCGGCAGCCACGAGGGTCAACAGCGCCGAAGGAATCGGCGGAGGGAGAGGGGTCACATGGACGGGACGACAGGCAGCTGGACCGTCAAGGCCGGGCTGGCGCAGATGCTCAAGGG
>CAYJNV010000153.1:0-10031 GCA_964370975.1 uncultured Caldilineaceae bacterium | reverse complement strand
CCCAAATGGTGTTACCGTGGGTAATGCCCCAGGTCGCGTTGGGGCTGCCGATGTTGCCCGCATCATGGTTTCCCAGCACCGTGCGCAGCCCTGCCATGCCGGGCATGAGCGCCTTGCCCCCGCCCGAGAAGCCCGCAAAGAAGTGCGGCTCAATGAAGCCGGTGAGCACCTTGACATCGCACGCGGCCACCTCCTTGTTGAGCCACAATTCGTGGCCGCGTGAGGTTTCGCCAATCTTGACCTGCGTCTCGGCGTCAAACGAGTCGTTCTGTACAATGCGGTAGGTGGAGAGCAGGTGCTCGGCGATTTCGGGCGTGCCGCTCATGGCGAACATGGTGCGCAGTTCGTCTTCGGTATTGGGGCGGTGTGTGCCCAGCGCACAGAAGAGCGTAATCTGCTCAGTCGGGACGTGTGCGAGCTCGGCGAGCACCGCAGGCAGAATCAACCCGTGGGGCGTGGCGCGCGTGATATCGCTGAAGACAATGCCGACACGGTCGCCCGGCTTGACGACCGCGCGCAGCGGCGGCGAGCCGATGGGTGCGCGCAGCGCGTCACGGAGCGCCCCGGCTTCGTCGGCCAGCCCTTCCACAAAGCGCGGCTCGATGACCGTCACATTGAGCGTGTCGGGGAGTTCGAGATCGAGGCCGTTCTTGCCGTAGGCGAGGTGTGTTTGCATGGTTGGTTGGTTGACTGGTTGAATGACAATTGATGACTGAGTATTGATAATTGACGCAGTTCTTAGTCCTGCTTTTCTCAGTGTTCCTCTGTTCCCTCTGTGCCCTCTGTGTCGCTTTTCCTTTTCTACGCGACGTTGCGGATCAGGCTCAGGTCACCCGTCTTCGCTGCCTGAAGGATGGGGCCCATGTAGTCGTCCACCATCTCGGCGGTGAGCGGAACGGGCATATTCTCCAGCTTCATTTTAAGCTGCGGGTTTTTGGCCGCCGCCAGCGCGCGCGCAATGTGCGCATCAGTGAAAGTAGCCACATCCTGCAGCCGCCAGGGATTGCCCACCTTCTGTTCGAAGGCGATCATGGCCTCGGCCACGGCAATGCCCAGCGCGCGCCCGCTGAGCGCATCGAGGTTGGCGCTGGTGTAGCCGGCATCGGCAAAGATCTTGCCGATGATGCGCAGCGGCTCCTCCACAGCGGGTGCAAAAAAGACCGTGTAGTAGGGGTTCAACATGCCGCACGCGCGCCCGTGGCTCATCACGTCCACAAGCGAAAAGCTCGTGAGATGCGCGCCGCTGGTGCCGCCCACCATGATGGCGTAACCGCCCAGGTCGGTGGCCAGCCCCAGCGCCTCGCGCCCTTCGGCATTGTGCGGCTCCGCAAGCACGCGCGGCAGATTGTTGACGACAAGGCGAATGCCCGCGTCGGCAATCTCGAGTGCCAGCGGATACTCGGGTTTGCCCACGGCAGAGAAAAGCACTTCGAGGCAATGGGCGACGCCGTCGATTGCGCCATCGGTTGTGAGAGAGGCAGGCGCATCGAAGGAGACGGCGTAATCGTACATGGGGCGCTGTGGCACAATCGCCATGTCCACAATCAGCTTCTTCTGCCCCGAGGCCACGTCGGTGATGTTGGCGTACTTGGTGAGTTGCGCGCCCGAGCTTGAGGCTGTCTGGATGGCCACGTGGGGGGTCAATTGCTTGCCCGTTTCCTGCAGCTTCTTGGTGACGAGGCCTGTGCCGAAGTACTCCTCAATATCGCCGCCCAGCGTGCGCAGGACCTCGGCAGCTTTCACGCAATCGATTGTGCTGCCGCCGCCAAAGGAGACGAGCACATCAGGAGTATTGTCAACAATTGTCTGGGTAATGCGGGCGAGGTCCTCGCGCGGCGCGTTGGGCGCGGCGCCCTCAACCTCGGCCACAAGCGCCACGTCTGCAGCCGTCAGTGCGGCGCGAATTGTCGCGAGGTACGCGTCGCCGCCCGGAAAAGTGTTGCGCACGAGCAACGCGCGCTTGCCCTGCGCGGCCACAATCTCCCCAACCTGGGGCAGCGCACCAATGCCGTAGACGTAGGTGTCGCCCTTGAATTGACGCAGCAACGCGCGCGCCGTGCCGTATTCGTCCACAATTGTCTCCTTCCGGCGCAATGGCCGGGGTCATTGTCGGCTGCCGGCGCGCCGCTAGGGGCGCAGCAGCACCTTTTGCACATCATGCCCCTTCACAAGGTCGAAGCCGCAGGCATACTCTTCCAGCGGCAAAATGCGGCTGACCATGGATTTGAGGTCGAGCTTGCCAGATTCCACCAACTGCACCATGCGCCGCCACGTTTCCCAGTTGCGCCCCATAACCGACTGCAGCTTGACCTCGCGACGCGTCATCCTGAAGAATGGGTTGAATGCAACAGGGTCATTGAACGTACCAATCGTGACGACTGTGCCGCGGATGCGCACCATGTCGAACGCGTTTTCCATTGCCTTCTGATTGGCAGCCATCTCGATGACGAAGTCAGCGCCTTTGCCCTTCGTGTACTCGAGCACGGCTTCCACTGGATCCACATCATGCACGTTGATGGGAATGGCGCCCGTGTGGTCGCGGGCAAAGTCAAGGCGCGTCTGCGAAAGATCCGTGATGATGGTGTTGACGCCCCACGCCACCAGTGTCTGCGCAGCGAGGATGCCGATGGGGCCGGCGCCGATAATGACGGCCCAATCTCCGGGATCGTGCGCCTCAATCTCGCAGGCATGCACGGCGATGCCCAGATTCTCGAGGATGGCGCCTTCCTCCAGGCTGAGTGACTCAGGCAAGTGGCAGAGGACGCGCTCGGGCAGGACGGCGTACTCGGCAAAGGCGCCGCGCCGCTTGCCGTAGATTTCGCGCGACTCGCACATGTTGGTGAAGCCCTCGCGGCACTGCCGGCAGTGGCCGCAGTAAATGAGCGGGTCGTTGACAATGCGGTCGCCCGGCTTGAACTGCGTCACAGACGACCCCACCTCCACCACCACGCCCGCGGCTTCGTGACCCAGCACGGTGGGGAGGACGACTGTTGTATCGTTGGCCGCCCAGGTGTTCCAGTCGTAAAGCTTGGTCTCACCCACGCAAATCGCGCAGTATTCCACCTTGAAGAGGACGTCGTCGGGATGCACAATTTGCGGCTGGGGGATGTCAACCAGATCCAGCCCCGGCTCGGGCCGCACTTTCATGAGCGCTTTCACTGTTCGCTCCATTTCCTGATGCGTCGAGACATAATTCTCGCAAAAAAAAGGTGCAGAAACGGCAGAGAAAATGCACGGGATTGCTGGCGCAATTGAGACGGTGCGTCAGCCCCATTGCATGCTCTTGGCCGTCTTCTCGTCCTTCTTGTCCTCCATGCGTGCGTACTCGCGCAGATTGATCACCTGATTGAGGCGCGTCGACACATAGGCGCGGTAGACAAGCTCCATCGTCTTGAGATTGTCCTCGCCCGTGTTTTCGGGCGTGCCCTCGCCGCGCAGGCCGCGCAGAAAGTCCTGATGAATCGGCACCATGCTCGAATGGTTGACCAGGTAGTCGGGGTGGCACCAGGAATAGGCGGGGGGCGCGTAGCGGTTCTTGAGCGTGCCCTGCGCGGTGGTCATGGAAATCCAGTGGTCGGCGTTGAGCGCCAGGGTGCCCTCGCTGCCCTCGAGGTAAATGACCTCGTCGGGGAAGCGGCCCCATTCGGTGCGCGTGGAAAACGAAAATTCGCAATTGACGATGGCGCCCGGCCTGGTGAGCACGGCCGTGGCTACATCCTCGCCCACTATGTTTTCGCGCACGCGCAGTTTTTGCGCATAGATCGTCTCAAAGTCGCCAAAGAAGAAGCGCGCCAGGTCAAACTGGTGGCTGCCCTGGTCGGCCAGAATCAGATTGTCGAGCTTGGCCAGGAGCGGCTGGTTGACCCACATGGCCTCCTCGAGGTAGTGCACAAAGGCAAAGCGGCCGCGGAAGAGGCGGCCAATGTGCCCCTCGTCCACCAGCCGCTTGAGTTGGCGCGTCGGGTAGCACCAGCGGTAATTTTCATGCACGTAGAAGGGGATGCCCGCCTCCTTGCACACCTCCACCATCTGTTTGGCTGTGGCATAGTCGGGTGCGAGTGGCTTCTGGCAAATGACGGGCACCTTGTACTTGGCGGCCAGGTTCACCAGCGGCTGGTGCGCGGGCACCTCGGTGATGATGTCCACGAAGTCGAGCTGTTCATTCTTGAAGAGCTCTTCCACGTCGGCATAGACCTTGGGGATGCCGAAGCGCTGCGCCACGCCCTCGGCGCGCGACAGCGTTCGGTTCCAGCAGGCCACAATGTCCACGCCGCCAACTTCATGCCAGGCGGGTATCTGGTAGAGAGACCAGAAACCCGTGCCAAGAATTGCACAACGCAAGTTCGCCATAGGGACTCCTGCTCGGTTTGGAATGGGGAGGGCTGGGAGCAAAGAACGAAAGGGTGCAAGCGCACCAACACACGATCAGGTTGAAGCCGAAGGCGTTATGGCGGCCGTGCGCCGGGTCGCACCGCGGCCTGCTGCCAACTCGAGCGCAATGTACTCCTCCTGGAAGCGTCGGGCGTTGTCCAGGTGCTTCTGCATCGCGTCGGCGGCAGCCCCCGCATCCTGCGCAGCCAGCGTTGCGAGTATTTCGCGGTGGTCGGGCACGGCCAGATTATAGATGCGCGTGTACTTGTGCACCTGCATGCGCACCTCATGCATGATGGCGCCGATCGTCTGCGCCAGCAGCTCGAGCAAGGGATTGTGCGCGGCGGCCGCCAGGCGCAGATGGAATTCGTCGTCGAGCGCAATGAAGCGCGCCACTTCGTTGACTGCATTCTCCATGCCATCCACAATGCGCCGCAGGTCGGCCATGTCGTCGGCGGTTGCGTTGGCTGCGGCCATGCGCACAATGCCCACCTCGAGGATGGAGCGCACTTCGTATAGCTGATCGATGGAGAGATCGTAGGAGCGCAGGAGCAACGACAATGGCTCGAGAAACTGGTCGCTGCTCACCTGGCGCACAACGGTGCCTACGCCGTGGCGCGTCTCGAGCAAGCCCTTGGTGACGAGGATGCGCACCGCCTCGCGCAGCACGGTGCGGCTCACACCCAGACGGTCGGCAAAGTCGCGTTCGGGGGGCAGACGCATGCCCGGCTGCAACTGGCCGTCGAGAATCAGATTCTGGATGGTCGCCACAACGCGGTCCACCAGGTTGTCCTTCGTGCCAACGTTCTGAAACATTGCAGAAGTGCTCATTGGCCGCCACCCTGAGGATTACCTACAACGCAAAGGATTACCTACGACGCAAAGGCGCAAAGCCGCAGAGGAAAACAAGGACAAGAAAATCACGAGCAACCAAGCTAAAAGCTAACCTCACTGAAAATGCAACCTGAATGGCAGAAATTGCGCAATAATCGGAAATCATGCAGTGCTTGCTGCTGATATTCTCAGCAATATTTCGCCTTCGTGTCGCAATTTGAGTGGTGCTACACCTGTGCAGTCTGTCCGCCGTCTACGGCAAGCACTGCGCCCGTAACAAACGAGGCGGCGTCCGATGCCAGGAAGAGCGCCGCAGCGGCGATCTCTGCTGGTTTGCCCAGCCGCTGCGCCGGGAAGGTGGCGGCAAAGGCATCCATCTCCTCCTGCGTCATGATCTTGCGCAGCATGGGTGTGTCGGTCGGCCCGGGCGCAATCGCGTTGACGCGTATATGGTCGGCGGCAAAGTCGATGGCCATGCAGCGGGTGAGGAGCGTCACTGCGCCCTTGGAGGTGACATAGGCCGCGGCATTGCCGTTGCCGTCGTGGGCGCCCGTGGACGAGGACATGTTGATGATGGCGCCACCGCCACGTGCACGCATGGCCGGTAGGACGGCGCGGCTGCAGTGGTAGACGCCATTGATGTTGACATCCATGACGCGCTGCCACTCGGCGGGCGATGTCTCTTCGATGTTGCCGAAAATCAGAACGGCCGCGTTGTTGAAGAGAATATCGACGCCGCCAAAGGCAGTCACGGCCGCGCGCACGGCCACCTCTACCTGCGCCGGGTCGGCCACGTTGGCCTGCACGGCCAGCGCGCGCCCACCGGCGCTGGTGATTGCGTCAACCGTTACGGCCGCGCCTGCTGCGTCGTAATCGAGGACAACCACGGCAGCGCCTTCACGGGCGAAAAGAGTGGCCGCGGCCTGGCCAATGCCCGACCCGCCCCCGGTAATAATGGCCACCTTGTCTGCAAGCTGCATATGTTACGACCTTTAGCAATTTTGCTACAACTTGTGGGCAAAAAGCTAGATAATAAAGTAGGGCGACTCGATTGCCGCCTTCAGATCAGCCAGGAAGCGTGCACCCTGCACGCCATCCATTACGCGGTGGTCCACGGTCAGCGTAAGGCTCATGCGCGGGCGCACGCCCACCGTGCCGTCGGCCATCACCACCGGCTGCTTGACCACCGCGCCCACGGCCAGAATCGCGCTCTGCGGCGGGTTGATGATGGCGGCAAAGCGTTCAATGCCGAACATACCCAGGTTGGAGAGGGTGAAGGTGCCCTCAGCCAGATCATCGGCCGCAAAGCGCATTGTGCGCGCCTTCTCCTGGTAACCGGCCAGTAGCGAAGTGACAGCAGCAAGTGACTGTCTGTCGGCCTGCCGAACCACGGGCACGACCAGTCCTTGCTCCGTGCCGACGGCTACGCCCACATTAATGTCATTCAGAAGCTTGACCTTGCCCTCGGCAAACTGGGCATTGGCACGCGGGTGGCGGGCAAGTACAGAGGCCACGATCTTTGTGAGCATGCCGGTCAGCGAGAGGCGCGCCCTGGCCTCAAGCGTCACCTTGCTGTCGAGTGCGTCGCGCAGCCAGAGCAGGTTGGTGGCGTCGGCGCTCAACTCCAGTGCAAACTGCGGCGCTGTGACCACACTCTCGTGCATGCGCTCACCAGTGACGCGCTGCACGGGGGTTAGCTCTTGCCAGCGCCAGGTCGCGTCGCCCGCGGGAGGGGTGACGGGCGACGGACCGGAGGGCACAATTGGCGCGACTGGTGCAGCGGGAGCGGGCACGGTGGAGGGAGCGGCTGCGGGCATGACTGGCTGCGCTTGCGCTGCAGCACGTACGTCCGCTTCAACCACGCGCCCGCCAGGCCCGCTGCCGGAGAGCGTCTCGATGTCCACGCCCAAGTCCCTGGCCATGCGGCGCGCAACGGGCGTGGATTTGACATGGCCATGCCCTTCCGGCTGGGCGGCGCTTGCGTTGCCGTTGCCCGCCGCTAACTCGTCCGCAACCGGGGCTGCGGCCGGCGCTGCATGCCCACCGAAGGGGGGCAGCGCCGGGGCCACCTCGCCCGGCTGCACGATCCATGCGATTGCCTCGCCCACCGGTACAATTGCCCCTGCGACACAGCCGGGGCGAATGCCGGCCAGAATGCCCGCGCGCGGCGCTTCGACCTCGACCGTGAACTTGTCGGTCATCACCTCGATGATCGGCTGGTGCTCAGTCACGGACTCGCCTTCTTTGGCCAGCCACTGGATAATCTCGGCTTCATCCATGTGCTCGGACATCTTGTGGATGTAGAACTCAACCGCCATGGCTCCTCAACTTTCGGCCGGGCTGGAAACGCAGTGCACAGAAAGGGCGGGAACAACGGGAAACGACATGAAACGCAATCTACCCGCCTCGTTCTGTTGCTTCTGCTTCATTTCTGCAAATAGGTCGTTCGCTACCATGCCATGACTTCGTGGATGCCGGCGATGAAGTCGTCGGTTTCCGGCCACACACCCTTTTCGATGCTGTCGGCAAAGGGAATGGGCGTATCGCGCCCGGTAATGCGTTTGACGGGTGCGCGCAGGTATTCGAAAGCCTCTTCGACCGCAACCATGCCCCACTCGCCCGTGGGCCCATAGGTGCGGCAGGCCTCGGCAGCCACAATCACGCGGCCGGTCTTGCGCGCCGACTTGCCAATTGTGGCCCTGTCGAGCGGGCTAATCGTGCGCACGTCGACAACCTCCACATCAATACCTTCCGGCTCGACTGTCTTTGCGGCGAGCATGGCGTACCAGACCATCAGCCCTGAGGCCACAATCGTCACATCCTTGCCCGCACGTTTGATGTCGCACTGGCCCAGTGGCAGCACGTAATCCGCCGTGGGTACTGCATTCTTGAAGGAGTAGAGGAACTTCTGCTCGAGGAAGATGACCGGGTTGTCGTCGCGGATGGCCGCCTTCATCAAACCCTTGGCGTCGTAGGGCGTCGAGGGCAGCACGACCTTCAGGCCGGGAATGTGTGCGAACCAGACCTCGAGGCTTTGCGAGTGCTGGGCGGCAATGCTCTTGCCCGCGCCGCCGCCCTGGGGCATACGCAGCACCCACGGCACCTTGGCCTGGCCGCCCGTCATCAGGTGGAGCTTGGCCGCCTGTGTGGCAATCTGGTCCATCGCCAGGCCCGAGAAGTCCACGAACATGATCTCCATGACGGGGCGCATGCCCACGAGGGCCGCGCCCGTGCCCGCGCCCACGATTGTGTTCTCGCTGATGGGCGTATTGATGATGCGCGTGGGGCCGAATTGGTCAAAGAGGGTGCGGGTAACGCCAAACGCGCCGCCGTGCTTGCCAATGTCCTCGCCCATGATGAAGACATTGGGGTCGCGCACCATCTCTTCGCGCAGCGCCTCGCGGATCGCCTCCTGATAGGTCAGTTCGCTCTGCTCTTCGCCCGGTTTGGTCTGGAGAATCAACTCGGGTGAGAGGGTGGGCTTGCCGCTGCCCAGCGAAACGGCATCTCGTTCTGCAACCGCTGCCATGGCTCGTTCTCCTCCAAAACCCTGCGCAAACGCGCGGGCGATTATGCGTAGATGTAATCCATGGCCGTGGCCGGGTCGGGCACAGGGCTGCTTTTGGCAAACTCGACAGCGTTCTCAATCTCGAGCTTGATTTCGGCGTCAATCGCTTCGAGGTCGGGGCCAGTCAGCCAGCCGCGATCGGTGACGTCCTTGCGGAAGCGCGCCAGCGGCTCGCGTTGCCACCACTCCTTCACCTCGTCGCGGCTGCGGTAGACTTCGGGCTCGCCCGCGTAGTGGCCTTCGAGGCGATAGCACTCGGTCACAAGCAGCGTGGGGCCGTCGCCACGGCGGGCGCGAGCCACAGCCGTCTTGGCCGCCTCATAGACGGCGAAGACGTCGAAACCATCCACGCGCACGCCGGGCATGCCGTAGCCGATCGCACGCTGCGACAAGTCCTTCACCTTGATCACGTCATCTACATTCGTGGAGACGGCGTAGTGGTTGTTCTCCAGCACGAAGACGACGGGCAGATTCCAGATTGCCGCCATGTTCATGCCCTCGTGCCAGTTGCCGGTGTTTGTGCCCCCTTCGCCGGTGAAGGGGACGGCGACGCGGTCCTCGCCGCGCAAGTGGAAAGCCAAGCCTGCGCCCACCGCCAGCGGGATGCCCGAACCAACCACGGCGAGTGCACCCAGGCTGCCCGTCTCAAAGGCGGCAATGTGCATGGAGCCGCCGCGACCTTTGCAATAGCCGGTCTCACGACCCAGGATCTCGGCCATCATCCTGGCCGTGTCGGCCCCTTTGGCAATGTTGTGGCCGTGGCTGCGGTGCGTGCCCGCGATGAGGTCGTCGGTGCGCAGCGCCATGCAAACGCCCACGCCCGAGGCTTCCTCGCCGATGTAGGGGTGCACCGTGCCCTTGACTGCGCCGCGACGGAAGAGGTCGCTGGCCGCCAGTTCAAACTCGCGAATGCGCACCATGCGCCGGTACATCTCCAGCAGCAGATTGCGATCGTAGTCCATCGGCATGACGGATCCTCCGGGGCGGTGCGTGCAGCGTGCGCCACACAGGCTGCGTCAGAACGGTGCAGTGCCAGGCGGGGGGCAGGCCGTACGTGCTGACCGACTGGTCAGGTGATAATCGGTTCAGGAATGATAGAGTGCATTTCGGGAGAGCCGACGCACGTGGTCATACCTCATACGTCATACGCACAATATACGCCTGTTTTTTGTGGTTGTCAATCACTTCACGCGCAATTCCGGGGGTTTATCAAAAATCAGGAAAGCGGCAAGCGCGGGCGCGGACTGCACCTCACCCC
>CAYJNV010000152.1:0-10091 GCA_964370975.1 uncultured Caldilineaceae bacterium | reverse complement strand
AATGCGGCGGCGCTTGTCTCAGGCGCATTCCAGTAGCCCGAGAAGAGGTTGGCGCCGCTGATGTGGAGTTCGCCCGCCTCGCCACACGCCACAACTGCAGGTTGCTCGTCGCCATCCGCCGCGCGCACAATGCGCGCCGAAACACCCGGCAGGGGCAGCCCCACCGACCCGGCACAGCGCGGGCCGGCGTACGGGTTGCTCAGGTTCATGCCCGTTTCGGTCATGCCGTAGCGTTCGAGAATGGCGTGGCTCGTTCGCATGTGAAATTCGTCAAAGGTAGCGGAGTCCAGCGGTGCACTGCCCGAGCAGAAGAGGCGCATGGCGGAAAGCGCCGCACACGCGTCTTCTGTGCGCTCCGCGAGTGCGGCGAGCAGCCGTACGTAGATCGTGGGCACGGCGAAGAAGCAGGTGGCTGCACCAGAGAGCAGTTCGGCCGTAGTCGCGGCGGCATCAAAGTGGGTACGCAGCAGAGTGGTTGCGCCCGCCGCCAGCGCGCAATGCAGCCCCACTATCAGCCCGTGCGTGTGGAAGAGGGGCAGGACGAGCAGCAGCCGGTCGTCCGCCTCCCACGCCCAGGCGGCCAGCAAGCCGGTGATTGTGGCCAGAATGGCGTTGTGGGTCAGCATGGCGCCTTTGCTGCGCCCCGTCGTGCCGGATGTGTACAAAATCAGCGCCAGATCGTCGCCATCGACGACAGGCGCGTCCAGCTTCACGCAGTCCCCCTGCCACGCGGCCAGTTCGCCCACGAGCATCGTCGCCTCGGGGCCGGGTGCGCCGGCACGCCCTTCCTCCAGGAGGGGCAGCAGCGAGCGCTCCGTGAGCACGAGGCGCGGCGTGCAGTCGCCAAGTATGTGGCTCAACTCGACGCGCTGGTAGCGCGTGTTGATGGGCACAACGACGCCGCCCAGCCGTATGACGGCCAGATAGGCAATGACAAAATCCGGCGCATTGCCCGCAAAGAAGGCGACCCGATCACCCTTGCGCAAGCCCCACGCCTGCAACCCAGCCGCCAACCGATCCGCTGCATCGTAGAGCGCTGCATAGGTCAGTACCTGCGGTTGGGCGCCCGGGAATTCCAGCGCGACCTTGTCAGGTGTGCGCCGGCAGGGGATGGCAAAGAGATCGTGCAGATTCATGCAGTGCCTGTCATAGGTTGACCAGTCGGTCGCGCCACTGCTTGCGGAACTTGGCAACCTTTGGCGCAATCACCACCTGACAATAGGGCTGGCCGCCGTTGCGCGCGAAATACTCCTGGTGATAATCCTCGGCCACGTAGAAATCGGAGGCAGAGGCGATCTCCGTCACGATTGGATTGGGCCAAAGCCCCGCAGCGCTGATCTCCGCCATGACGTCGCGCGCCGTTGCGGCCTGCTCGGCCGAATGGGTGAAGATCGCAGAACGATACTGCGTGCCCACATCGGCGCCCTGGCGATTCCGCGTTGTCGGATCATGAATCGAAAAGAAGACGCGCAGGATGTCGGCATACGAAATGCGTGCCGGGTCGAAGGTCACCTGGACCACTTCGGCGTGCCCCGTCATGCCCGTACAGACCGCGTTATAGGAGGGATTGGCTATCGTGCCGCCCATGTAGCCCGATTCGACGCGTATCACCCCTTGCAGTTCGTCATAGACGGCCTCGAGGCACCAGAAACAGCCACCGCCGAGTGTCGCAATTTCTTCGCTCATCACTCCTCCTCCTGGTATGCACAGGCGGCTGCATTGCAGAATCCGCCGTACGTGCCACTTTCGTGATGTTGAGTCTACACGGGAATGACGGACGTCGCCGTGCGCCGGCGTACACTTGCCCGCCCCCGCACGCTCTCCTCCCGATGTGATGCGGGCAGCAGGCAGTTCACGTCAGCGCTTGAGCACATACTCGAGAACATCCATGCCGCGATGGATGAGTTCGTGGCTCGCCTGGGACCCCATGTGGCCGATACGAAAAACCTGACCGGCGAGCGGCCCGTAGCTGCCACCCACCGCCATGCCTTCGGCGCGCAGGGCGGCGTCGAGGCGCGGCCAGGGCCAGTTGTCGGGCAAATAGGCTGCGGTGACGGTCGGCGCGGCGGTGTTGCGCTCGACAGGGTAGAGGCGAATCCCCATCCCCTCGAGGCGCGTGTGGCACGTCATCATTACATCTGCATGGCGGCGATAGACGTCATCAAGCCCCTCGGCGAAGAGCGCATCGAGCGACACCTTGAGGCCCGCAAAGGCATGCCAGTTCTGTGTATAGGGCATGTAGCGGTCGCGCCACGCCGTTCGGAAGGGCAGCAACGCGTCGTAACCCGCATAGTTGGCGCGGCGTATCCGCTCCCACGCGCGTTCGCTTACTGTCACCATCGCCAGATCGGGCATGAGGCTCAGCGCCTTCTGGCTGCCCATGAGGCCGAGATCGACATTCCACGCGTCGACCTCCACGGGCACGCCGCCCCCGCTGGCCACCATGTCGACATAAAAGAGCGCATCCACCTCGTGCGCGATTGCGCCTAATTCATCCAGCGGATTGAGGATGCCTGACGGCGTTTCGCAATGGACAGCAGTAATCATGTGGGGGGAGAAATTCGCGGCCGCGTCGCGCACTCGCTCGGGGTCAAGCGCCTGGTCATAGCCGAAGCCAACCAGCTCCACCTCTGCGCCGATCTGCTTCGCCATTTCGGCAATGCCGTAACCAAAGACCCCCGTCGCCACAGCCAGCACCTTGTCACCCGGCAGGATGGCGCTCTTGAGCGCACCCCACAGCGCGACCATGCCTTCTCCCGCCAGCATGGCCACATCATTGCGTGTGCCCAGCAGCCGCTGCAGCCCATACTCGCACTCGGAATAGAGTTGGAAGAATTCGTCCTCAAGATCGGCGCTGCCGTAGTCGACGTTGTAAGCCTCGAGGATATCCTCTGGAACAGAGACAGGCCCCGGCACAAGCGGGATTCGATACTGTTGCATATGTCCTCCGCGGGCGATGCCCGCCGACAAACGAAGGCCGTGCGGCGCACGGCCTTCAAAGATTTAAGCGATGACAAAATGCTTGCGCCGTGGCCTATTTTCGCCGCAGCCAGACGAGCGATCCGCCAAAGAGCAGCGCGCCCGCGAGCGCCAGTACGCTGAGGGACGCGAGCGTCCACGTTGAGGAGGGAGACTCGCGCAGGCCGGAGATATCGCCCACGCGCAGCGCAGTTCCGGCCGCATCGATGAAACCCATGGCCACAACCGTTGGCCAGGGCGTCCACGTGGGCGAGGGTGTGGCCGTCAACGTTGGCGTCGGGCTGGGCGTGGGGCTGGGCGTCGCGGTCGGCACCGACGTTGCAGTTGGCGGCGGCGTGGCGGATGGGGCAGTCGTGGGCGTATCACTTGGCAATGGTGCAGGAGCCACATCGGCATCGGGCGGATCCTGCCCTGAAGGCAACGCCTGCGTAATCGTAATCGGCAGATAACCGACGCTTGCCAACCCTGGGCTCGGCTGATCCGGCGGTGTATCTGGTGGCACATCCACAGGTCCGGCAGTTGGTGCTTCGGTGGGCGTTTCCGTCGGCACAGCCGTGGGTGGCGTGTCGGTAGCGGGCGGAGCGTTAATGACCCCCGGCGCGCTTTCGTCGGGATAGAGCGCAATCGCGTCAATGAAGATCAGGCCGTCGCCCGAACTCGTGGGACGATCCACCTGGAAGAAGAGCGTCATGCGGTTAGCCACGGCGCGGGCGCGGATATCGATGTTGGGCCCGTCGGAGATGTAGTTGAGCATGCGCCCGTCGCCAAAGTGCTGCGGTCCCCAGATCACGGTGGGCGCCGCGGGGTCCGTGCCACCCGTTGGGTCCAGGCCGAGTTGGCGACCAAATTCGGCGGGCAGGTTGGGCGCGCCCCAGGCGATACTGCCGCGATAACCTGCGCCAGGCGTCACCTCCACCTGCGTCCAGATGCCGGCCAGGAACGGCTCACCCGAACGAATCGTTTGCGTGCCACCGCCGAAGTAGGAGTGCTCATCGCGGTAGTAATCAGGATTGCCCGAGCGAATGTACTCATTCCAGCCATTGGCCACCTGGCGCGGCGCGTCACCGTGCCAGTCGTCAAAGTCGCAGACAGCGGCGGGCAGTACGTTGGGTGGTTCGCAGGGTTCGGAGGCAGCCAGAGCGGCCTGCTGCGGCAGAAGGAAAAAGACGATGAGGGGGAGTACGACCACGTGCGCGACGAAGCGCGGGGTCAGGCGTCGTGCGGTCATGGCATACAGTATACGCCTCGCGTTGCGTCCAGTGCAAGATGATCGTAATGTCAATTGCGATGCCATTTTATGGCACGCGGGTTAATTGCACAGGTCGCAGATACGCGAAAACCCCGCTCCAGGAGGGCTGGCAGCGGGGCTCTCTTATGATGCTTTCTGTAGAGGGTTACGTTTAAGCATCATCACAACAGCGCAACCACAGTTTGCTGCAGCAGCGTTAATGATGGATTAACCAATGCTGGAAAATTGATTAGAAGCCCCGCTCTGGGCGTGGCAACGCCCCAGCGACATCTCTCGCTCACTCCACTCAGGGAGAGATTTGCATGGGCGCAACGCGTTTGCGCAGCTTGGCCCACGTGCTGGCAAAGTGCGGCCAGAAGGGGCTTTCGCTGCCGCTGGGCCGGGCCATGCGCAGCGCCGCCAGGAACGCACGCGCGTTGTCCTCAAACGGTGGCATCTCCAGAAAGCAGCGGCCTACTTCATAGGGGATGTGTGCGTCGCTGCCGGCGGTCATCAATTTGCCATGGGCAAGCGCCAGTTCCAGCGCGGCGGCGTTATCGGCCGCACGCACGCAGCGTGCGTTGAGAACCTCGAGCGCGTCGACCGCGTCGATGATCGTGAGTACGGTCTGCATCCCCATCGCCGAGGTGCGCACCGAATCGAGCGGGTGCGGGATGCTGATCACGGCCCCCTGGTCGCGCAGGCGGCGCACGGTCTCCTGTGGCGAAAGGCCGCGCGGCACCTCATCCTGCACATACCAGGCGATGATCTCGCCATGCGTTGTCATGATCTCTTCGCCCACTATCACCAAGTCGGGCGCCAACCGCTTGGCAGCCAGCGCACCATCGAGGCGGTTGTGTTCGGTTACGCCAATCTTGTTCAAGCCCACGGCGCGCGCACGCGCCAACAGCGCCTCGGTGCGCGTGAGGCTGTCCTTGCTGAAGATGGTGTGCGAGTGCAGGTCGACGCGCCACAAACTGTCGGGAGCGCCGCCCGCTGTCGAGACGGTGGCTGGTGGGGTGGATTTGGTTGGCACTGGTGGATTGCGCTCCTCTGTGGTCTAATTGGCTAGCACAGACATTCTGGCACAGGTGCCACCATGCAACAAATCCGCTCTCCAGGACCTCAGATTCGGGCCGCACGTCGACAACTTGTCGAGCCCCGCAAACGCACGCTGCTCGCGCGCGGGCTGCCGGAGAACGCCACGCTTGCGCTGCGCGTGCGTTGGCCGCTCTTCGCACTGCCACTGATCCTGCTGGCGCAAATTGCCATGCCCGACCCTGTGTGGACGACCACCCTCGTCGTCATCCTGGTATGCTACATGGGCGCATGGCTGTGGGCGAGGTCGCTGGCGCGCAACCTACGACTTGAGCGCAGCCGCCACGGCACGCTGCTTGTCGTGGGCGACCAACTGGAAGAGGAATTCCGCATCACAAATGCCGGCGGCGCGGCAGCGGTATGGGCCGAGGTGGTGGATGAATCGACGCTTCCCGGCTACAACGCCCGCCGGGTGCTTGCGGCCGGCGCCAACAGCAGCGACAAGTGGCGCACGATGGCGACTTGTCCGCGACGCGGCCTTTTTCAATTAGGGCCGCACAAACTGCGCACGGGTGACCCTCTTCACCTCTTCGAGCTTGACATCTTTGACGCGCGCACCGAGGCGCTTCTGATCCACCCGCGCGTGGTGCAACTGCCCACGTTTCCGCTGCCGCGCGGCTACGCCAGCGGTGACGACCGCACGCGCCGCCCACTGCTCGGTTCGCTTCCCTCGACGGGTGTGCGCCAATACCAGCCCTTCGATGACACACGCTATATCCACTGGCCCAGCACGGCGCGCCTGGGACGGTTGATGGTACGCGAAATGGAGCAGGAGCCGAGCGGCGACATCTGGCTGCTCTTCGATGCCGATTGCGACGCCATCGCGACCCAAGGCGACCGCTCCACACTGGAGACGGGCCTCATGGCCACTGCCAGCCTTGCCGCACAATTCCTCGAGGGCAGCGCCGGGCGGGCCGTTGGGCTGCTGACGGCATCCGGTGAGACAACGCAGGCGATCACTGTGCCGCCCGCGGCCGGGCGCGGACATCTCTGGCGTATCCTGGCGGCGCTCGCGCCGCTGGACCCGGCTCCCCTGCCGCTGGCTGATATGATCGCGAGCAGCCGTCCACTTATCGGCAGCCGCACGAGCCTGGTGGTTGTCACATCGCAACTGGCAGATGCCGCCGCAGTCCAGCGCTGGGCCGCCGAGTTGTTGCGCATCACCAGCAGCGGCGCGGCTGCGGGGCTGCTCCTCATCACCACGGAACAGAGCGCCCCCGCCGCCGTAGAGGTGCGCGCCCTGCTCGCGCGCCATGCCATCCCCGTGCAACTATTGCCGGTGGATGCGCGTCTGAAGGCGCTCATCACCCATCGCCGCCGCCGCACCGAACTGCGCTCCACGCCCAGCGGCGGGGTGGTGCGCGTGGAGATTGAGGAAGAGGTCGCCTGATGGGCTTCGAGGACCGCTCCGTGCCCGACATGCGCGATTTCACGGAATCGGCGCCGGCGCGCGCATGGGGCTTCGTGGCGACGCAGTTGCGCCCTTGCGAAGGCTGGATTGCCCTGGGCGCATCGGTTGCGCTGGCGCTGCTCCCCGCCTACACGCTTGAGGCAAACCACTGGGTGCGCCTGCCCGAAACGGTCACCACGCTCTCGACAACAGGCGCGCTCGCCATCCTCTGCGTTTGGTGGATCGCTGGCTGGAAACGCCCTGCCGCGGTGACGCGACTGCGCGCCGCCGCTGCATTGTATGCGGCGCTGGTTGTGCTGCTCATCGGTGGGCTGGTCATCAGTCTGCTTGTCACCCGCTGGCTGCCCGATCCTGGCGCACTTGCCGCGGCGGTGCGGGCGGGGGACATTGGCTTGCTGGCCACGCAAATGAACGAAGCCATCATCCGCTTTGGCGCGCGCTTTGCTGTCTGGTGGTCCGGCGCACAAGGGGGCAGCGTCATTCCCGACGAGCGGGTTTTTGCGCTCATCGCGGGGACGATCATCTGGCTTGCGGCTGCACTTTCGGCTGCGCTGGTGCGCGCCACGCGCCATGCGTTGCCTGCCATGGCGCCGCTCATCGTAGTCGAGGGCGCCATTGTCTTCCTTGGCGGCGATGGGCGTTTCCTCTTTCTCGCGGCGTTGGCGCTTGCGCTCCTGCTGCACGTCGCTCTGGACAACAACCGCATGGCGGCGCACTGGCAGCGCGTAAACGCCGACTACCACCCCGGTATTCTCACCGAACGCTGGCTCAACGCCGCGGCGCTGGCCTCACTGGCGCTGCTGCTGGCGGCGATTGCTCCCGTCTTCTCCGTGCGCGCGATTGCCGACTTCTATTCGCGCCTGGTTGCCCCGCTCGACCAGCGCATTGAGACGGTGCGCCGGCAGGCCTTCCCCAACATCGAAACCGCGCCGCGCTACAGCGTCGCGGGGACGACCTCAGGGCTGCCCAACAGCTTTCTGCTGGGCAGCGGCCCCACATTGCGTACGACGCGTATTCTCGAACTGCGCACCGGTGACAGCCCCGTGAGCTACGATGCGCCACCCTTTTCGCCCTATCTCAACGCAACGGCCTTCAGCCACTACACTGGCCTGGGCTGGGAGCCGGACACCGAGCACACGCTGCTTTCATTGCCCGCCGACAGCCGCCGGCCCGGGTTATCGGATGCGGGCCGGCGGCTGCTTGCGCAGAGTGTACGCGTCTTCGTGCCGGCCAACACCCTCTTTGCGGCGGGCGACTTTGCCGAAGCCGGCGTGAGCACCTGGCTGCGCTTTGACGCGCAGGGCGAACTCACGGCCATCACCGGTGGCGGCGGCAGTTACTCGCTCCTCTCCTTCACGCCTGCGCTGGACGAGGAGGCGCTGCGTGCACTGCCCCCCTGGAGCGACGCCAATCCCTTGCCGGATGGTTTCGCCGCGTATCTTGAACTGCCGTCCACCGTGACGGTGCGCACGCGCGCCCTGGCCGAGACGCTTACTGGCGCGCTGGCATCGCCCTACGATAAGGCGCTGGCAATTCAGGATTACTTGCGCACCTTTCCCTACAGCCTGGAGATCGACGCACCGCCTGAAAACGTGAACGACGTGGCCGACTACTTTCTCTTCGATCTGAAAACCGGTTATTGCGACTACTACGCCACCGCCTTTGTGGTGCTGGCGCGTGCCGTCGGGCTACCCACCCGCTTCATGACCGGCTACGCGCCCGGTGGCTGGATGCCCGACCCGCGCGCCTGGCTCGTGACCGCTGCAGACTCGCACGCCTGGCCACAAGTCTACTTTGCCGGCGTGGGTTGGATTCCCTTTGAGCCAACCGCGGCACGTGCGCCGATTGCACGCGTGGGCGGCGCAAGCATGACGGCCGTCGCAGGGCAGCCGACGCCCGCGCCGTCAACCGCCACGCCAACCGGCGTTGCGTGGAACGCGCAGATGCTCTTTTGGCTGATGCCGATCGGGGCGCTGCTGTGGCTGGCGTGGCGGGTGACTCAACGCATTCGCATCGCGCGCGAAGACCCGTGGCTGGCGCTGTTGGCATGGGGCACGCGTGCGGGATATCCGCCGCAACCGGGCGACACGCCGCTTGAGTATGGCGCAAGCCTGGCTGCGCTGGCGCAGGAAATGCACGCCCGCGACCCGGTCGAGATTGCAGAGGCCGCGCGCACCACCCGCGCCCTGGGCGCCGCCGTGAGCACGTCGCACTATGCGCCCCCAGGCGAGCGCACTGCGGCCACACACGAGGCGCGTGCGCTTTGGCGCACGCTGCGGCCGCTGCTGGCGGCGTTGCGCCTGCCACGTGCGCCACGATGAGTGTGGCGAATTGCGTGTTTGCCTGCAGCACAATGCCGACCATCCGCTTTGACTTCGTTAAGCAGCGGGCTCAGGTTTGTGCACACCCAAGCGCCATCGATTCAATCCGTGGCTCCGCCCGGGCGAAGCGCACATCGCCCACGGCCCCGGCGCGTGCCACATGGATTCTGGCCACGGTTCGAGCCGATTCGTGTCGGATGTGACCCGCACAACGCAACCGGACGCTGGCGACTGGCCAGCGTCCGGTACCCGATTTATTGATTTCTGCGCCATGCACGTCAATTGTAACGCCCATGATTGCGCACTGTCACGTTGCCTCGGGGCTTACCGCACGGCATTGTCAACATGTACGTGATTGTGGCCGTCAACTCCTACGTGCTTCATGCACAGATAGCCGTCACCATTCAGGTCGACATCGTTACCAATGTGAGGGTGCATTTCGTCACCTTCATGCATATCCATTTGGTGCAGCTCGAACAAATCGGGACACCCACCGACCGGTACGCCCGTGTCAGCCAGTGCCACACTGACGGATGCGAG
This sequence comes from uncultured Caldilineaceae bacterium, assembly GCA_964370975.1. GTDB lineage: Bacteria > Chloroflexota > Anaerolineae > Caldilineales > Caldilineaceae > UBA5069. The sequence goes on along the minus strand of CAYJNV010000152.1, from coordinate 514 downwards.
AATGAGCACCGCCACGATGGCAAGTACAGTAGTGATTTGACGCATGGAAAGCCTCCTTGGCACTTTGAGAGAAGCGGACTGCAGTAACAACTTTCGCCACGCAGCATCGGCGGAACAACCTACCTTGCATTGTCCTGGACCAGTGCGACAACCGGCGCGTCGACGGAATTACCGCGTATGCCAAAAGACCCGCCAAAGCCGGCTAGCGCAAGTCCCCGTTGCTGCACCACGGCGAGCCAGGGTGCCAGATTGTACCATAGGTTGGATATCGCGATCGGGTTCCACGCTGCACCCAAGGACGCCCCTCGCTCCACGACCCTATACGCCGCAGTTGCTGCCACCCTGTCCCGGCGCCTCGCCCTTGCCATTGGCGGCAAGCCAGGCATGTATTGCGTCAAACCCACTCGCGGAAAAGCGCTCGACACTCACCGCATCGCGTGCTGGAATGGCATCAAAGCCCTCTGCGCCCTGGGCCTGGTAGTAAAGGGCAAGGTCGCGCGTCTGTTCGGGAAAC
>CAYJNV010000151.1:0-10099 GCA_964370975.1 uncultured Caldilineaceae bacterium | reverse complement strand
CGCCGACACCGCGCCCAGGCACCGTGCCGGCGCTGGCCACAGCAGTTGAGGCCACAACCACCCTCCAACTGGAGATTGTGCAGCAGCCGGAATTCGCAATGCCAGGTGCGTTGCTGACCCTGCAGTATGTGATTACGAACACGGGCGGCGCGCCCGCGGCCATGGTTGAATTGCGCAATGAGTTGACGCCCACGCTCACACTTGTGGGTGGCGAAGCCAGCGCAAACGGCCTCCTGCGCCAGAGCAAGACGCCCGAGGGGCGCACCGTTGTCGCCGCTATCTGGCCCGTCCTCGAAAGCGGGGAGGTGGTGACGGCCACAATCGCCCTGTCGGTGGCCCCGGATGTGGGCGTTGGCGACGTGATTGACAACATCGCCGCGGTCGCGGCCCAGAACGCCGAGGCACAGACTGCGGGCGTGCGCGTGGGCATGCCACCCGCTTCCTTGCCCGATTTCCAGTAGCGCCGAGCGCGCGCGCATGACGAAAAGGATTGAGAGCCGTCGCGGCCGCCGTGCCGCGGCGGCTTCTGTTTCCTCCAAAGCGGTTGCGCCGCCCGCGCCGATTGCAGCCGGCGTAGTTGCCCCGGCGCGGGGACCGCTTGTTGCCACCGCGCTGGGCACGGCAGTAGTTGCCTTTGTTCTCTACATGATGAGCCTTGCCCCCGGCCTCACCTGGGCGCACGACGGCGCCGACGGCGGCGAACTGCTGGCCGCGGCCGTCAGCAACGGGGTGCCCCACCCGCCAGGCTATCCGCTCTACACATTGCTGCTGCGTGGCTTTCTGGCGCTGCTGGGCTGGATTGCGCCCGCGACCGACATTGCCTGGCGCGGCAACCTGCTCAGCGCACTGGTGGCGGCTGCGGCGGTGGCGCTGACCGTGGTGACGATCCCTGCCGTGCTGCCGGCAAGCGCGCGCCGCGTGCTGTGGGCGGGCGTCGCAGGGCTGGCGCTGGGCGTCTCGCCCCTGCTCTGGAGCCAGGCAATCATCACCGAGGTTTACGCGCTGCACATGCTTTTTGTGGCGCTGCTTGGCTGGGCAACGCTGGTTGGCGCGCGCCGCGGCCTCTGGTGGCTGGCGCTGCCCGTTGCGCTGGGCGCAGCGCACCACCTTACGCTGCTCTTGCTCCTGCCGGCCGTGCTCTACTCCGTGTGGAGCGAGGCGCGCACCAGCGGCAGCGCCCTGCGCAGCACGGCGTTGGCGCTGTTGTGGATAGGAATGGGGCTGGCGGTGGGCGCGCTCATCTATCTGCGTATCCCCCTGGCTGCGCGCCAGGTCCCGCCCATCAACTGGGGCTATGCCGATTCGTGGGACGGCCTCTGGTGGCTGGTAAGCGGCGCCGCCTACCGCGCCAACGTCTTCGCCACGCCGCCCGACACAATCCTGCAGCAACTGGGAACGTGGGCAGCCACACTCATGCACCAGTTTACGGCCGTGGGCCTTGTGCTGGCCATCATCGGGCTGGCAGCGTGGGATCAGCAGCAGCCGCGTCTGCGTACGCTGGCGCTGCTATGGATTACGCCCGTGAGCGTCTATGCAATCGGCTACTACACGCGCGATAGTTACATCTACCTGCTGTCGGTGGCATGGATGATGACGCTCTGGCTGGCGGCGGGTTTGGCGCAGGTGGATGCGTGGCTGCGGCCGCGCTGGGGTATGCGTGCCGCGCCCGTGGTGGCTGCCCTCTGTGCTGTGGGGCTGGCCGGCGCGACAGTGTGGAACTGGCCTTCGGTGGCGCTGCGGGGTGACCACGCCGCGCGCGATTTCGTGCGCGATGCCGCGGGCGTGCTGGAGCCAAATAGCATTGTTGTGAGCCGAAGTGACGCTGAAACCTTTGCCCTGTGGTATGGTACGTGGGCCGACGGCTCACTGCAGGCAGCCGCCCCCAATGTGCTGCCCGTGAACGATGCGCTCTACCAGTTTGCCTGGTACAAGCGCCTTCAGTTCGACCTGAATCCCGACGTAGCGGGTGTGGGCGAATCGGCTCCGGCGCTGATAGAGGCCAACGCGGGCGAACGGCCCATCTACTTTGCCGAAGAGCTGTCGATTGTGCCGGCGGACGCGCTTGAACCCGCGCCGCCGCTGTGGCGTTATGAGGCGAGTGAATAGCGGTAGCCCCGACCCCGCGCCGCCCCCATCATCAGTTATCGTTTATCAATTCTTGCACAGCCGATCAACCAGTCAAGCAATCAACTCTCTTCCGTGACCCACACCGAAATCACCTCGCCTCAACAAAATGCACCCGCAGCCACGCGCACGCGCCGGCACATTGTGCGCGGCATCCTGCTGGCGCTGGCGCTGCTTCTCATCCTCGCGCTGGGCTTTGTGATTGCGCGCGTAGTGATTCCCGGTTACCAGGGCTATCGTGCGGCGCAGTCGTTGCGCACCCTCGCCACGGATGGCCTCGACCCTGCCGATGCGCTGCAACTCGAGGCAGCCATCGCGCAAATTGACGCATCCGTGCAAGAATTGGCGGGGGGCACACAGCCCCTCTATCCCCTGCTGCGCGCACTACGCGGCATAACCGCCTATGGGGGCACGCTGGCCGAAACGCCCGAACTGTTGGACTTTGGGCGCGCCTACTCAGCGCTGGCCAACGAGGTGGCGCCACTGCTGGGCAGCGCACTGGGCGACGGCACGACGCTTGAACGAGGTGCAGCGCTGGCAGCCGCACTGGGCAGCGACGCCGAGCGCCTCGCACGTATGGTGACCCACGCCGAGGCGGGTGCAGCCGCCTACGCGCAAATTAACCCCGCCGGGCTGCATCCAGCCATTGCCGAGCGCTTTGTGAGCGCAGGGCCGCTGGTGGAGGCGCTCCCCGGGCTGCTGCCCGCACTCCCCGGCCTACCCACCCTGTTGGGCATGGAAGAGCCGCACACCCTGCTTGTGCTTGTGCAAAACAACGACGAACTGCGCCCCACCGGCGGCTTCATTACGTCAGTGGGTCGTGTGACGCTCGACAAGGGGCAGATTGCCGAGATGGATTTCCAGGATAGCTACGCGGTCTTTCGCCTTGACGCCATTCGCGACTATCCCACCGCGCCGCCGCCATTGCAGAAGTACATGGAGATTCCGTATATTTCTTTCCGCGACAGCAACTGGTCGCCCGATTTGCCCACCACCGCCGCCATTGCACGCGCCATCTACAACGCCGACACGGGCAGCAGTTTTGACGATATCGTGACGATTGACCTCGATGCCGCGCAGATCTTGATTGCTGCGCTCAGCCCCCTCGAGTTGACGGGCGTGGAGGAACCAATCACCGGCGATAACATCATCGAGATCATGCGCGAACTCTGGGCGCAGCCGCTCGATTCCGAAGAGAGAATTACCGAGAACCTGGGCAAATGGTGGTTGGAGCGCAAGGACTTCATCCCCAAGCTCGCACAGGCCCTGCTCGACAAGGTGCTCATGGGGCAGGCCGATCCGATCGCGCTGGGCGTTGCCGCGCTGCAAACGCTTGACCAGCGCAGCATCCAGCTCTCCGTCCAGGATGAGGCGCTGGGCGCTGTGCTGGCCGCACAGGGCTGGGACGGCGCGCTGACGCCGCTGCCCGGCGCCGATTTTGTGGCCGTGGTGGACACCAACATGGGCTACAACAAGGTGGATGTGATGATTGAGCGAGGCCTGGCCTATACGGTCTCCTGGCCCACAACGGCAGGTGAAACACCCCTTGCCGTGGCGAGCGTCACCTACACACATACATTCGAGGGGCCGCCCAACCTGTGCGTGCCCAAGCCCATCTATGGCGACACCTATGACGCCATGATCGAGCGCTGCTATTTTGACTACGTACGTCTCTTTGTGCCCGCGGGCAGCACGCTTGAGGGCATTGCAGGCGTCGCCGACGACTCCATTGGCAGCCAGCGCGGCGAGAAGGGGACGCAGGTCTTCAGCGGCTATTTCAAACTGGAGCCGGGCGAAAGCAAAACGGTGACTTTCACCTATCGCCTGCCCGCAACGCTTGCGCCCGAGGACTATGCACTGCGCCTTCAGCGTCAGTCGGGCACAGGGCCGCTGCCCGTGCAACTTGACGTTGGCGGGGCACGCGCTGCCTTTGTGTTGCGCGATGGGCGCGTGGATTGGTCACTTCCCCAGTAGAACGCGCCCTCACATGATCCCAATCTCCCCGCTTTTTAATTAGTTCACTCTTGACTTGGGAACATATGTTCTAATATGATGTGCACAGGGAGCATCGGCTCCTTGCGCTCTCCCCTCTGCGCCGCCCGTGCGGCACAGACCCCGGCGCATCCGCCTTCACCCCCCGTGAATGCACATGCCGCCAGACAAACGCCACACCCTCCAAAGCACCATTGCCGCCATCCAGCAAGAGCATGGCGCACGCGCGATTCGCCCGCTGCGCGAGCTTGTAGCCGCACTCCCGCCCGCCATCTCCACCGGCTTTACCGCGCTCGACGCCATCACCGGCTGCGCGGGCATTCCGCGCGGCGCCATCACCCTCTTCAGCGGCCCCAGCACCTCGGGCAAGAGCACCATTGCCTACAAAACGCTGGCCAATGCACAGGCGGGCGGCGCCACCGCTCTTCTGCTGGACCTGACACACACGGCCGATCCCGGCTATATGCAGCGCTGCGGCGTGGCCCCCGAGCGGCTTCTGATTGCCCGCCCGCAACGCGCCGAGGATCGCGTGGCGCTGCTGCTCGACGTGGTGCAGAGCGGCCGTGCGCGCATGGTGCTGGTGGATGGGGTGAGCGAACTCACGACAGAGCGTACGCTGGCGCGCCACTTCAACGGCGCGCTGGGGCGGCTGCGCCAACTCGCGCGCACGGCCGGCTGCGCCGTACTGCTGATTGACGAGCGCGCGGCCCTCTGGCAGCGCTGGCTAAATGTGGACCCCGCGGCGCCGCTGCGCCAGGCGGCCGCGCTGCATGTGGATCTGCACCGCGAGCAGTGGGTGGCGCGCGACGGTGTGGTGGTGGGCTATATGGCGCGCGCCCAGGTGGTGCGCAGCCTCTGGCGCGGCGGCGCACCACAGGCCTCTGTCGCCATCGTTTTCAACGGCACGGTGCAGGCGCGCGCCACATGGTGATGCCATGAGTGTTCTCTTCTGCCGCGTCCCTGAATTTCTGATTGCGCCCGTGCTACGCGCCCAGCCCACTTTGGCCCACTTCCCGCTGGGGCTTGTAGGCGAGGACGAACGCATTGACGCAGCCTCGCCCCTGGCGCGCGAGAGCGGCGTGCACGTGGGCATGCGCGCGCGGCAGGCGCGCATGCGCTGTCCCGATCTGCTGCTGCGCCCCCTGGACAGCCGCGCCGGCGAGGCCGAACAGCAGGCGTTCCTGGCGCAAATGGCGCGTTGGGAACTCCCCATTGAGGAACATGGCTGGGGCGCAGCCTGGGTGGACCTGCACAGTGTGACCACGCGCGCCGCCGACGTGCGTCCGCTGGCCGCCGAGTTGGGCCGCCGCGTGCGCAGCGCCATGGGCGATGACCGCCAGCCCGCGCTGGGGTGGGACTCGAGCAAGTTCACCTCGCGTGCCGCCGCCACCATTGCCGCCGCAGGCACAATGCGCATGGTGGGCAAGGCCGAGGAGTCGCACTTTCTCTCACCCCTGCCGGTGGCGCTGCTGCCACTGCCCGAGGAGGCGCAGCAGCAATTGCGCTGGCTGGGCATCCGCACGCTGGGGCAATATGCCGCGCTGCCGCCCACGGCCGTTTGGCAGCGCTATGGGCAGGTGGGCAAGCTGGCGCAGCGCTGGGCGCAGGGCAAGGACAACCGCCCTGTCGCGAACACGACGCACACGCTGCCCACCCCCATCACACTTGACTTTGACCCACCCTCCGACCAAATTGGGCGCGTGCTGGCCGACCTCATGCTCGCACTGGCTGCGCCGCTCCAGGAACTGGCGGTGCAACTTGCAGGTGTGCGCCGGCTGCGGCTGACGCTGCACTTTTTGGCCGCGACCCCACGCGTGCTGGATGTGACCTTTATTGAGCCTGCCAGCCAGCCGGCACGCGTGCAGGCGGCGCTGGCGCAACATTTGCAGACGCTGGTTTGGCCGGGCGATCTGGAGCGGCTGGATGTGGACTTTGTGGATGTGGGCGAATTGGTGGCCGGGCAACTCTCGCTCTTTGGCGCGACGCTGGAGGGTGAAGGTGGCGCGAATGAGGTCGAGAGCCTGCCGCTGGCCGAACTGGCCCACCGCTGGACGGGGCGCTATGGCCGCGTCTTCTACTATGGGCAAATCCATGATGCGCTGCACCCTGTGCACGAGCGCGTCTATCGCCTGCAGGCTGTATAAAACTAACCCCGACGCAAAGCCGCAAAGTCGCAAAGGAACGCAAAGAAAAGCAACTACAAGGAAAAGCAAAATCGTTTGTTGTTCTTGCCGTTGCTGCTCTTTGCGTTCCTTTGCGTCTTTGCGGCTTTGCGTCGGGGTTGGCTGTTTTTTTACTGTGTACACCATGACGCGCATTTGGGAAGAAGGAGAAATCATTCGCATGGAGACCGACAGCGCAGGCCGCCCCCTGCGCTTTTTGTGGTGCGGCCACTGGCGGCGGCTCCAGCAGATCATCCAGCGCTGGCAGGTGGACAGCGACTGGTGGAGCAGCGAAGGGCGCGTCTGGCGCGACTACATGGCGGCCATCTCTACAGATGGCATCCTCTTCGTCGTCTACTACGATTACCTCAGCGCCGACTGGCGGCTGGCGCGGGTATATGACTGAATCGCTCTGGGAATGTACTTTTCAACGCAAGGGCGCAAGGGGCGTTGAAAAAACCTTATGACGACTGCGTACGCCGAACTGCACTGTCACAGCTACTTCTCCCTGCTCGACGGCGCGTCGTCGCCCGAGGCGCTGGTCGAGCAGGCGAGCGCGCTGGGCTTGCAGGCGCTGGCGCTCACGGATCACGACAGCCTGGCCGAGGCGGTGCGCTTTACGCTGGCCGCACGCCAGGCCAACCTGCACGCAATCTACGGCGCCGAAATCACACTGACCCCGCTCGCGCCGGGGGACACACCCAACCACCTCACGCTCCTGGCCGAGACGCAGGCCGGCTATGCTAACCTCTGCCGGCTGCTGACCGCGTCGCGCTGCGATTCCCTGCCACCGCTCTCCCTGGCAGAGGAGGATCCCGCCGCGCTCGACGCCGCCTGGCCCGGCAAGGTGCCGCCGCTGCTGGCGTGGGAGCGGCTCGCGCAACATACGCAGGGGATCATTGCGCTCAGCGGCTGCACGCGCGGCCCCATTGCCGCGCCGCTGGCACGGGGTGATGCGGAGGGCGCGCTGGCCGCCGCCCTCCGCCTGCGCGAGCTTTGGGGCGCGACCAATCTCTACGTGGAGGTGCAGCACCACGATCGCGGCGGCGATGATCTGCTTGTGCGCCAACTGCGCGATATGGCCCGCCGCCTTGCTCTGCCGCTGGTGGCCACCCACAACGTCCACTACGCCACGCGCACGGGCAGCCGCCTGCGCGATGCCATGCTCGCGATTGACGCCAATCTGTCGCTCACGGAGGCGCGCCGCCAGGGGCTGCTGCCCACGGGCAGCATGGCCTATCTGCAGGACGCGGCGCAGATGGCGCGCCGCTTTGCCGAATTGCCCCAGGCTGTAAACAACACGCTTGTGATTGCCGAACGCTGCCAGGCCACGCTCGATTTCTCACAGCAGCGGCTGCCCGGCTTTCTCGATTCCTGCGCGCCTGACGAGAAGCCCGAGGCAACCAGCGAATTTGCCTGGCTCTACCAACTCTGCCATGCCAATTTGAGCAAGCGCTACCCCGACCTGCGCCCCGCCGTGCTCACCCAGCTTGCGCATGAACTGGATGTCATCGAACGCGCCCACCTTGCGGGCTACTTCCTGATCGTGTGGGACATTGTGCGCTTTGCGCGTGCGCGCGGCATCCGCTGCCAGGGGCGGGGTTCGGCCGCGAACTCCATCGTGGCCTACCTGCTGGGCATCACCAGTATCGACCCGCTGGCGCACGGGCTGCTCTTCGAGCGCTTTCTGAGCGATGACCGCCACACCGCGCCCGACATTGACGTGGACTTTGCCGCCGACCGGCGCGACGAGGTGATCCAGTACTGCTACCGCCGCTATGGGCGCGCACACACGGCCATGGTCTGCAATGTGGTCACCTACCGCGCACGCAGCGTACTGCGCGATTTGGGCAAGGTGCTCGAATTCCCCGAGGCGGTGATTGACCGGCTGGCGACGGGGCTGGAGAGCAACGCGCCGCGCGAGGCGGCGGCGCAACTCGAGGCCGCGGCCCATGCCGACGACGAAAACATCGCCCCCGATCACCCGCTGCTGCTGCTGGCGGAACTGGCGCGCCAACTGGATGGCTGCCCGCGCCACCTCTCCATCCACAGCGGCGGCATGTTGATTACCGGGCCACCCCTCGAGGCGATTGTACCGCTCGAACCCGCCACCATGGCCGGGCGCGTGGTGGCGCAGTGGGACAAGGACAGTTGCGAGGATGCCGGGCTCATCAAGATTGACCTGCTGGGGCTGGGGATGCTCGGGGCTGTCAGCGAGGCGATTGCCCAGGCCGAATTCATGGGCGAACCCACGCCCGACCTCGATGCGCTGCCGCTGGATGACCCGCAAATCTACGCCATGCTGCGGCGCGGGGACACAATCGGTGCATTCCAGGTGGAAAGCCGCGCCCAGCAGCAGATGCTGCCGCGCCTGCTGCCCGAGCGCTTTGAGGACATTGTAATTCAGGTGGCAATTGTGCGGCCGGGGCCAATTCAGGGTGGCGCCGTCCACCCTTACCTGCGCCGCCGCGCCGGGCTGGAGCCGGTGACCTATCTGCACCCCACACTGGAGCCGGCGCTATGCGAAACGCTGGGTGTGCTGCTCTTTCAGGAGCAGGTGCTGCGCGTGGCGGTGGCCGCGGCCAACTTCACCCCCGGCGAGGCAGATCTGCTGCGGCGCGCGCTGGCGCGCAAGAACAGCGAGGCCGCCATGGATGCCATGCGCCGTCGCTTTTTGGAGGGCGCGGCGCAGAAGGAGATCGACGCGACCACAGCCGCTGCCATCTTTGCGCAGCTTGAAGGCTTTGCGGGCTATGGCTTCCCCAAGAGCCATGCGGCTTCCTTTGCCCTCATCGCCTACCAGAGCATGTGGCTCAAGTGCTATCGGCCGGTGGCCTTTTATGCGGCGCTGCTCAACCTGCAGCCCATGGGCTTCTATCCCATTGAGGTGCTGGCGGGCGATGCGCGCCGCCACGGCGTGGAGATTCTGCCCCCCGACGTGACGCGCAGCGCCAAGCAATATAGGCCGGAACGCACAGCACGGGGCGTTTGGGCGCTGCGCACGGGGCTCGCGGGCGTGGCCGCCATGGGTGAGGCGGCCGTGGCGCGCTTGCTGGCCGCACGTGTCGAAGCACCCTTTGCCGACCTGGTGGACTTTTGCGCACGCACGGGGCTGGACCGCGACGTAGTGGCCAACCTCATCCGCGCCGGCGCGTGCGATGGCTTCAGCACGCACGCCGGCAAGGCAGGCGACCGGCGCGCGCTGCTCTGGCGGCTGGGGGAAATTGACGTCCGCCCCGCCGAACTCCCGCTTCCCATGGCGGAGAGCCACGCCGATTTGCCCGCACTGGATGAACTGGAGCGCACGCTGTGGGAGTATGAACTGCTGGGGCTGACGCCGGGCGTGCAACTCATGGAGCACTACCGCCCGGCGCTGCGCAAGCGGCGCATTGCGGGCACGTGGGAGGTGAAGCAGATGACGCGCGGCAACCGGGCGCGCGCGGCGGGTATGGTGGTCATCCGCCAGCGGCCGCAAACGGCAAAGGGCATCGTCTTTATCTCATTGGAGGACGAGAGCGGGCTGCTCGATGTGATTGTCAAGCCGGATGTGTGGGCGCGGCTGCGCCCTGTGTTGAAGGGCGCGCTGCTGATCTATGTGGAGGGGGAGGTGCAATGCAGCGGCCTGGCCGTGAGTCTGCTGGTGCAGGAGGCGGCCCCGCTGCTGGCCCTGCTCGAAGCCGACGCCGCGCTGGAGACAAATCGCCAGGTGCAGGGTAAGCTGCAGCGCTCATTCTTCTAAAGTGATGTCGACGTGAAAGCCACCTTTTCAACGCAAGGGCGCAAGGTGGGCAAGGACGCAAGGAAAAGCAAAACCAGGAACA
>CAYJNV010000150.1:721-10195 GCA_964370975.1 uncultured Caldilineaceae bacterium | reverse complement strand
CGGCTGAAGAGGGGTACTCGGTCTGCTCCACGCGCTTCAGCCCCTGCACGACCGAGCGCTTGCCCATCTCCTCCCAAATCACGCGCCAGGCACGGTCAATAATCTGCGGCAGCGGGCCAATGAACTCCTCACGCCGCCCATAACCAAACTCGCCGCCGGAGGCGCGCGGCGTCGTGTCGGCAAACTTCACAAAGATCGCGCGGCTGTGCGGCAAAAATAGCTGCGGCTCCCTGCCAAATAGGAGAATTCCGTTGATCGTGGGCGTCAGCGTCTCGGTGAGCGCGCCAATCTGCTGCAGCAGCTTGTCCTTTGGCAAAACCGTGTGGCGCGGGTTGCGCTTCTGCCGTCGCTCAATGTAGTCGTCGATCACATCCTCGTCAAAGTCGCTGCGCTGCGCGCCTGCCACCGCCTGCAGCTCATACTCGCCGGACGGCCGCGCCGCCAGCAGCAGGTCGAACTCCTCGCCCTCCACCGTGTGGTTGTCAAGGCCGCGCCGTACAATCACACGCCCATCGGCCAGGCTGTGCACCTGCGGGCTGCGCTCCAGTCGCAACATCACCACAACGCCCCCCGGCACCGTCTCGCTCGACCATTCGGTGCGCATGGGCGGCTTGCAGAGGCGCAGCGCCGCCTGCAATGCATCGGCCGCGTCATCCTCGCTGTAAACGCCCCCCAGCTTTCCCTCGGCATCCATGCCCAGCACCACCGTGCCCCCCTCGGCGTTGGCGAAGGCGACAAGTGTCTCGGCAATCGGGGCCGCATCAGGCTGCGCAATAAAGGCAAGCTGTTGCCCTGGCGGCTGCTTCAGAAGGGTGTCGACGGAGGTCATGAGGGGTAGTCAGAGTGTGTCGGTAGTTGACGATTGGCGACTGGTTAACTGGGTGACTGGTTGACTGGCACACTGTGTGGTGGCGTTGGCCGGCAAAGAAGCACCGGCGGGCTCGCGCCCGCCGGCTTGATTGTACACGATGTGCAACAACACCGGCTATGCATCCACTACGTCGTCGGCGCCGGCCTCAGGTGGCGTGGCTCCTGCTTCAACCGCAACGGGCTCTTCGCCCTCCTCGCGCCCCATGGCATCCGCTGCGCCCGTGTCATCAACGCCGCGCATCAGGTCTTCGTGATACAGAATCGCCAGTGCCGCTACGCTGTCGCCGCCATCCAGATTGATAATGCGTACGCCGCGCGTCGCACGCCCCATCTGGCTGATGTCGCGCACGGTTGTGCGCAAGACAATCCCATTGGCAGTCATCACCGTAATCTGGTCATCGGGATGGGCCACGCGTGCCGCCACAATCGGTCCGGTTTCATCAAGGCGGGCGTGGTCCGTCGTCCAGTTGCCCTGTGTGTGGCGCCCCTTGGCATTGTACTCGTCAAGCGACACGCGCTTGCCGTAGCCGCGCTCCAGAATCACAAGCAGGTCGCAATCCGGCCTCACCACGTCGAGGCTCACCACTGCGTCGTCGCCCAGCAGGCGCATGGCGCGCACGCCCATGGCGCCGCGGCCCATGGGGCGCACGTTGTTTTCGTCAAAGCGCAGCGCCTTGCCACCGCGGGTCACCACCATAAACTCCTGTTGGCCCGTAGTCAGGCGCGCCCAGTCCAGCGAGTCACCCGGCTCCAGCGTCATCGCAATCATGCCGTTGGATCGCACGTTGGCAAAGGACGAGAGTTCCATGCGCTTGATCTTGGCCTGACGCGTGATGAGCGTAATGTACTGCGCAGCGTCAAAGTTGGGCACCACCACCATCGCCGTCACGGTCTCATCGGGCTGGAGGTTGAGCACGTTGGCAATGTGCGCACCGCGCGCCGTGCGGCTGCCCTCGGGCAATTCATACACGCGCGTGCTGAAGACGCGCCCACGGTTGGTAAAGAAGAGCATCGTGTCGAGCGTGCGCGCGAAGATCAGGTCAGTCACCTCATCCTCGTTCTTCGTGGCCATGCCCTTCACACCCCGCCCGCCCCGCTTCTGGCTGTTGAACTCATCCGTTGCCATACGCTTGATATAGGCGCCGGCGCTGTAGGAGACCAGCATGTTAGCCTGGCCGATGAGGTCCTCATCGGTGAAATCGCCGTGCTCACCGTGCTCAATCGACGTGCGCCGGATGTCGCCGAATTTATCGCGCAACATCTGCATGTCATCGCGAATCAGACCGCGCACGAGCGCCGGATTGTCCAGCAGACTCAGGAAGTAGTTGATGCGCCCCTGAATCTCCTGGTACTCATCCTCGATCTTCTGCCGCTCCAGCGAGGCGAGACGGCGTAACTGCATGTCCAGAATCGCCTGCGCCTGCACCTGGCTCAGATTGAAGCGCTCAATGAGCGCTGTGCGCGCTGCCTCGGCGCTCTCGCTCTCGCGGATCGTGCGGATCACCTCATCGAGGAACTCAAGCGCGATGCGCAGCCCCTCGAGCACATGGGCGCGCTCGCGTGCCTTGGCCAACTGGAAGCGCGTTCGCCGTGTGATCACCTCCATGCGGTGATCAATAAAGATCATCAGCGCGCGCTTCAGCCCCAGCGTGACCGGCTGCCCATCCACCAGTGCGAGCGCATTGACGCCAAAGGATTGCTGCAGCGCCGTCTGCTTGAAAAGACGGTTACGCACCTTCTTGGGCGCAGCGCCGCGGCTCAGTTCAATCACAATGCGCATGCCCGTGCGATCGCTCTCGTCGCGCAGGTCGCTAATCTGGTCGAGCCTGCCTTCGCGCACCAGTTCGGCAATGCGCTCAATCAGCGATGACTTGTTAACCTGGTAGGGAATCTCGGAGACGAGGATGCGGAAGCGGCCATTCTTCGTCTCTTCGATTGTCGTGCGTGCCCGCACCATGATCTTGCCGCGCCCTGTAGCAAAGGCCTGCTTGATGCCTTCGCTCCCCAGAATGATGCCGCCCGTGGGGAAATCCGGCCCCTTGACGAACTGCATCAATTCCTCGAGGCCAATATCGTCGCGCGTCTCCCAATGTTCGATCAGGAAGTTGATCGCGTCGGCAATCTCGCGCAGGTTGTGGGGCGGCACGTTGGTCGCCATGCCCACGGCAATACCGCTTGTGCCGTTGAGCAGGAAGTTCGGCACCATCGAGGGCAGCACCAGTGGCTCTTCAAGGCTGTCGTCAAAGTTCGGCCCCCACGCCACCGTATCCATGTCGATGTCTTGCAACATGGCATCGGCAATGCGGTGCAGGCGCGCCTCGGTATAGCGCATGGCCGCGGGGCTGTCGCCGTCAATCGAGCCGAAGTTGCCCTGACCATCCACCAGGCAGTAGCGCAGGCTGAAATCCTGCGCCATGCGCGCCATTGCGTCGTAAACAGACGAGTCGCCGTGCGGATGGTACTTGCCCAGCACTTCACCAACCACGCGTGCGCTCTTCTTGTACCCAGATGCGGCCGTCAGCCCCATGTCGTGCATGGCGTAGAGGATGCGTCGGTGCACAGGCTTGAGGCCATCGCGCGCGTCGGGCAGCGCGCGCGCAACGATCACACTCATCGCGTAGTCGAGGTACGCTGTGCGCATTTCGGCATCAATTGATACCGAACGCACATCACCGCCATTGTAGCCGTTGCCATTCAACGCCAACACCCCGTTGCCGTTGGCCTCAGCAGAAGGAACAGCACCGTCGCTTCCGCCCTGCGCATCCTGATTGCTCAACCCGTTTTCGGCGCCGTCTTGGCCATTCAGGCCTTGTGGGCCGTCGTCTCGGGGCTCTTCATCGTTAGCTTCTGCCATAGTCCGCCCGCACTGTTTTTCATGCAATTACATCCGGTAGTTAACAGGATGATTATACCGCAAATCGGCCCTTTCGCCTAACCTGCGCCCCATGTTCGGAACAGATGGTCGATGGATTGTCCAGCGCGGGCTGCACGCCTGTGCAGCGGAAGCGACAACCGCGAAAACGACATGAAAGAGCAAGTGACCGCGCCCTTTCATGTCGTTTCCGCGATTGCCGCTTCTGCTGTTCAAACGTGTTGTCGTTCTCGCCGGGTGGTCGCTATGCGCAATTACCCCGCACTGCGCTGGTCTCGCCCCCGAAAGGCTGCTCGACCGGCGCCCCCACCGTTTCCGAACGTGCAGCCTCAACACCATACCCGTTGGATGAAAGCGCCGGCGCGCCCGTGCGGCTGCGGAAGATCGCCGGCCACTCGGCGGGCACGGCCGCGCGCCATTCTGCGGATGCGGCGCGCACAAAATCAAAGAAGAGCCCGGCGCTGTGCTGGTCGGTCTTTGCCAACTCCTCAGGATGCCACTGCACGCCCACGGCAAAGGGCACTTCGGGCATTTCCAGCGCCTCCGCAAGGCCGTCCTCGGCAATCCCAACCACGCGCAGCCCCGCCCCCAGCGAGCGAATGCCCTGGTGGTGCATCGAGTTCACTTCGTGCACCTGCCCCAACGAGCGCGCCAGCCGGCTGTCGGGTTCAATCGCCACCTGGTGCGTAATTCGAAACCGCTCAAAGGTGGGCGGGAAGTAATCATGCTTGTGCAGCGTCGGCATCTGCGTGGTCAGGTCCTGGTAGAGTGTGCCGCCACAGACCACATTGAGCACCTGGACGCCGCGGCATACACCCAGAATCGGCATGCCTGCCTCGAGTGCCCAGCGCGCAAGCAGCATCTCCGTGCGGTCGCGCTCCCTGTCGGTTGATCCAAGCTGCGGATGGCGCTCCTCGCCGTAAAGGCTCGGGTCGATGTCCTCGCCCCCCGGCAGCATCACGCCGTCGAGGCGCTCGAAGGTGCCGCGCAGCGTCGCCTCGCTCATCTGCAAGGGAATAAGCACCGGCAGCGCGCCCAGATTCTCAAGCGTGCGCACATAGGTCTGGTTCATGATGTAGAGTGGCAGGCCAAAGAAGCGCTGCGACTTTTCGCGCCCGGTGGGCACGCCAATCAGCGGCCGTCGCACGCCCGGCGCGCCCGCCGGCTCCTCCAGAAATGGCTTGTTGCGCAGATCACGGTTCAATGCCCACACCTCACTATCTGCCGATGGCTCCACACCCTCGACTCCGACGCGCGTTGTCGTTTGCAGCCGCCGCATTATAGCCGCCGGATCGCGTGCAAACCAATTGTGCGTCTCCAGCACAACGCCATACGGCGCCGCGTCGGCGCTGTCCGCGGCCGCCAATTGCCTCAATCAACAAGTTGCGGTGCGATGACGCCCCACTAGCCGCTTTCCATCTTTGACACGCCGCCGCGCCCGTGTTATTGATTCCATTGTGACTCAACCAGCCCCCACACTTGCCATCGCGGCAGCGCGCCGCCACCATGCACGTTATGTCGCCACATGGGCGGGCGTTCTGCTCATCCTGGCCGCCGCGCTCCTGTACGCCGGCACGCTCGACCGCTACCTCTCGTGGGGCAACCTGGCCGGTGGTGACCTTATCACCCACCAATATGCACAGGTGCAGGCGCGCCCCGGCAACGCCCCGGGCTATCCGCTCTACACCATGGGCGGTTGGCTCTGGTTTCATGGCCTGCGCAGCGCGATCAGCGCGCTCGGGCGCGCCCATCCCAACCCCATTCCCATCCTGGCGAGTTACAGCACGCTGTGGGCGCTGATTGCGCTCTGGCTGCTCTATCGCACACTCTGCTTCCTCACCAGTAGCCGCTATGCAGCCTCAAGCCCGTGGGGGAGGGCAGGCAACTGGCCCCTGGCCTGGCTGCTGAGCGCCTTCTATGCTGTCACCTATTTTTTCTGGTTCTACGCCACCACCACCGAGCAGTATTCGAGCGCCGTCGCGCAAACGCTGGCCATCGTCTATGTCTACCTGCTCTGGGCCGAAGCCGACGCGACTGCGCCGGAAACCTACCCGCTGCGCAGCCGCTCCGCCGGTGGGCTGCTTGTGCTGCTAGCGTTTCTCTGCGGCCTATCACTCGCGCACATGCTCACGGTCGCCTTCATCGTGCCGCCGCTGATTACCGTTGTACTCTGGCAACGACCGCGGATTCTGCGCAGCAGTCGCATGATTGCAGCGGTGCTGGCCGCCGCGCTCCTGCCGCTGACCGCTTACCTGTACGTGTACATCCGCGGTGCGCAGCACCCCGCATGGTGGGGCGGCGGTGATTGGCACTCGGCCGGAGAGTGGTTCTGGGCATTCGTCTCCACAGCCCAGGGGCGCGAGGAACTGGGCTGGGGTTTTGAGGCGGGTCGAGGCTTCTTCGGCAATGGATTCCCTGCGATCATTTGGCAGGAGTTGAGTGCGCCCCTTCTGCTCGCGGGCCTGGTCGGGATTGCTTTCATGTGCCGTCGCACAATTGTGTTGCTCTACGGCACATTGACCATCTATCTGACATTCGCCTGGGCCTATCGCTACGGCAACTGGTTCCAGGTTGTGCTGCCCGCCTACCCGCTCATGCTGCTGGGCATGGCGGGCGTCGCCCTGCGTCTCGCCGCATGGCCCGCTGCGGCGTCACGGCGCTGGGTGCAGCCCGCGCTGCTTGTCGTGCTGGCGGCCGCAGTGGCCTGGCGCTTCGCCGCCTCGTGGCCCGAGGTCGACAGCAGCCGCTACCCGCCTGATGAGGCTTTGGGTCGTGCCGCCATGCTCTTGTCGGAAGACCTCCCCGCCAGCGCCGCGCTCTTCGCCGAGCAGGGCGACGCCGCTTCGCTCGACTACTTGGCGCACATCTGGGGATTGCGCCCCGATCTAGACGTCATCGGCAGCAGCCAGGCGCAGGCCGCGCTGGCCGAGGGTCGGCCCTTGCTGGCGACTTGGCCTGCCGTGGGCACGCTCCTCGCCGAGATGGGCGGTGCAGCATCAGTGCAGGCGCAAAGCGGCGACTGGGCGCGCATCAGTGAAGCGGCGCAAACTGCGCCCTCTTTGCTGCCCTATGCGCCAGGCGATCTACCCGTGCTTCTCTCCTACGTAACGCGGCCCGCGCCCGCCGGCGCGCCCGTCACCAAGGGGCCGCCGGCGCTTGACGTGCGCCTGCAATGGCAGTTGCCGTCCGGCGGCTGGCCCGACGGCATCTCGCTCAGCCTGCGGCCCACCCGCGGCGGCGCCTTCATAGCCGACCCCGACGGTCCGCCCGGCGTCATTCTGCAGGTGGACACCGCCGCGCCGCTCCACGGCTTTGCCGGCCTTGCACCCGCCGGCCCCTCGCTGGACGACGCCTACCGCGTGCCGCTGGTCAAACCTCTGCCCGACGGCGCCGACGGCCTCGCCCTCATCCTCTATCGCGCAGCTGACGGCGGCTTTGTGACGCTGGCTGATATGCGCCTGCCGCTCGTTCCCTGAGCAGGCCCAGTGCAGCACAGCCGAACACAGATGAGCGCGGAAAAGGCAGGGATAACAACGCAATTGCATTGTCCTCCCTGCCTTTTCCGCTCTTATCTGTGTTCGGCTGTTGTGCTGCTCTGCGCCCGCGCTATGGAGTGACTTTACGCCTCTTCGTCTACTGCTGCGGTCGGCTCACCGGTCGGCGCTGCGACGGGCACTGCGGCCTCCTGCATGGCCTGGGCCCGCTTGGCCATGGCAATCGCGGCCTTCTTGGCCTGGCGCTCGTCGGCGTGGCTCCAGCCTTCACCCTCGCGCACAACCGCAACGGTGAACTTGCCCGTGACGTCCTGCATCATGCGCAGTTCAAGCTCAAACGTACCCAGGTCACGCAGCGGTGCATCCAGCAGAATGCGGCGGCGATCGATCTCAAAACCGACTTCCGCGGCCAGTCTTTCGGCAATGTCGGCGGTGGTGACAGAGCCATAGAGGCGCTCGTTCTCGCCCGCATTGGCCGTAAAGAGCAGCCTCTTGCCCTTCACCATCGCGGCCTGCGCTTCGGCGTTGGCGCGCTCCTGCGCACGACGGCGAATGCCCACCTGCTTGATCACATCGGCCTGCTTCATGGCGCCCGTTGTGGCCAGGGTGGCGTACCCGCGCGGCATCAGAAAATTGCGCGCATAGCCGCCCGCCACGCGATAGACTTCGCCCGCTTCGCCCAGTTCGGGCACATCCTGCAGCAAGAGCACTTTCATGCGAGCCATGTGGATTTCCTTTCGGTTCGAGCACGCCGTAGGGCGTGTGTTGGAGCGGCGTAGGTTTGCCGCAGAATAGAGTTACCGTGTCTTTGCCCAGCGCCACACGTCATACCAATCAGCGCTGTGTGACACAAACGTCCATCTTACTGCGCGCGCCCGCACAAGGCAAATTTCGCGGCGCATGGGCGACCACATAAGGTGCAAAGTGGTTCGCCGCGCCCAAACGTTGATATTCCTTCCGCTGTTTGTTTGTGTGGCGGCGCACTCACACCCATAATGGACGCGCGGCGCAACGCGCGTCGGCATGGTTTCCAGCGGCTGAGCGTAGCGCGAATGCACCGCGCTGCAGCCTGCACATATGCTATACTGCCGAAGATGCGGTTCGCTGTCGCAGACGTTTCTCTGTTCCCGGCCTCCTGAAACGGGCACAGGTTGACGTCAACCCCAGCAGTGCCGCCATCCAGCATGAGGTGGGCGCATTGATCCCTCCGTCCCCGCAGTCGGGGCTACGTGCCGCCCAATCAACCGGGCGCTCTCTGCCTGAACCATATGCGGCTTCCCACCCCGGTGGCATGGGCCGGCCATCTCCCGACGCGCACCCACCTATGCATCTGTCGCAGAAAGCCACTCGGATCCTGATCCCACTGGCTGCTTTTCTTCTGGTGACGCTTGGCTGTTCGGCGGCCAACCTTGTGCAACGCCCAGTGATCACGGCCGCGCCGACGCGCACGCTGGCGCCGACCTTCACCCCGACTGCCGAATCGGTGGAGGCGATCATCATCGTCACACCGCCCAGTGGCTCCACTCCCGGTGTGATCACAATCCCGCCCGGCGTGGACCCGTCGGTCTTTCTGGTGCCACCGCCCACCGAAACGCCCACCGCCACCGAGACGCCGACGCCCGACCCGTTGGCTTCGCCCACCGAGACGCCTATCGCTCTCTTCACAGCGGTCGCGCCGCCGGGCGCTACGCAGGCGTCTGCGCCCACACCAGCGCCGCCAACGCCGACGCAATCGGCAACGCCCACGGCCACGCCCAGCCCGACGGCCACGCTCACGCCGACCCCCTTTATTGTCCTTGACGCTGGGCGCACGGCGCTGCGCGAAGGGCCCGGTGTGGAATATCCGCTCGTGGCGCAGTTGGGCCCCGATATTCCGATCACTGTCGTGGGCCGAAACACTGAAGGCACGTGGTTGCAGCTCTGTTGCGTGAATGGCGCGGCTGTCTGGGTGGCGGCAGATTCAGTGCGCGTTGTCAATGATGTGAGCGCCGTGGCGCTGGTGCAGGGTGGCGAGCCGCCCACGCCCACCTGGACGCCCACCGCCACCGAGACGCCCACAATAACGCCGACGCCGACCTCGACGCCCTATCCGTTTGAGCGGGCCATCGGGCCGCAGTTCTTCCCGACCAATAACGAGTTTATCTCCGTCTGGGTCAAACTCTTTGTTGGTACGCCGCCACTGGAGGTGCCGGCTGAGGGCTATCTCATCAAGGTTCTCTTCGAGGGCTTCGAGCGCGC
>CAYJNV010000150.1:0-711 GCA_964370975.1 uncultured Caldilineaceae bacterium | reverse complement strand
ATTTGAATTCAGTGCACCGCCTGGAGCAGGCAACCGTGTGCAATACAACTGGAAATACGAATACACGCCGCCCGATCCAAAGTCGCTCGATCCAAAGAGCACATTGACTCGAGCCGACCTGATTGGCACCGGCACCTGGACACTCTTCGTCACCGACGGCACAGGCAAGCAGCTTTCCGACGCCGTCACATTTACGACTGCGCCCAGCAACCCAAATCGTGAAGTCTACGTGGGGTGGGTGCGGACGCGATAAGGCTCATGCACAAACCATTCAAACCTGCAGCACCAATTCGCTCTTCTGCCACACATTCAAATACATTCGGGACCACCAAACGAACGACCAACCAACAGCAACTCGCGCGCAAGCAACCGCAGAAGCTTTCATCGCAGCCTGCATTGCAGCACTTGACGTTGAGAGGCCGGACAATGACTCGCCATACATCCATCGCCGCCGTTCTTGTCGTTTTGGCCGCCCTGCTCACACTGAGCGCGTGCGGGCGCGGCAGCAAGGCCGCCGACAGCGCCGCACCGCCGCTCATTCGTACACCGATGCCCACTTTCACGCCTACGTCGCCCGCCGCCGCCGCACCGCAGCAGAGCGCTCCTGCAGTTCAACCCCTCATTCCCGCTGACGCAGCGCCCGCGCTCGACGCGGCTGCCGCGCCGCAGACCATTGAGGCGATCGCACTCGACATCCCCTCGCCCGAGCCG
>CAYJNV010000149.1:7479-10279 GCA_964370975.1 uncultured Caldilineaceae bacterium | reverse complement strand
CTGCCCTACACGACGCCGGGCCGCGTCCAGGCCGCAACTGGAAGCGGCTTTGTCGTTGCCGGCGCTGACGCCGGTGACGCAGGTGGCGGTGCGGCCACTGTGGTGACAAACGCACACGTTGCCATACGCGGCACAGAGTACAATGTCTACTTCGACGGAAGCGTCGATCCAGTGCCTGCGCGCGTGCTGGGTGTCTCGGAGTGCTCCGACATCGCCGTCCTCCAGGTGGAGGGCATGGACTTTCCCGGCCTTTCGTGGCGGCCGACGACAGTTCAATCGAATGATGTCGTCTACGCGGCGGGATATCCCGGCGGTGTCTTTGACCTGGTGCTCACCGCCGGTTCCGTGCATGCGGTTGAGGCCGACGACGAAACTGAGTGGGCATCCGTCAAGACGGTGCTCAACCACACTGCGGCCACCGATCCAGGCAGCTCAGGTGGACCGCTGCTCGATACTGCCGGCGACGTGGCGGGCATCGTTTTTGCCGAAAGCGGCAACTATGCGGACCGCAACTACGCGATTGCTGCCGAGGATGGCTTGGCTGTGGTCGAGACACTGCGGCTGGGCGACTCCGCCGAGAGCATTGGTGTCACCATGGAGGCATTGCCGCGCAATGCAGCCGTGCCCGGCGTGTGGGTCATAGCCGTGCAGAAGGGCAGCGCTGCGGCGCGCGCAAGGCTGCTCCCCGGCGACATCATCCGCAAGCTCGATTTGCGCAACGTGGGGCGCGACGGCACGCTTGAAGAGTACTGCAGTATTCTGCGTGAGAAGGGGGGCAGCCCCCTTGCGCTCCAGGTCTATCGTCCCGACACAGGCCAGGTGCTCGAAGGGGAAATTCGCGGTGCGCCTCTTGTCGCCAGTGGGCGCTTCGATGCGGCGCTCGTGCCGACGGCCACGCCGCCGCCTCTGCCGGTGCTGCTGCCCACGCCTTCACCGGACGAGATGCATGATGTGAGCGACGAGACAGGCATTCTCACGCTGCGCGTGCCCCAGCGGTGGCTGCATGTCGCAGACGATCCGCAGCGCGTGGGCACCGTGGTCTTTTCGCCCTCCATGGTTGTGGCCGAGGATGCCCGCGCCTTTGCGGCAGGTCGCGCCCCCTTTGTGCGCGCGTGGGCGCTGCAGCGTGGCGCCAGCACCGACCAATTCGCCGGCGAATTCTTCAACGAAGCCTCCAATATTGCCGACTGCACCCCGTTCGTCACCACGATTGAATCGGGCGCGTGGCGGGGCGACGTCCACAGTTTTGGCCACTGCCCTGGGTTTGTGGGTGCGCAGTTCCTCGCCGCCATCCTCACGCCCGCCAGCGATGCGTCGGTCGTCATCTACATCGACCAATTGCTGCCCGTGGGCACGCCCCACTTCTCGCTTGATACACTCATCGCGCCCTTGGCCGATTCGCTGCTGCCGCGCATCCCGTTCTGGGAGCCGCCGCGCGCCGAGGTGCTTGTGGAGGGGCTGAACGTACGCGCCGGGCCGAGCCTCGACAACGCAGTTGTGACCACCTTACACAGCGGTGAAACACTGCCCGTGCTGGGCAAGGAGAGCGCAGCCTGCAACTGGGTTTACTTCTACTTTACCAACCTCGACGGCTGGTCGAGCGCCGCTCCGCAGTACATGCGGCTGGACCGCCCCTGCGCCGAGGTTGCCGTCATCACCCCTGCCGAGATTGAGGCCTTCAAGGCCGAACGGTAGGGGCGGCGGTGCACAGACGGTGTGCCCATTCGCCCAGTTTTTGGGTCGCCGCGCCTCTCTGCGCTACAATCGAAGCATGTGGCAATTCTATGGGGCGGGGCGGCAGTCTCGCCCTTTCGTCTGCCCGGCAACCGGGTCATGACCGCACAATACCCCGCTTCGCCCAGGCGTCCAGGCTGGCTGCGCCCGGCGCTGATCGCGCTGCTGCTGGGCGCTTTCGCCCTGCGCCTGACCGCCCTTACACAGCAGAATATTTGGTGGGACGAAGCGCGCAACATCGCCGTGGGCCTGCGTCGCCTGGCGGACATTGCCGGCGCGCCTGAACTCGACATCCAGCCACCGCTTTACTACTACCTGTTGCACATGTGGCTGCGCATCACATCCATCACCATGGCCGACGCGCCCGCAACCATTGCCTGGTTCGCGCGTGCTTTCAGCGTCTGGGCGGGCGTGGCGGGCGTGGCGCTTGTGGCCGTGCTGGCGCAGAGGCTGGCCGGCGCGCGCGCGGCGCTTTTTGCTACGCTGGTCGCCGCTTTTTCGCCCTTCTGGCTTGCTGAGAGCCAGGAGACGCGCATGTACACACTGGCCATCGCCCTGCTGAGTGCGGCTGCCTGCGCGCTGCTCTACGCGCAGCACGAGGCGCATGACGGGCGACGGCGGCTTCTGCTGGCAGCCGTTGCCGTCTGCTCGGCGGCGGCGCTGCTCACGCACTACAACGCGGTCTTCGTGCTCGTTGCGTGGTATGGCTGGTGGGTCGTGGCGGCACTCAGCCAAGGTGACTGGGCGCGTCGCCTGGCGGAGCTTGTGTTGACGGGGCTGCTCACCGCACTGTTGTTCGCGCCGATTGTGCCCGTGGCGCTGCGGCAGCTGCCCACCTACGCCAACCCGAATCTCACCGTGCCCAGCGTGGCCGCCTATGTGACGCAGAATGTACGCGGCCACCTGGGCGGCTATGCCTTTGACCCGGCGGCGTGGCGCGGCTACGCGGCGTGGTGGCCGTGGGCCATTGTGCTCGTGGCTGGGGTGGGGCTGCTGTTGCTGGCCATACGCCGCCTGCGCAACCGTACGCCCGACAGCTCGCGCTTTTTTCTCGAGAGCAGCTTCC
>CAYJNV010000149.1:0-7379 GCA_964370975.1 uncultured Caldilineaceae bacterium | reverse complement strand
CCCGGCGACCTGATTCTGGTTGACCAGAAGTACCCTTTTGGCTTCTACTACAAACGCTACGCTGCCGAACCGGGTGACACACCCACAGGGCCCGAGGTAGCACCCGCGCGCTACCTCTTCGTGGATATCAACGAAGTGGACGCGCGCTTGCGCAACTGGGCGCAGGATGCCCAGCGCATCTTCTGGGTGCAGTGGTTTGAGAGTGACACCGACCCGCGTCACGCCGTGCCCTATCTGCTGGGGCAGAGCGGTCGCCCTGCGGGTGAGCAGCTTCTCCAGGGCTGGCGCATCAATTGGTGGGAGATGTCACCACCCAACCACTTTGCGCTTGCACCAGCGTTGCAGCCCTTCGTGGTCAACTTCGCACGCGCCGTGCAGAGCGTCGAGGCGAGTCTGCCTGTAGAGGTGCTATCGGGCGCGAGTATTGATGTGGCGCTGCGCTGGGCACGCGTCCCCGGCGGCAGCGTGGAGCGGCCGCTCAAGGCACGGGTTGCGCTGTACGCCGCCGACGACAACCGCGTTGCCCAGGCCGACGAACGGCTGCTCAACGACCGCCACGTTGCGCCTGCTGACTGGAACGAGGCTGACCGACCGCTCAACGTCTATCAACTGGCAGCCGCTAGCCCGCTTGAGCCGGGCATATATGAGCTGCGCCTCCTCGTCTACGACGCCGAAAGTCTCGTGCCGTTGGAGATCATCGACGACGCCGGCAACCCCGCGGGCATCGAAGCGCCACTGGGCAAACTCACAATCACACCTGCCGGCGCACCACAGCCCTGAGTGGGGCGCGGCCATTCATCACCCAATACCGATTTGCACAGCATGATCAAAGCGCGCCTTTACGGCATTCTCATTCTCGCTGCACTGCTCTTCAGCGTCTACACCTTCACCAACGCGGGCCGTCTCCACATTGTGGATGAGGCGAGCCTCTTCGCGGTCACCGAGTCGATTGGCCAGCGCGCCCAGGTGGACACCAACGCGATTGCGTGGACGCAGTGGGTGAACAGCCCCGGCGAGGTGCTGGGCGCGTTTGGCCCATCCGGCGAGGTCTACAGCAAGAAGGGGCCGGCGCCTGCCTTCTTGGCGGTTCCCTGGTACCTTGTGCTGCGGCTGCTCACGCTGCTCAACATTCAAGTGGGGCTGCTTCAGGGCGCGCTGCTGTGGAACGGCGTGGTGACTTCGTTTACGGCCGGTCTGCTCTGGCTGACGGCCGTGCGGCTGCGCTACAGCGACCGAACGGGGCTGCGTCTGGGCCTTCTCTTTGGCCTGGCGACGATTGCCTGGCCCTATGCCACGCAGTACTTTGGCGAGCCGCTGAGCGCCTTCAGCCTGCTGCTCGCGTTTCACGGCATTCTCAGTTGGAAGGAAACGGGGCGGGCGCACTGGATGGTTTTAGCGGGCGTGGGCGCTGGGGTTACGGTTGCCACCGTAACGGCGCATGCGTTGCTTGTGGCGCTGCTGTCACTTTACGCGATGGCCGTCTGGTGGATGCGTCGGCGCACGGCCACTGTGAATCTGCGCGCCACGCTCGCTGCTGCACTGGCCTACGTGCTGCCGATTGTCGCCGCGGCTGGATTGCTGCTGCTCTACAACTGGATGCGCTTCGGCAGCGCGTTCGACACGGGCTATCACTTTGCCTCGGGCGAAGGCTTTACCACGCCAATTTGGCAAGGGTTGTGGGGCCTGCTATTCAGCCCCTACCGCAGCGTCTTTCTGCACACGCCGCTCCTGATTGCATCGTTCGTGGCCGTCGTACCCTTTACGCGCCGCCACCGCCCTGAGGGCATCGTCATCGCCGCGCTCAGCCTCGTGCTGGTGGGTATGTACAGCATGTGGTGGATGTGGTGGGGGGGCTATGCGTGGGGTCCCCGCTTCCTCGTCCCGCTGACGCCGCTGTGGGTGCTGCTGCTTGCACCGCTGGTACAGGATTTCTCAGTGGCGCGCAATGGCGAGACGCCGCAGTCTCGGCGCGTGCTCAACTATGGCTTCGCGGCGCTGGTCGTCGTCTCGTTCATTGTGCAATTGGCGGCCGTGAGCATCAACTTCGTTAACTACGAAACCTTGTTGCGCAGCGAATTCTTCCCCACGGATTGGGAGAACCCGCTGGCATACGGCCCACCTGCGCAAAGCTTGCGCGACTTCGTCCTGAGCCCGGTCTTTGGCCAGTTCCGGCTGCTGGCGCGCGGCGGCATGGCCACGAACGCCGACCTGGGCTGGCTATTGCCAGGAGGCAAGGTGGCCTGGAACGTCCTGCTTGTGGGGCTTGCCGCCATCATCACGCTTAGTTGGCTGCTGCTGCGCTGGAGCCGCGCCATGCGCAGCGACCGCCCGCAGGATGCGACGCCCAGCCCGCCCATGGCCTCGCTTGTGCTGTTGATTCCGCTCATCATTGTGGGTGCGTGGCTCGGTTCGCTCGCCAAGGATCAAATCTACGGTATGGAGGGCGCGGGCTATCGCGCCGCTATCACCGATATCTGCCGCGGCGCACGGCCCGATGATGCTCTGCTCACGATTGCGCCATACAGCTATCACCTCCCCATGAATTGGCTGGGCAGCGACTGCCGCCACGGCCTGCCCGTCTATGGCTATGCGCTCAACAGCATGGAGCATCCCGAGACCGAAGCGGTGCTTACGCAGATGCTCGCCGATGCCGGGCGCGTTCTGGTCATCACCGAGGGGATTGCGCCGGGCAACCCCGAGAACGGCATTGAGAGCTGGTTGGCCGACAACGCCTACAAGGCTGACGACCGCTGGTTTGATGACAACCGCGCCCTGCGCTATGCCACTGGCGCTTCCATTGAGAAGCTCCAGTACGCGACGCATAACCTGTTTCTGAGCGACCCGGCGGGCAACCGTGTAACGATTGTTGCATCGCGCGTGCCACCTGCGGCGCGGCCGGGCGAGGCCATCCCCATTGCTATCCAGTACATGCTTCACCTTCCTGCGGTTGATGACCTGCGCTGGTTTGTGCAGTTGCTCGCTCCATCCGGCGCGGCCGTGGCACAGCTGGATACGGGCACGCGCGATAATCTGGGCACATTTACCGACTTGAAGGCCAATGAGCTTTACCTGGAAAAGGCGGGGCTGCAGCTGCCCGCGGAACTACCCGTGGGGAATTATCAGGTAATCGCGGGGCTATACAATCCCAACACGCCGGGCGGGGCACGCCTGCGCGCCGCCGATGGCCGCGAGTACCTCGTCCTTGCCACGCTAACTGTGGCGGAGTAACAGGCGGCGCACGGAGGCTCTTGCTCGTAGCAGAATCACTTTGAGTCATAGCCATGAAGCTGCGACATTTCGCACGCTGGTTCATGCAAGGAGTTGACGGCCTGCTGGTGTGGGCGCATCGGCGGCCGCGGCTTGCCGTCGCACTGGGGCTTTGCGCACCCGTAGCGCTCTTCTACGCGCCCCTGCTGCTTGGCCTGCACACCTTCCCCGACGGGGACTTCACCCACCATTTCTTCGATTTCAGCCTCTTTCAGATGCAGGCGTTGGCTTCGCTGCGGCTGCCGCTGTGGAACCCGCATACCTTTGGCGGCCACCCCTACCTGGCGGACACGCAGGCGGCCGTCTTCTATCCGCTGAGCAATTTGCTGCTGGCGATCACTCTGCCCCTGCGCGCACCCGCAACGCGCCTCTACCTTCTTCAGGTGGAAGCGATTGTGCAGACGATGCTCGCAGGCTGGTTTGTCTTCCTGCTCGTAGCCGAACTGGTGCACGTGCGCTGGGCGGCGCTTGTGGCGGGAACTACCTTTGCACTGTCAGGCTACCTTCTGGCTTACCCGCCGCTGCAACTGGCGGTGCTGCGCACGGTCATCTGGCTACCGCTAATCCTGTGGCTTCTGCTGCGCAGCGCGCGTGCACCCACTGTGTGGCGCTGGCCACTCTGGACGGCGGCGGTGGTCGCGTGTGCTTTCACGGCGGGCCACCCGCAGAGCTTTCTCCACATTGTCTATGTTGGGCTGGCGTGGGCGCTGATGCTTGTGGGTTTGGCGGCGCGCACAGCAGGATGGCGCACGGCTGCACACCTGGCCGGGAGACTCGCGGCTTCTGCGGCGTTGGCGTTGGGACTTGTGGCGGCGCAACTTCTGCCCAGCATCGAGTTCACCCTGCTGAGCATACGCTCAGACGTAACTTACGCGTTCGTGAGCGGCGGCCTGCCGCTGCGCGACACGTGGCAGCTGCTGCTGCCGCGCGTCTTCTCCTGGTACAGCCCGCTCTATGTGGGCGTGGCGGCACTCGCCCTGTCTGCAGCGGCGTTGCTGGGGCTGCACAGCCGACGCGCCGCGCGCACGGGCGCAGGCGCGGCCGCACTCTTCTTCGCCGGCCTTGCGCTGATTGCGCTGCTGCTGGCCTATGGAGGCAACGCGTTTTTATACCCACTTGCCTACCGCGTGGCGCCGGGGTGGGGCTGGTTCCGCGGTCAGGAGCGCGCCGCCTATCTGGTCGCACTGGCGCTGAGTGTACTGGCCGGCATGGGCTCTGCGGCGCTGCCGGGGTTGCGGCCGGCTGTACGGCGCAGGCTGGCTGCGATCTTCGCCGCAGTCATGGTGGCGGCCGCCTATGCCTTTGGGCTGCTATGGCAGTTGCCCGGAGCCACGGCGCTTGGCAACGCGAGCTACTTGGGCGTGGCGCTGCTGACCATGTTCGCGGCTGTGGCTGTGGCGCTGATCATCTGGCTGCCGGGGTGGAGCGCACGCCGCGGGCTGCTGCTCTATGCAATTACCCTGGTTACCCTCTTCGCGGCCAGCTATGGGCGCAATCTCGACCCCGCCACGCCCGCCGAGAAGGTGCGCCTCTCGCCCGAAGTAGCGGCTGTGCAGGCGGCGGTGGCGGCGGGGCCGACGGCCAATCTGGGGATTCCCGGGCGCGTCTACAACGAGTTCCGTGCCGAGGAGGACTATGCCATGCGGCTGGCGCCGCCGGGAGGGGCAGATCCCTGGGTGGAGGACCTGTGGGGCAGCAGCCCCTTGCGCCTTGCTCGCTACGCCGCGCTGAGCGCCGATTTCCCGCTCGACCGCTGGTGGCGTCTCTTTGGCGTGGCGCACGTGCTAACCTGGCGACGCGATCTCTTTGAGTCAAGTACGCTGCTGGGCGAGTACCCGCAGGTTTCCGACACGACCTATCTGCACCGGCTGGAGGAACCCAACCCGCGCGCCTGGTTTGTGACAACAACTCAGGCCGTTGACGATACTGCTGCACTCGCGCTGCTGGCCGACCATTCATTCGATTTGGAGCACATTGCCCTGCTGCCCGCAGACGCAGTCGGTCTTTCCCTCCCGGCCGCGACCGCTGCAATCTCTCTCACGCTGCCCGCGCCGGGTCAATTGGGCGTGCGTGTCAACGCGGGTGGACCGGGCTTGCTGCTGCTTGCCGAAAATTGGATGCCCGGTTGGCGTGTGGAGAACCTAGCGTCCGAGCCATCGCGCGAGCCTGTACTGGGCATGGAGCCGTACAGTGTTCTGCGCGCCGACCTCACGCTTGTGGCGGTGCCGCTGCCCGCCGGCGTGAGCACCTTCACGCTGCATTATGCACCGCAGAGCGTGCGCACCGGCCTCTGGATCAGCGGCGCAGCGCTGGCGATGCTGCTGCTGGGGCTGACGCTGCTGAGCGAAAGGCGCGCATCTCCGTGATGAGCCGCAACGCAAGCAGGCTCATTATCGTCGCGATTCTGCTCCTTGCCTTTGGCCTGCGGCTCACACGGTTAGGCCATCAGGAACTGCGCGGTGACGAGGCCTTCGGCTACTTCTTCACGCAGCAGAGCTATGGCGGTATTGTCACGCAGACCATCGCACTGGATGAGCCGCACCCGGTGGCCAGTTACTTTGTGCTCAAGGCGTGGCAAGCGGCAGTGGGGCGCAGCGAGTTTGCACTGCGCTTTGTGAGCGTCTGGTTCGGCGTGCTGGCCGTGGCACTGACGGCGCGCGTGGCGCGACGGCTTGGGCTGGCGCGCCGTACGGAGTTGGTGGGCGCCTTCCTGCTTGCGCTCAGCCCCTTTGCCGTGTGGCACGCGCAGGACGCGCGCATGTACGCCATGAGCCTCGCGCTGAGCACAGCCGTCGTCTGGCTGGCGATTGAGGCGCTGGCCCGCAGGCGTTGGCCATGGATTGCCGCCTATATTGGTGCGGCGTGGCTGGCGCTGCACACGCACTACTTTGCGGGTTTTGTGCTTGTGGCGCTCAGTCTCTTCGTGGTGGGGCGTGCGCTGGTGGCGGCCAGCGCACGACGGGCCGTCTTTGATTGGTTGCTGTGGAACGCGGTCTTGGCGGTGGCCTATCTACCCTGGCTCACGTCGGCCGGCACGATTCTGGCGGGCTACGGCGGCAACGGCGATTCACCCACACTGGCCGCCATGGCGCCGCGCGCTCTGGCTGCCTTCGCCGTGGGAGAGAGCCTGCCTGCACAGCAGCGCGTGCTCTGGGCAAGCGTGCTCGCGCTTGCATGCAGCGCGGGGGCGCTGCGCCTGTGGATGGGCGGCCCAGGCATGCGCCGCGCCCTCTGGCTGCTGGCCTGCTGGGGGATTGTTCCCGTTATGGTGACCTGGTATGGCGCGCTGGACCGGCCCATCTTTAACGAACGCTATCTGATTGCCGCTGCGCCCGCGTTTCTTCTGCTGGCCGCCGCCGCAGTGCAGCCAGTTCCGCGCCCGCGCATCTGGCTCAACGGCGCGGCCGCGCTGCTGCTTGCCTTGCTCGTTGGCGGCATGGCGGCAGGCCTCTGGTCCTACTACACCAATCCTGCCTTCTCCAAGACGCGCGGCTGGCGCACGCTGGCTGCACAGATGCTGACGTGGGGGGATGGACTACCCGCCGGGCGGACCCGCTTTGCGCAGAACTATCCTGACCCCACGCTCTGGTATTACACGGGGGCGGTGGAGCACCTGGTGCTGCCACCGGCGGCCCAGGATGGTGCAGGCGCGGCGCGCGAAGTGGAAGCGCTGGCGCAGGCGGGCGTTGCGCGCGTGGTGCTCGCCCTGCAGCATGCACCCACCTGGGATGTCGATGGCCTTTCGCAACGCGGTTTGGACGCCGATTATGACCTGGCCGCCTCGTTGCCGGTGGCAGGCTGGACCGTGCAGTTGTGGGCGCGCACCGCCCAGACATTGCCGCCGCGCACCGATCTCTTTGGCGACCGCATCCGCCTCACAGGCGCAGAGGTGAACCCTGGCACACTTATCCCCGGAGGCGTGCTGACGGCGCAACTGGCTTGGCGCGACGAGCGCGCGCCGGAGACGCCGTCACAACCCCTGGCCATGACGCTGCAATTGCTTGGTTCCGACGGTGCGCTTGTGGCGCAGCGCGACGCGCCCCTCGAGCCAGGCCCGGAGGACAGCCGCGTCCACTATGGTATACTCGTCCCAGAGACGCTCGCGCCCGGCG
>CAYJNV010000148.1:0-10320 GCA_964370975.1 uncultured Caldilineaceae bacterium | reverse complement strand
CTTGCCAGCCCGTGAAGCAGCACGAAGGGCGCACCCGCACCCGGCCACTCGAGCACGTGCAGGTGCAGACCGCCGCTCTCCGGTCGAACGTCCACATACCGGTCGACAGGCGCGGCTGCGGCGGTTTCGAGTGCGGGCGCTGTTGATTCCATGTTGGCTCCTGGTTCTTGCGCAGTGGTTTTCATGCAGTCTACCTCGCACCTTTGCGCGCTACAGCGGGATGTGTTCCAATTTGGTGCAATTCGTTTGCAACTGCAAATGGCAGTTGCGCACCTTGAGCAAAGAGGAGAGCCCATGTTTGACCAGGAGATGCTTGTCAACCGGCTGCGCGCTCGGGGCATCCGTGTCACCCCGCAGCGCGCCACAATTCTTCATGCCATAGAGACCATGCCGGGCCACCTGACCGCCGAAGAACTCTATGCAGCAGTCAAGACGGAAAGCCCTTATATTAACCTTGCCACAGTCTACAGGACGCTTGACCTGCTAAAGACTCTGGGTCTTGTCACAGACACCGATATGGGCACGGGAGCTTCCCACTACGCGCTGCGTTCTCACGCCGACCACCACCACGCGATCTGCCGCGTTTGCCACCATTCGGTCGAGTTTCCCGACCATCTGCTCGATTCATTGATCAGCAACCTGCACAAGGGCTACGGCTTTGAGGCACAAGCCAACCACATTGTGGTCTTTGGCGTCTGCGCAGCTTGTACAGCGGGAGTTCCGACACGCGTGACGCTTTCGTAACATCGCTCACATGCGAATACTTGCAACTGCGCGATGATGCTCCCTCGCACAGTATTGAGCCGCATGCGCCCAATTTGGAGGTGCTGTCGGGCGCGGTGCGACGAGTACAGGGAGCAATGCATGTCAGTTCTGAAGAGGATTGCAGCGGTCTGCGCCGCATCTCTTGTGATTGCCGGCTGCAATGCGGCCGAGGCCCCGGCGGCGGCATCGTCGGCTCAGAAGCTGAGTATTGTCACCACTGTCTCGCCCATCACGAACATCGCCTACAACATAGGCGGCGATCTAGTGGAGATTAGAGGCATTGTGCCCGAGGGCGTCAACTCGCACACCTTTGAGCCGGCCCCGTCCGATGCGCGACTGCTGGCGAGCGCCGACATCATTTTCGTCAACGGCCTCAAGCTGGAAGAGCCAACCGTCGAACTGGCCGAGGCCAACAAGAAGGCCGGCGCCAAAATCATCCTTCTGGGCGACCAGACCATCCAGCCCGACGCCTATCTGTACGACTTCTCCTTTCCCCGCGATGGGGGCAGCCCCAACCCGCACCTCTGGCCCAATCCCATCCTGGCGCTGCGCTACGCCGAGATTATCCGCGATTCACTGGCCAAGGCGGACCCCGCCAACGCCACGGTCTACGCCGCCAACCATGATGCCTTCAAGACGCGCATTGATCAACTCGATGCGGCAATCCAGGCTACCGTCGACAGTATCCCCGCAGAAAACCGCAAGCTACTCACCTATCATGATTCATGGGCCTACTTTGCGCCCCGCTACGGCATGACGATCGTGGGCGCCATCCAGCCCTCCGACTTTGCCGAGCCGTCGGCGCGCGACATGGCCGCGATCATCGAGCAGATACGCGCCGAGAAGGTGCCCGCGATTTTCGGCTCCGAGGTCTTCGCGTCGCCCGTGCTCGAGCAGATTGCCGCCGAGACCGGCGCAAGATACGTTGACAACCTGCGCGATGACGACCTGCCCGGCCTGCCTGGCGAGGCGAATCACTCCTACGTGGGACTCATGGTGGAGAATTTGCGTGTCATGGCCGAGGCACTTGGCGGTGATCCGTCGATCATTGCCCAGGTCGATCCAAGTAACGTCACTGGGGCCGACGCCGCCGTGAATCAGGCACAATAGGCCCAACAGGGCGAATGCGATTGCATATGCAACCACTTGTTGAAGTGCAAAATGTCACGTTTGGCTTCGGCGCCGTGCCGGTGCTCGAGGATGTCTCGTTGCACCTGCACGTCGGGCAGTTCGCGGGCGTCGTGGGGCCAAGCGGCGCGGGCAAGACCAGCCTGCTCAAGCTGCTGCTGGGCGTGCTGCGCGCAGGCAAAGGTGCGGTGCGCATCGGCGGGCGCGTGCTCGATGGCCGCCCTTCATCGCGCGTCGCCTATGTGCCTCAAATTGAGACCGTGGACTGGAACTTCCCAGTCACCGCCGAGCAGGTGGTGCTGATGGGGAAGTCGCGCAACGCGTCCCTCTGGCCCTGGCCCTCGCGAGCGGACCGCCTTCAGGCGCATGCGGTGCTCGAGCAACTGGGCATTGGCGAATTCGGTGCGCGTCACATTCGCGACCTCTCGGGCGGGCAGCAGCAGCGCGTCTTTCTGGCGCGCGCCCTTATCGCCGAACCCGAACTGCTCGTGCTCGACGAGCCGACCAGTGGCGTGGACATGCGCACTGCAGAGAACATCCTGCATCTGCTGGCGGACCTGAACCGGCAGGGCATGACAATCCTCATGACGACCCACGACCTCAACGCGGCGGCTGCGCACCTGCCCTGGGTCATCTGTCTGAAGAACCGGGTGATTGCTGAGGGGTCGCCAGATGCAGTCTTCACACCGGAGATTCTGCAGCGCACCTACGACGGCGAGTTTGTGGTGCTGCGCGAAGGGGGCATGCTCTTTGTGCAACAGAAGCCCCACGGCCATCACTGGCGGGACGTCGTGCCTGCGCCGGTGCTCGGCCACGCCGCTTCATATCTAGCCAACGGCGACAAGAGAACAAACGGCGCCCCTGGAGTCAGAGGCGCATTCACGGAGGTGCAGGATGACGTCCTTGCTCGAACCTTTCCAGTATGAGTTCTTCCGCCACGGCACCATGGTGGCGGTGCTGGCGGGCATTCTGTGCGGGCTGCTGGGCGTCTACATCGTTCTGCGCGGCATGAGCTACATCGGCCACGGCCTGTCGCATGCCATCTTCGGCGGCGCGGTCGTCTCCTACGTCATGTCGTGGAATTTCTACATCGGCGCAGGCATCTGGGGCTTTCTGACTGCGGTGCTCATCAACCAGACGACGCGCCGCACGCGCATTGGCGCTGATGCCGCGATTGGCGTCATCACCACAGCGAGCTTTGCGCTGGGGGTGGCGCTCATCAGCCGCTACCGCCGCTTCACGCAGAGCATCGACGCTGCCCTCTTCGGCAATATTCTGGGCGTCAAGCAGCAGGATGTGTGGGTCGTGGCCGGCGTCACGCTGCTGGTGGGCGCGCTGGTCTTCTTCGCCTACAAACAGCTACTCTTCACCACATTCGACACCGACGTGGCGCAAATCTATGGCGTGCGCACCGAGTGGGTGGACACCCTCTTTGCGCTGGCGCTGGCGGCAGCGCTGATCGCCTCCATGCAGATTCTGGGCGTTACGCTGATTGCTGCGGCGCTGGTGGTTCCCGCGATCACGGCCCGTCTGCTCACCGATTCCTTTCACCGCATGGTGCTCTACTCCATGACCATCGGCGCGTTCTGCGGCCTGCTGGGGATGTACCTTAGTTACGCCATCAATGCTGCCTCGGGCGCTACAATTGTGCTCACGCAATCGGCTGTCTTCTGCGTGGCGCTGCTCGTCAGCACGCTGCAGCGGCGCGCCGCCCAGCGCCTGACCCACACGCACGTGTAGCAATGGCGTACCCTTCTGTTCGCCGCCGGGCTCTGCTTCCGCCCTCCAGGGCGGCGCTCAAGGCAAGCGCCGCCCTCAGCGCAACGCCTTCTTCACAAGGGCACTGATCTTCGCCTCGTCGGAGGCCGACAACTCCTTCAGCGCATAGGCAACCGGCCAGAGCGTTCCCTCATCAAGATGCGCCGTGTCACTAAAGCCAAACGTCGCATACCTCGTGTTGAACTTCTCAGCGCTCTGGAAGAAACAGATAACCTTGTCGTCCTTGGCATACGCGGGCATACCGTACCAGGTTCTCGGCATGAGGTCCGGCGCGCTGGCCATGATGATTGCATGAATGCGCTTGGCCATCGTGCGATCCGAATCCGACATTTCGGCGATCTTTGCAAGCACTTCGCTTTCCCCGCCAGCCTTCTTCGCGGCAGCCTTTAACTCCTGACTGCGCTCTTTCATTGCCGCGCGTTCTTCAGCAGTGAATCCCGTCGCCTTCTTGCTGGCTTTGGTGGAAGAAGTGGTGGCAGACTTTTCGGTATCCTGTTTTGGCATGGTTGTGACCTCCAGATCTTGAACGATTGTCGTCAGACGTGCCGGTTCCGTACCCAACACCAGGGGACGATCGACGCGGGCCGCGGAACCGGCTCACCAGTCAAACATCCGGCCAGGAGACAGTGTCCTGGACAGAGCCGGCTTAGTAATCCTGAGGCAAGGGCTCGCCGGTCTCAAGCAGTGTCTTCATGTTGCTGAGAATCCACGTCCAGCCGCCGCCCTGCAGACCCTTGTAGGTGGCTGTCTCGCCCTCGAATTCCTCATGCATGACAGTCACCTTCGTCACGCCCCCTGGCATCGCCTCCAGCTCCCACGTCACGCGTGTGGTCGCGTCTTCGTTCATTGGCGGCCAGAGAGAGTGGTAGGAGTGCACCAGCTTCGTGGGCGGCTCGGACGTGAGCACGTCACCCTCCACCACTGGCGCGCCGTTCGGCATGCGGTAGTTGAAGGGTGAGCCGACTGTGAGGTCGGTCTCGAGGGTGCTGCCATAGTAGTAGCGGGAGGTGAATTCCGGCTTCGTGATCGCCTCCCAGACACGCTCCTGCGGCGCCTTGATGATGATTTGATAGACGAGCCGGGGCCTTGAGTCTGTAGTCATGCCAATCCCTCCTTCAAGAACGGTTTTGAGATCGGCCAGCGCACTGATGCGCACGGCCGCGTACTTGTTGATCCAGCGATCCGAGATGAGCTGGATTGGAACTGGATTCAGATAGTGCAGTTTCTGGCGGCCCACCTTGCGCGTGGTGACCAATCCAGCTTCTTCCAGCACGCGCAGATGTTTCATTACGCCGAAGCGTGTCATCGGCAACTCCGATTCGAGCTCAGTGAGCGTGCGGCCGTCACGCACAAAGAGGAAATCGAGCAGCCGCCGTCGGGTGTTGTCGGCGAGGGCGCGAAAAACAGCTTCGTCTTCCATGGGGGCATTATACGTGACCTTTTGGTCACATGTCAAGGGGTAATTTCCGACTCGGTGAGAATTGCGAGGGCCGCAAGATTTCTCGGATGCGCAAGCTGTGTCCAGTACCTTACGCGCGGGGGATGCCCGTTATGCGAATCCCGCTGCCTTGCACCTTGTGGCGGGCGTTGATGCCGATGAGCATGGCGGTGATGCCCTCGACGACGGCGGTGTTGGCAAGCGGCCCCGCGTCCACAGGAAAGAAGCCGGCGGCGCGTGCCAGTTCCATCACCACCTGTTTCGCTTCCTTCTGATCCCCGGTCACCAGGACATCGCAGTTGGGCTCCCAGCCCAGGTCGCGCAAGTGGCCGGCGGCCACATTCTGGAATGCCCCTACCACGCGCACCGCCTCGCCCAGTTGCGCCTGCGCCTCCTGTGCGGCTGAACCGCCGGCCGGCCGCCACGCCGTGGAAACCTTGGGCGGCATAAGTGGGACGCCCACGGTGACAAAGACCTTGCCCTGGCTGCCCGCATGCACCTGGTCAATCATTTCCACCTGGCCGTCATAGGGCACGCTAAGCACGACAATATCGGCCGCTGTCGCGGCGGCGGCGTTGTCCAACCCCTGCAGCGGTATACCGCCGGCAGGTAGCAGCGTGCTAAATTCGGCAGCCGCCGCTGCTGCGCGTTCGGCGTTGCGGCTGCCGATGATGACCGAGTAGCCCGCGGCGGCCCAGCGAATGGCAAGGCCGGAGCCCTCGGCCCCGGTTCCGCCAATGACGGCGATGGTTGGTGTTGTCATGCGTGAATCCTTCGTTGTGCGCCAGGCGGTTGCCTGGCCGGCGGTCGATTAAAGTTTGCGTGTTTACGATGCACTGAAAGTATCAGTCGATTCGTGTTTGAGGCAAAACGGGAACCGCGTGCAGGGACAATTTGCACCACCGCAACCTGCGCTGCCACAAAGCGTTGTCGTCGCTACACTGCCTGAAACGAGTGCCCGCACGATTCGAAGCAGCGACTTTCTCACGACACGTTCCCGGTCATCCATCGATTATTACATGAGTCTTTTCGCAAAATGCTGCCCGTGCAATCGTTGCGGCCACTTTGCGATTATGCTATACTCGCATTTGTCGGAACATCTGTTCGGAGCACAACAACCAGCTATGGCCAGTCGCAGACCAACACGCAAGAAGAAGACGCAGCCAAATCTCGGGGAGACGATCGTCGATGTATTGACGCGCCCCGGATTCGTCGGTTCGGTGCTCGTGCTGGTCGCTGTTTTCACGCTGCTCAGCCTCATCTCGGGAAGTCGCGGCACACTCACGGGCGCGTGGGTGGAGACGCTGCGAGGATGGTTCGGCATGGGCGTCTGGCTTGCGCCCGTCGCGCTGGGCATCATCGGCCTGTGGCTCGTTTTTGCGGCTATGGAACAGATTCCCACCCCTGCCTGGCGACGGCCGGTGGGCGTCTTCGTACTCTTCATGGCCTTTATTATTGGGGCCAGCCTGCTGTTGCCCAGCAACGTACGCGAACAGGTCACCGTAGCAGGCAGTGCAGGCGGGCGCGTGGGCACCGCATTGGCCACCCTGCTGCAGACGACCATCACCAGCGTGGGCGCATGGGCCTTCGTGGCCTTCCTGGCGGTTTCAGGCATCATCTTCCTGACCGACCGCATGCTCATCGACGGCATCACTCGCCTCATCCTCATGCTGCAATTTGGCATGGTGAGGGGGCGCGAACGTCGCGTTGCGCCGGGGCGCATCAGCCCGCAGGTGCCGCTGCCGCTGGGTGAGGTTTCGGCCTTCCAGCGCTGGCGCGACAACTGGCTGCCGCGCCGCACACCGGAATCTCCCTTTGCGCTGCCTGCGGCCGACAATCGCGTGAGCCAACCGGTCATGGGTTCAGGCTCGTCGCTGCGCCAGGTTGTGGGGCAGCCACAGCCGGCCGCGCCGCCTCCGCAACGTGCACCTCACATGCAGGCGTCGCAGGCTGGGCCCACGCAGTCCGGCGTGCGCGCGCCTGCGCCCCAGGCCGGGCCGCAGGCTGCGCCGCAGCGCGCCCCCGATTTGCTCCACCCGCGTATCATTGGCGGCAGCCCCGTGTGGCAGTTGCCCAAGGTTGACCAACTGCTCGACACCTGGGCGCGCGAGGCCGAGAGCGACGCCAAACTGCGCGAGAACTCCAAGCTGATTGAGACAGCCCTGCTCGACCACGGCATCCCGGCCACGGTGGAGGACGTCAACACGGCAGCCAGCGTCACCCGTTTCCTGCTGCGCCCCGACTACAAGGTGCGC
This sequence comes from uncultured Caldilineaceae bacterium, assembly GCA_964370975.1. Classification (GTDB taxonomy): domain Bacteria; phylum Chloroflexota; class Anaerolineae; order Caldilineales; family Caldilineaceae; genus UBA5069. Next base: position 2,955 of record CAYJNV010000148.1, on the reverse strand, counting down.
GTCGTCAGGGGCGAAGAAGTGCGCAAGAAGGTCAAGGTGTCGGAAATTTCGGCGCTGTCGCGCGATCTGGCGCTGGTGCTGGCCGCCAAGAGCGTGCGCGTGGAAGCGCCCGTGCCCGGCACAAACTACGTGGGCATCGAAGTCTCCAACACAAGCAGCAACACCGTCGGCTTGCGCGAATTGCTCGAAACCGAGCGCTTCCAGACCATGCACGGCGCGCTGCGTGTAGCACTGGGCGAAAACCTCACCGCCGAACCTGTCGTGGCGGATCTCACACGAATGCCTCACCTGCTCATCGCGGGTGCCACGGGCTCAGGCAAGTCGGTCTGCATCAATTCGATTATCGTGTGCCTCCTGCTCACGCATACGCCTGACAGCCTGCGCCTGCTGATGGTTGACCCGAAGATGGTCGAACTGAGCGTCTACAACGGCGTGCCGCACTTGCTCAGCCCGGTCGTCACCGACGTGGACAAGGCAGCGGGCGTGCTCTACTGGGCCGTCAAGGAGATGGAGCGCCGCTACAGCCTCTGCAACAAGGCGGGCGCGCGCGACATCATTCGCTACAACGAGTACCTCACCAAGCGCAGCGAAAAGCCGCTGCCCTACATTGTTGTCATTGTCGATGAAATGGCCGACCTGATGATGGCCGCACCCGAAGAGGTGGAGAAGCACATCTGCCGCCTGGCGCAGATGGCGCGCGCTGTCGGCATCCACCTCATCATTGCCACACAGCGGCCCTCAGTGGATGTCATCACGGGCTTGATCAAGGCGAACTTCCCGGCCCGCATTGCCTTCGCCGTCACCAGCCAGGTCGACAGCCGCGTGATTCTTGACGTACCCGGCGCGGAGCAATTGCTGGGGCGCGGCGACATGCTCTTTATGTCGCCCGAGGGGGGCAAGCTTGAGCGCCTGCAAGGCACCTACCTCAGCGATGATGAAATCAACCGCGTGGTGAACTACTGGAAGGGGCTGCGCACGCTGCACGCGACGCCCGCCTCATGGGAGCAGGCCAGCCTGCTTCCCACCGATCCTGATGATGCCGGAGAGAAGCCCACACCCAGTTCGCCGGCGCGCGAAGGGCTCTTCGCCGACGATGCGCGCGCGGCCCACACGCGTTGGACGAATCCGCAGCCGGGTGCAGGCGCGCGCGCCGTGGCGCCGGCCACGAACCTGGACAGCCCCCTCTTTGAGCAGATCGACGCGCTCAAGGCGGTGGACAACCGCGACGTTCTCTACGACGACGCCGTGCGCGCTGTGCAGGAAGCAAACAAGGGCAGCGTAAGCCTGCTGCAGAAAAAGTTGCGCATCGGCTATGGCCGCGCCTCGCGCCTTGTAGAGCAGATGGTGGAGTCGGGCGTGCTTGGCGCAGAAACAGGCGTTGGCGGCGTGCGCGCGGTCACCGGCACAACGTCACAGCAGAACGCCTACGCGCCATCCTTCAATGCGCCCCAGCCACCACCGCAAACAACGCCCAGGCCGCGTATCATCGGCGATGCCGATGATGATGCGGAGGCCGCACCCGCAGCCCGTCCATCCGATGACCCGGGTGCGCCTCAGTCCGCCCCAGGCGTCTGGATGTAAGAGCAATAGCAATGCAAGAGTCAACTGTAGCACCAGCACCGGCTGTACCATCCCCGTCCGCCCAGGCCGGGGACATTTCATTCCTGCGCCTCATCGGCACCAGCACCGGCGTCAAGCTGATGGTGGACACGAGCGTGCAGATCTTCAACCCTTTCCTGGCCATCATCGCCGCCGGGCTGGGTACGACGGTGGTCACGATGGGGCGGCTGGTTAGCCTGCGCAGCATCATGGGGCTCTTTGCACCCCTCTTCGGCGCCCTCTCGGACCGTATCGGCTACCGGCGCACGATCCGCCTCGCTCTTCTCTTCACAGCTGCGGGCATCCTGACGGTGGGCCTCAGCCCCAATGTCTGGGTTGCAGCGCTCGGCATGGGTATCATGGGGCTGGGCACAGGCAGTTTTGTGCCCATGCTCCACGCCTATTTGAGCGGCAAGTTGCCCTACACGCGCCGCGCGCGCGGGCTGGGGATTGTCGAATACTCGTGGGCGCTCACCGGCATCGTCGGCCTCTCGCTCGTCGGCTGGCTGATTGCCGCCACGAACTGGCGTGTGCCCATGCTGCTACTGGGCGTGCTGCTTTTGATCGCGACGTGGGTCTTCTCGCGCATGCCCGCAGCGCCACACCCGCCGCGCCCTGCGCGCAACCTGGATGCGCCCCGTCTGGGCCTGCCGGCACGCACCCGCGCCTACTTTGCCGTAGGGCCAACGGCGCGCTCCACCTACGCCACCATTGCGGCAGGGGCCCTAAACTACTTTGCGGCCATGTCGATGATGCTCATTTATGGCGCCTGGTTTGGAGATGCCTTTGGGCTGGGCGCGGCCGCGCTGGGCACCGTGGCGCTCGTCTTTGGATTGTTCGACCTCTTTTCGTCGGTCGCGGTGAGCCTCTTCACCGACAGGCTGGGCAAGCGCAACAGCGTCATGCTTGGCTGCACGATTGCGCTCGTGGGCTACGTAGCGCTGCCGTGGCTGACCTTTGCGCTCGTGCCTGCCGTGCTGGGCGTGGGTGTGGCGCGCGCCGGTTTCGAGTTTGCGGTGGTGAGCAACTTCCCGCTTTTGAGCGAGCAGGCTCCCGCTCAGCGAGGCAAGGTGTTGGCGCTGGGGTCGGCGGCAGGGCTGTTGCTAGTTACGGTGGCGGGTTTCACATCGCCGTGGCTCTACACGCACGTAGGCATGCACGGGGTCATCTGGGCAGCAGCGGCGGCCACGGCCTGCTCGTTGCTCATCCTGGTCTTCGTGGTGCGCGAGCGCGGCGGCCACTTCACCTAGAACTTCGACGCAAAAAACAGCAAACCCCGACGCAAAGCCGCAAAGGCGCAAAGGTACGCAAAGAAAGGCAACAACCAGAGGTGCTCTTCTTGTTGTTGCTCTTCTT
>CAYJNV010000147.1:0-10404 GCA_964370975.1 uncultured Caldilineaceae bacterium | reverse complement strand
TGCCTTGTGCTTTTCTCTGTGTTCCTCTGTAACCTCTGTGACCTCTGTGTCGAGGCCGTTTTGTTGCCTCTGTGTCGAGGCAGTTCAATTGTTTGATCACCCGGCTTCAGCGCAGAGGGCGAGGGTTTCGGCGGCGGGGGCCACGTCAAGTTCGGCGCGCAGCACATCGGCGCAGCGCGCGCAGGTGCGGCGCGCCTGGGTGCGGTTGCCCTGACGCAAGTAGGCTGTAATCAGCAATTGCCACGCGCGTTCCCAGCAACTGTCGTGGCCAAGAATCGCCTCACAAACCTCGATCGCCTCATCAAGTTGACCCAGGTCGACGAGCGTCTCGGCAAGCCGGTCGGCGGCGCGCAGGTAGAGGGTAAGCAAGCGCGCGCGCGGCCCTTCGGTCCATTCCTCGTAAAGCGCCTCGGGCACGAAGTCGCCCGCGTAGATCGCCACCGCGGCACGCAGAGAGGCCAGGGCGGCGTCATCGGGCGGTCCCTGCAGGCCACGCTTGCAGTGCGCCTCGAATTCGAGAACATCCACGCGCAGGTCGGCGTCAGGGCGCAGGCGGTAAGCCGTCCCCTCCCTCTCCACATAGTAGAAGGTGCGCGCCGCGCCGGCGGGCGGTTCCAGCGCCTTGACCAGGGCGTTGAGCGCCACCTTGAAATCGCGCGCGGCGGCGTCCGGAGCTAGCTGCGGCCAGAGACGATCTGCAATCTGCTCGCGCTGAAGCCAATTGTCGCTGCTGCTGCGCTCGGCCAGCAGCAACTGGAAAAGTTGGCGCGCCTTGTCGCGCTGCCAGGCGCGTGGCTCAATCTCCTCGGCGCCGCGCCAGACACGAAAAGCGCCGAGCATCTGCACGCGCAGCTGATAGCCGGGATGCATCTTGATATCGGCAATGCCCAGCGCCGCCAGCAGGCGCGCCACATAGGCGGGCCGGATGGTGTGGGCGCGCGCAACCAGCAGCAGAGGCACAAGGAGGCGCTCGTCGGGCGGCCCCAGCAGACTGGGACGGGTGAGCAGGAAGTCGTAGCCGTTCGTCTCGCAAATCGCCAGCAGTTCCTGTACCGACGTAACAAAGTGACGAAGCGACCCCTGCGCGCTGCCACCGGCGCGCGGCGGCACGTCGAGGAGGGCGCCGGCGGCACGCGCCAGTTCAAAATAGGCAAGCGCCAACCACAAACGCGCAGCAGCGCGCCCAAAGCTGTCCGAGCACTCACGAAATGCGCCCAGGGCGCGCCCCAGGATGGGCAGCGCGCTTGCGTGTTCCCCAGCCAGCACGTGGCTGGCCCCCAGCGCGAGAGTGGCCAGCGCCAGCAGCCACACATCACCCGATTCCGTGGCAATCTCCACGCCCTCGGCGGCGGCAGCAGCAGCTAGCGTCAGATCGCCCCCATAGCCATAGGCACGGGTAAGTCCCCACATCGCCTCGGCGCGCGTGCGGCGCACAGCCAGGCGGTCGCCCAGAGCAATGGCCTGGCGGTAGCGGGCAGTTGCGTCACCTGCAGTAGCGTCCCCAGGGTAGGGACCCCCACCGCCCAACTGCAGCGCGTGGCCCAGCCGCATGTAGCCCACAGCCGTAATGAAGGGCGACTGCATTCGCTCGCCCAACGCAATGCCCTCCTGCGCAAGGGCGAACGCGCGCGCGCTGTCGCCCATGAGCGCCTCGACGAGCGAGAGCAGGAGCACCGTTTCACGGTGGGCGCGCGGTGGGCCGATGGCACCGTCAGGCGCGGCGCGGGCGGCGCGCCCTTCGCTCGCGGCCAGCCCTTCCAGCGCGACGCGCGCCTCCGTCAAGCGGCCGGTGCGCAGCTTGACGCGTGCATCAAGCGTATCGTCGCCAGGCGCCTCGTTGCGCAGCGTTTCGGCTTCGCGCCGCAGCGCTTCGGACTCGGCCGGCTTGCCCATGTTGAGCTTGTTCTCGGCCATGAGCATGAGCAGGCGGGCACGCGACTCTCTGTCGGGCGTGCCATCAGCCAGGCGCAGCGCCTCCTGCAGCAGCGTTTCGGCCTGTGCCGCGCGCACGGTGTCGAGATAGACAAGCGCTTGCCCGCGCAACGCGCGGCTGATGCCCGCGGCGTCGTCTCGCGCCCGCCAACCCGCCTCGGCCAGGGCATACCATGCCAGCGCACTGTCGAAAAGGCTGCGCATGCGGTAGGTGTCGCCCAGCAGCGAGTGGAGACGCGGATGTTGCGCAAGAATATCGGGAGGGAGCGCGTCTATCCAGTCGGCCAGGCGAATCAGGCGCCCCGCCTGCAGCACCGCCTCGCCGATGGACTCGATCGCCACCGCCGCCGCCTCGTGTTCCTGCGCCGCCAGCCAGTGGCCAATTGCCACATCGGTCGCGCCCCTCGACTGGTGCCAAGCTGCGGCGCGCAGATGGCGTGCGCGTGTCGCGGCCGGGTCGGCTGCCCCCTGGACGCGCAGGAAGTCATGGAAGAGATGGTGGTAGCGCCACGTGTCGTTGCCCAGAGCCACCACAAAGAGATCGAGGGCATCCAGTTCGTGCAGGTATGCGGCGCTGGATGCGGGGTCGTCCTCGCCGCGCACAGCCGCGCACGCGCCAGGCGTTAGTTCGTCCAAAACGGCGGTCTCGCGCAAGAATGCGGCAATCTCGGGCGGCTGCCGGTCGAGCAATTCGCGCGCCAAATAGTGAAACAAGGTTGCTGATGCACCCACCGGGCTTGCCGGCACGCCACCCGCAAGCAGGTCGTGAATGTCCACTGCGCCGCTGCGCAACCCCTGCCAGACCAATTGCAGGACAATCGGCCACCCCTCGGTCTTGTCGTGCAGCAGAGCCACCTCATCGGCCGGCAGCGCAATGCCGTAATGCTGGTGGAATAGGTCAACCACCTCGGCGCTGGTGAAGGCGAGATCGGCGCGCCCGAGATCGAGAATTTCGCCGCGCCCGCGCCATGTGGGCAGCGCCGCGAACTCAACCGGCTGCAAGGTAGAGAGGATGACGTGCAGGTTTGCGGGCTGAAAGGTGAGGAAGCGCTCGACGAGGGCGTTGATGGCCGGCGCGCCGCCAACGCTCTGATAGTCGTCAAGTACAAGCAGCGCGGGCGCTGGCAGGCTCCCGGCCAGCGCGTTGATCAGTGCGTCGATGACCTGCATCGGCGAGTTCGGGCCGCCGTTGCCCATTTCTGCCAGCAGCGCAAGCGGCCCCTCGGTGGCCTCGGGCAGATGTGTGCGAAAGGCAGTGATGAGGTAGGTGAGAAATTGCTGCGGGTCGCGGTCCGACTCATCAAGCGTGTACCAGAAGAGAGGCGCAGCTTCGACCTGAAGTGTGGCCAGCGCGGTGGTCTTGCCGTAGCCTGTGCCCGCCTGAACGATGGTCAACCGGTAGTCAAGCGCCTCGCAAAGCCGCGCCAGCAAGCGCGGGCGCGCCAAGACACGCCGGTGCGGCAGCGGCGGCGTAATGCGCGGTGTCAGAAGCAGATCGAAACGCAGCATGTGCAAGGCGAAGCATACAACCGGGCGCGTGCTGTGGCAAAGGCGACGGGTGGAGACAACTTGAACGCTTTAAGGAAGCGATGGGCATCACCGTGAAAGTGATGCTCTCCAATGAGGAACAATTGCCCAACTTGACCTCGGCCGCCGTTGCCGCGCAAATGCGGCCGGCGCGGATTGCTCCCACTGTGCGCGGCGGCGCCGCGTTTTACAAGAGCGCGGGCAGGAATCCGCCGACAAACGCATCACCCAGACCAACCGTTGTCGCGCCCATCTGCTCCACCTGTGGCACGGGTACGCAGCAGACCCTGTCGGCCAACAGGTGCTTCAACGCGCCCGCAAACGCGACCCCTTCCGCATTGGGAGCAAGTGCCTCCGTCTCTCGGTAATCTTCAACTGCAAACGCATCACCACAACGGAAGCGGGTCGTCGCCATGGTCACGCCGCCTTTCAGGGCGCGCGCAACGGCCATCGCGTTCTCCCCATAGGCAAGCGCCCAGTACATGGTGTGCACGACAATCGTCGGCACGCGTATGCGCTGCTGCAGTTCTGTCAAAGCCCCCTGCACTTGCATCGGATTCAATACCTCCAGTTCGTGGCCCAGGTGCGCCTGGAGTTCATCCTCGTTGAGGCTGTAGATGTTGATGCGCGGAACCAGGGCAGCGTGCACCACCTGGTTGAATTCGGGGTGGTGAAAACCGGCATCCTCGTAGTAGACGAGTGCGCCCTCGGGCAGGCAATCGAACATGCGGGAGAGTGTCTGCATACGGCCGGCCAACAGATCGGCGCGCTGCATGGCATTGAATCCGGAGATCATGAACACCCTGGCATCCGTGAGCAGGTCGCAGAACGCCTCATTGAGATGCATGAGGACATTGTCCTCATCGTGCACGTAGATCAGTCGATTTGCCCGACTGACGTGGATGTCAATGTCGCCTGCACAAACGCGCACACCCTTGCCGAATTGCACAATCAGATGGGGGTATGAGGTCTCCTTCGGGTTGCTGCAGGCGTACGTGCTGTCGGGCGGAATGAGGCTGCGCACATGCTCGTTCATGGTGACGAGGTGCAGCGCCGCGGTGTATCCCAGTTTGCGCATGGCAATGGCCGCGCGCACCGACGTCCCGCCGAGCGTAATCCTGCGCTCGAAATTCTGTGAAAAGTCCTCAATGATGGCCGCGGATGCCACAAAACGTTCACCTCCGCACCCCAGCTTCAGGAATCCGAGAATTGAGACTATCAGGTCGCGTTCGCAATTGATTGGTTGATTGACAGTCAATTCCTCATTGCGAATCGAGTAGCGCACAATCCTTTCCTCAAAGATGCTCGAATTCCACGTGATCTCGTAATCAATATTGTTCCCCATGCCAAGGGCGATTGCTTGTTTCATGGTTCTTCCTGGCTCGGCGTATGCAAGCGAATGGCCCGCCTCGTGCCAGCAGTCAATTATGAGCGCTGTTGCACAAGGCGAGCCATTGCGTGGCGATGATTCTGGTTGCAGCCTGCAGCAGGTGAGCAGCAGGCGTGCAGACGACCTGCCTTACTGCGCCACGGCAGGGCAATTCGTATAGAGGACAGCCTTGCCGGCAGCATTGAAGAGATCGATCTTGTAGTGAGCGACTTCCTTCATGGCGGCGATGCACGGCGGATAGATCGAATTCGGTTCACGAATCAACGGATCGCGCAGGACTTCACGGCACTTCTGGTAGAACGCATCCTTGATGTCACTGGAGATATTGATCTTGTTGATGCCCAGTTTGACGGCCTCGGCAATTTCGCTGTCTGCGTTCGAGGAACCGCCGTGCAGCACGAGTGGAATGCTGACTCTTGAGGCAATTTCCTTGAGCAGATCCAGCCTCAATTCCGGCTTCCTGTCTTTGGGATAGATGCCATGCGAGGTGCCAATGGCTACTGCCAACGTATCGACCCCAGTTGCATCAATGAAGGTCACCACGTCATCGGGATTGGTGTAGATGATGACATCCGTGCCGGCCTCAGCCTCGGGACCAGTCGTGCCAATTGTGCCGAGTTCGCCTTCAACAGAGACATTGACCGCGTGCGCGATCTCGACGACCTTTTTGCAGATTGCGATGTTCTCCTCAAATGTCAGGAGTGAGCCATCGATCATCACGGAAGTGAAGCCGCTTTGGATGGCCTCCATCACATTCGCCAGCGAACCACCATGGTCCAAATGGATGCAAACCGGAACCGTGGCCTTGTTGGCTTCCTCAACCACCGACTTGACGAAGGAATCGCGCAGAAAGCTCAGTTCCTCGGGATGAATCGCGACGATGACGGGCGACTGCTTTTCTTCCGATGCTTCGATCACGCCGCGCAACAACATGCTGCTGCTGACGTTAAATGCTGGAATGGCAAAGTGGTTGGCATTTGCCACCGCCAGCAGGTCCTTCATGTTCATCAACATTGTCGTACCCCCGAAATTTGCTTCAAATCAGATTAGGCAATCGCCTGGCGAAAGAACTCGTACGCACAAAGCAGAGACTCTCAAAGATCCTAGCCTTTGACAGAACCGGCCGTCATACCCGCAATGAAGTAGCGTTGAAAGAAGAGGAAGAGAAGCAGAACCGGCAATGAGCCAAGTACACTCATCGCCATCATTTCATTCCACTCGTAGGAGTGCTGCCCCATGAGCAACTGAATTCCCACAGGCACCGTGCGCATGTCGGTTGTCTTCGTCAGCGTAAGGGCGAAGAGGAACTCGTTCCAGGCGAGCATGAATGTGTAGATGCCGACGGAGACAATGCCGGGCAGCGAAATCGGCACAAGCACTCGCCAAAGCGCCACAAACGAACTGCCGCCGTCGATCTTGACCGCCTCGTCCAGTTGGCGGGGCAGCGTGTTGAAGTATCCCGTCATCATAATGATGGCGTAGGGAAGCGTAAACACCATGTAGGTCAACACCAGCGCCGGATAGGTATTGTACAGTTTCAGGACAACAATCAGGCTGAAGTAGGGGATCAGCAGCGTAATCGGTGGCACCGCCTGCACGCTGATGATCACCATGTTCAAGGGTTTCTTGAACCTGAAGTCGTAACGGCTGAAACTGTAGCCACCCAGAATCCCCACAAGCAGTGTGAAGAGCGTGACCATGATCGAGACCAGATAGCTGTTAATGAAGAAACGCACCTTTTCGGGGTTGGTGAAGACCGCGAAATAGGACGCAAAGGAGAACGAGTCCGTGATGAGGCGCGGCGGATACGCAAAGATTTCCGTATTGGACTTGAAGGAGGATGCGAGCATCCACATGACCGGGAAGCCCGCGAAGAGTGCACCGAGCACGAGGGCAAGCAGGACCAGTACTCGTGTCACAGTCGTTCTGGCCGGTCTGGAGATTGCGTTAGTCATTGCTCGCCGTCTGGTGTCGAACGTAGAAGAGGGCCACAATCATCGAAACGATCAGAATCACAAAGGCGCTGGTTGATGCGAGCGAGAACTTGTACGAGCTGAAGGCCAGCTTGTAGGTAAACGTGCTCAGCATCTCGGTAACGTGGATCGGTCCTCCGCCTGTGGTCATCCAGATCAAGGTGAACTGCTGCACGGTCCAGATAAAGTCAAGCATGGCCAGGCTGATGAGGATTGGCTTCAACTGCGGGAGAGTGATGAAGCGAAAGAGCTGGCTATTGTTCGCCCCATCAATTGTGCCGGCCTCATATAGTTCGTCGGGAATGCCCTGCAGCCCCGCCAGAATGCTGACCATATAGAAAGGGTAGCCTGCCCAGATATTGATGAAGGTCACCGAATGCAGAGCCAGTTGCCTTGAGCTGAGCCATTCGACCTTGTCGCTAATCAGGCCCGCCCATGACAGCAGGTAGTTGACAATGCCGTTTGGATTCAACATCAGCCGCCACAGAACCGCGATGATTGTCGCAGTGAAGACCCAGGGCAGGATATACACGACCCTGAACAAGGCACGGACGATTGGGCTGACCAGCTCCGTGTTCAGGAGCAGCGCAAACGCCAGACCAAGGATCAGGTGGAAGACGACGCTCATGAGCGTGAAGTAGAGCGTGTTCGAGATGGCCTGCAGGAACACATCGTCCGTAAGAATTTCGAGATAATTCGCCAGGCCCACAAAGACAGGATTCTGGTTCGTAATGACGTTATCCATCAAGGAATAGTAGAAAACCATTCCAATCGGCAGCAGCGACAATATGGTCAGCAGAAGGATTGTGGGCGACAGGTAGGCATACGGAACGACCGCCTTTGATCTCCTGAGCGACCTGACCTTCTTCTCATTCCGTTCGATTTCGCTATCCGCCAACAAGAGGATTCATCCTTTTCGGGCCAGAGCTTTGGCATGGGGCTGCATGACAATCAACATACATGTAGCCCCATGCCGCAGCAGAAAGTCGGATCATTCAGGGCCTGTGCGCCGCGCCGCTGAAAAGCTGGCAGCTGGCCCTATGCCATGTCTGGAAGCGAAGCCAGACACGCGCCCCCTCTAGAAGTTCTCCATCCAGGCTGCCTGCGCGTTGTTGAGCGCATCGTCCAGTGATTGGCCGTCGTCCAGGTAGAGCTGGAACTGCTCGCCAAACGAACGCATTAGTTCCTCGGCAACAGGCAGGCCGACAAACTCGTTGGCCAGGAAGCCTTCCTGGAAGACACTGAAGGCGTCGGCAAACAACTGGTCAGTCTCGACGAAGTCCGGCGTGGAATTGACGTTGCCGGGAAACGCATTGGCAATTGAGGAAAGCTTGGAGTTGACCTCTGCGCTCATCAGGAATTCAACAAGCTTCCAGGCCTCAGCCTGGTGCTCGCTGTTGGCCGAAACGCCAATCCCCCACGAGGCATAGGGCAAACCGCGCTTGCCGGTGTAACCATCTTCGGCAGGCAGCGCCGTGATGGCGAAGTTCAAGTCCGGGTTGCGCTCGCGAATCATGTTGATGTGCGCCAGCGAGTCGATCATCATGCCCACGCGCCCGTTGGTGAACTCCTCGACCTTGTCCTGCTCCTTCATGGTGAATGCACCGGGGGCAATCAGACCCGCATCGTAGAGCCCCTTGATGTACTCGGCGACACCGCGCACTGCGTCATTGGTCAGGTCCGGCATGCCATCCTTCATCATGCTGCCGCCCGAAGCCCATGCCCACGACATGACATCATTCTGAACGCCGTTCGGTTGGTCAAGCGACAAGGGCAGAACCCAGCCGCTGACGTTGTTGTCTGCATTCGTCAGCTTCGCAGCCGCATCGGCGAACTCGCTGCGCGTGGAAGGCGGGTTGGCAATTCCGGCCGCAGCCATCAGATCCAGATTGACGAAGACCGGATAGACGAAGTTGACCACCGGGATCATGTAGGTGGCGCCGTTCAACTGAATCTGCGCGGCGAGTTGGCTGTCATCGTAACCCGCGGCCGTCATCAGGTCCGTCAGGCTGGCGAGCGAGCCTTGCTTGACAAAGTCGCTGACCCACGCGCCATCCAGGCCGACAACATCGGACATCGTGCCTGCGGCTGCACCGGCAACCACCTGCTCCTTGGTTGTCGAGTAGGGGCCACTAATCAACTCAACCTTGATGCCGGGATTCTGCGCTTCAAACTCGTCCATCAGTGCGCGGAATGCGCCGGCCGGAAGCTCCGGCTCCCACCACTGCGAAAACTCGAGCGTGACTTCGGCGCCGGTTGCTGCGGCCGCAGGTTCGCCAGCGGGTGCGGATGTCGTGGCAACAGGCGCACAGCCGGCCAGCATGGCCACAAGCATGATTACAGCCAGGAACAGACTGACAATTCGGGTCTTCATATGCGAAATCTCCTTGGCATGGATGGCAATGTGCATGGGTGAAAGGCGGTCCGGATCTGCTAACCAGCTCATTCCAACGTCCCTAAGTCTTCGTCGCACCTTGCGCTGGATCACTCGGTTGCGCTCACCTCCTCTCCGCTTGTTCTTGTACCTGCACTCAATACTTGCGGTGCTGGGTCGCGTGCATGGTCATGGAAACAGCCTGTGCCGAAGCGTCCGAGCGACGTACGCAGATTCCCACATAGAGAGCTTCGGTAAGTGCCAGAGTTGACAAATTGGAGGCCATCTCTTCCTCGCGAAAGTGGCTCACGCGTGTGGAAGTGAACAGAGAGTGGTCGGCGTAGCGGGTCAGCGGTGATTCGGAATGGTTCGTGATGCAAATCGTGTGCGCGCCGCGCCCTTTTGCCAGTTTCAGCGCATAGACAACATCCTTGGAACTGCCTGTGTGGGAGATACCCACGGCAACGTCTGTAGGCGTGGTCAGACTGGCAAACATCTCCTGCATGGTCGGGTCCATCGAGAAACGGCTGCGCAGGCCAATCTTCGTAAGGCGGAAATTGAGGTCCATGGCCATGGGGATTGAGTTGCCTGACGCAAAGAGTTCAATCTGTTGCGCGTTGGACAATGCCTCGATGGCTGCTTCAAGCACTGGCATCTCGAGGATGCGGACCGTATCCTCGAGCGAACGCATCCCTGCCGACATCGCCTTCTGTACGGCGTCTGCGGGCCCATCTTCCGGCATCAGGTCTTCATGCACGAGCAGCATGGGCGAGACAAGATCCTCAGCCAGGCCGATTTTGAGCGCATGGAAGCCGGAATAACCCAGCAACTGTGCGAAGCGAACGACACTCGCGTCACTGACTCCCGCGCGCGTGCCGAGTTCAGTAATCGTTAGGTTGATGGTCTCGCGCGGCGATTTGACGATGAACTCCGCCGTCTTGAGCGCCGATCCCTTCAGCCTGGGCAGCGCGTCCGAAATCGCTGCCAGCGTGCCACGTTCGAAGCGTATTGAGTTGTCCATAGAGCAAGGGAAAAGCAGGTTATGAAAACGATTTTCACCATTGTATCATTTGTGAAAATGATTGTCAATAATGACTTTTTGACAAGCTGCGCCTCTCCAAGGTCAGCGCACTGCAAAACTGCACCTCACCCGCGGCCCCTCTCCATGCGGAGCTATGCTTTGCCCACAAGTTGGCGCATTGGATGAC
>CAYJNV010000146.1:6865-10449 GCA_964370975.1 uncultured Caldilineaceae bacterium | reverse complement strand
CCGCGCCAGGCGGTGGGTGCGCACCGTGACGGGCACATCAACACGCGCGCGGCCGCAGCCGCGCCACCGGGCGGCGGTGGGGTGCGCTCAACCCGGTTGGCAGAAGGTGATGGAGGGGCGACAATATGACACTGCGCACACACTATCCCACCATTGTGATTGGCTGCGGCGGAGCGGGCAGCGCCGCACTCTACTGGCTTGCGCGGCGCGCCGGTGGGGAGGTGCTGGGCATCGAGCAGTACCCTCTGTTTCACGGCAACGGCGGCTCGCAGGATCACTCGCGCATCATTCGTCTGGCCTATCACGATGCGCGTTATGTGCATCTTGCACCGCATGCCTACGAGGCGTGGGCCGTGCTGGCCGATGATTCGGGCGTCAATCCAGTGAGGCTGACGGGCGGCGTGGTGATTGCGGGCAAGGAGAGCCCCTATGCAGCGGTCGTGGAGACGTACGCTACGGCCATGGACACCGCGGGTGTGCAATATGAGCGATTGACAGCCGACGAGTTGCGATACCGTTTCCCGCAGTTCACCCCACAAGAGGATATTTCCGTCCTCTATCAGGCGCGTACGGGGCTTGTCAATCCCAATTACGGTACAGCCAGCCACATCGCGCTGGCGCGCCTCTACGGGGCTACCGTCCTCGACAGACTGCCCGTGCTCGAGGTGATCCCCGGGAATGGCGAAGTCTCAGTGCTCACGGCAGAGGGCACCTTTACCTGTGCCAACCTGATCGTGACGGCGGGCGCCTGGACCGCGGAATTGACCGCGCGCATGGGCACGCCGCTGCCAGTGCGCGCAACGCAGGAGCAGGTGACCTACTACGCCACGCCGCACATACGCGAGTTTATTATCGGCCGCTTCCCCATCTTTCAGTGGATGGCCGAAGAGAGCATCAGCGGCTTTCCGCTCTACAACGAGGTGGCGACCAAGGCGTTGATTGATTCCTCCGGCCCCGATGTGACGCCGGCGACGCGCAACTTTGTGGCTGACGCCGCGCGAGAGTTGCGCCTCTATGAATTCCTGTCGACGCGCATTCCCCGCTTTGTGGGGCCCACGCTCTACACAAAGACCGGTCTCCATGCGCGCACGCCTGACAGCGATTTCATCCTCGATACACTGCCGCAGCACCCCAACATATTTGTCTTTGTGGGTGCGGGCCACGCCTACAAGTTCGCCGGCGTGGTGGGTCGCATCCTGAGTGAACTGGCGCTGGATGGCGTAACCCAGTATGATATCGAGGCGTTTTCACTGCAGCGCCCGGCGCTGACGCAGCCCTGAAGCGTGGTCAGGGTGACGCTCGGGCGTACCGATTGAGCGCAAATTCCCTTCAGGTACGCGCAGTACGCGGGCTTTGGGGATGGCACGTGTCTGATGAGCATGATGTGCGTGGTGGCTCCTTTCAAGTTCACTTTGCGTACATTTATGTTGCATCGAGTTCACGCGTGCCATCCCTCAAGCTCGCGTGCTGTCTGCCCGCAGGCGCAGGCGTCTTTCGCGTGGCCGTGCGCCACCCCATGGATGGGAAGTGGGACAAGCGGGGCGCGCACAGCCACGCGCAGTCGCGCCGCGGCGTGCACTGCCCGCTGAGTCGCTTGCTCCAGACCGCGGCCGCGCCATCAGTGCACCGGGCGTGCACCTGCCCGACGTGACCATACTTTGCGTCGCGGGCGTCGCTGCACATGCGGCGCACGGCGGTCGGTTTACCAAGCCAGCTTCCAGTGCAACAGAAGTGACAATCGCAACATCTCAATGCGAAGGCGCAGGGGTCGTCAGGAAGCGCAAAGGAAAGACTACGGCGCCAAGGCCGTTCCGGACGCGCTTGCCGTTCCTTTTCTTCGCTTTGCACCGAGTGCGCTTTAGCGTTGTTTTTTTGGTTTTCCCTGTGTATTGCCATCAATCCAAAGTCCGTATGTGCAAAGGAGCATAATCCGTGGCGAAAAAAGTACCCAGCGACATAGAGATCGCACAGGCCGCAACCCTGGAGCCCATCGAGGCGATTGCCGAGAAGATGGGGCTTCAGCGCAGTGACATCGAGCTCTATGGCGAGGCCATGGCCAAGGTGAAGCTTGAGACTATTGACAAACTGAAGGATCGCCCCGACGCCAAGTATGTCGTCGTCACGGCGATTACCCCCACGCCTCTGGGTGAGGGCAAGAGCACCACCACCGTAGGGCTTGGGCAGGGATTCAGCCACATTGGGCGCAAGGCAACCATTGCTGTGCGCCAGCCCAGCCAGGGGCCGACTTTCGGCATCAAGGGCGGCGCGGCGGGCGGCGGCTACAGCCAGGTTGTGCCCATGGAGCAGTTCAACCTGCACATGACCGGCGACTTCCACGCCATCACCGCGGCCAACAACCTGCTCGCGGCCATGATCGACAACCATATTTACCAGGGCAACGCACTCAACATCGACCCCTATTCGATTACCTGGCGGCGCGTGATTGACACCAACGACCGCGACCTGCGCAACATCAACATTGGCCTTGGCGGTAAGAGCGACGGCATCCCGCGCGAGTCCGGTTTCGACATTACGGTGGCGAGCGAGGTGATGGCGATTCTGGCGCTGACGACCAGCCTGCGCGATATGCGCGACCGCTTTGGGCGCATCGTCATCGGCCAAAACAAGGAAAAGAAGCCTGTCACCGCCGAGGAGTTGCTGGCCGCCGGCGCGATGACGGTGCTTATGAAGGAGGCAATCAAGCCCAACCTCTTCCAGACGCTGGAGAACACGCCCGCACTTGTGCATGCCGGCCCTTTTGCCAACATCGCACACGGCAACAGCAGCATCCTGGCCGACCTGATTGGCATCAAGTGCGGTGACTACCTGCTGACCGAGGCGGGCTTCGGTGCAGACATTGGCGCAGAGAAGTTCTTCAACATCAAGAGCCGCTACAGTGGACTCAAGCCCAACGCTGCGGTGATCGTCGCCACCATCCGCGCGCTCAAGCTGCACACGGGCAAGTACAAAGTTGTGCCGGGTAAGCCGCTGCCCGAGGAGATGCTGCGCGAAAACCCCGACGACGTCTTCGAGGGAGGCTCCAACCTGCGCAAGCAGATTGAGAATGTGAAGAAGCACGGCATCAGCCCCGTGGTGTGCGTCAACGCCTTCGCGACAGACCACCCCAGCGAGACCGAGGCGGTCTTTGCCATTTGCCGCGAGGAAGGCGTGCGCTGCGCCGTTTCCACCCACTGGGCGGACGGCGGCGCAGGCGCTGTCGACCTGGCGCGTGCCGTGGAAGAGGCCTGCAACGAACCCAGCGAGTTCCACCCACTCTATGCGCTCGACCTGCCCATCAAGCAGAAGATCGAGACGATTGCGCGCGAGATCTACGGCGCAGGTGAGGTGGTCTTCGAGCCCCAGGCTGAGGCGCAGATCAAGTCCTACGAGAAGAACGGCTTCGGCAACCTGCCCATCTGCATGGCCAAGACGCACCTCAGCCTGACCGCGGACCCCAAGATCAAGGGTGCGCCGCGCGGCTTTGTGTTGCCCATTCGCGAAGTGCGTGCGAGCGTGGGTGCGGGCTTCATCTACCCGCTGGTGGGCGAAATGCGCACCATGCCGGGCCTGCCCAGCCACCCCGC